>NZ_JBHXSL010000002.1:0-6449 GCF_042714725.1 Streptomyces sp. NPDC058685
GTCTGTCAGCCCGGCCGGCGACCGCGGTGCCGAGGGGACCCGTTCCGGGTCAGGCGCGTTCCTTCTTGCTGCCGCGTACCGAGGTGTACGCCATGTCACCGAGGAAGACGATCACGATCGCCGCTCCCAGCTGGAGCGCGTGCCGGCCCCAGTCGATGCCCGGGGTGGCCGCGATGCCGAAGGCACGCGCCAGGGCGTTGCCGATCAGTGCGCCGATGATGCCGAAAATGGTGGTCAGCCAGAGCGGGCTGTGCTGCTTGCCCGGGATGATCGCCTTGGCGATCAGGCCCAGCACGAATCCGACGATGATGGCCCACAACCAGCCCATGGCTGCCTCCTTGTAAGGCTCTGCGAGCAGGTACGCCGCCAGTCTCGGCCCATCGGGCATACCGCGCATGTCGGGCGACGCCATCCGTGCCGCGGGCCCCGCCACGGGCCGCGCGCGTCCCCCCGACCCCCTCTCGTCGCCTGCGGAACGGCGGCGTACCGTGGACGTGGTCAGGACCAGGGAGCGTCCGGCAGGGAAATCGGGTGGTGATCGTGATGCGGAAGCAGACGAACGCAGAGGTCTTCCGGATCACGGGGGCCCGGCAGGGTCTCGCCGATGATGTACGCGGACGGCAGCGGCGTTATGTGATCTCGATGTCGGTACGGACCATTTCCGTGATTCTCGCCGCCACCTTGTGGAATGTGGAACGTCATGTGGCGATCGTGGCCCTCGCGCTCGGCGTCCTGCTGCCCTATGTGGCCGTCGTGATCGCCAACGCGGGCCGTGAGAACGCCCCTTCGATGCCGTCGACGTACGTGCCCCCACCGTCGCGGCCGATGCTCCCGCCGCCCGCGACGACCACCTCGGCGACGTCTTCGGCGAGCGCCTCGACGGAATCCGAGGCCGGTGCGGGACCCTTTGCGAAAGAGACTCCGGAGCGCGAACGGGGCTGAATTCCCCGGGCTTGCCAAGCTCAGGAAAAGCTCAGATCAATCATGAAGTTCCGGTGCCTCGCACCCCGTTACCCGTGACATACTTCGTACGCGCTCCGCATCCCCCGTCGGAGCGACGGACCGACGCCGGGCAGCTCCCCCCGTGGCTGCTCGGCGTCGCCTTTGTAGTGAGCACGGTGGGGGACAATGATCCGGTGAGTGACGAGACCCCGATCTGTTCCGCCAAGGGCTGCCGTACGGCAGCGGTGTGGGTGCTGGCGTGGAACAACCCGAAGCTGCACACACCGGACCGCCGCAAGACCTGGCTCGCGTGCGACGAACACCGTGAGCATCTGTCCCACTTCCTCGACCTGCGCGGCTTCCTCAAGGACGTCGTGACGCTCGAGGAGTGGGAACGGAACGCCGGAGCGGCCGGCGAGCGCTGAGGCTCAGCCGCCGATCGCCGACATGGGGCGGTCGGGCTGGAGGAACGAGGGGTCGTCGAGACCCGAGCCGGCCTTCTTGCCCCACATGGCCAGCCGCCACAGCCGGGCGACCTCCTCGTCGGGTGCGTCCGAGCGCAGCGCTGCGCGCAGGTCCGTCTCCTCGCGGGCGAACAGACAGGTGCGGACCTGACCGTCGGCGGTGAGCCGGGTGCGGTCGCAGGCACGGCAGAACGGGCGGGTGACGGAGGCGATGACGCCGACGCGATGCGGTCCGCCGTCCACCAGCCAGCGCTCCGCGGGCGCCGAGCCGCGCTCGCCGTCGTCCTCGGCGGTGAGCGTGAAGCGGGTGCGCAGAGACTCCAGGATGTCGCCGGCGGTGATCATGCCGTCGCGCTTCCAGCCGTGCTGGGCGTCCAGCGGCATCTGCTCGATGAAGCGCAGTTCGTAGTCGTGCTCCACGGCCCAGGCGAGGAGGTCGGGTGCCTCGTCGTCGTTGAGGCCGGGCATGAGCACGGTGTTCACCTTGACCGGAGTCAGGCCCGCGTCCCGGGCGGCCTCCAGGCCGTCGAGGACGTCGCGGTGCCGGTCGCGGCGGGTCAGGGTCTTGAAGACGTCGGGCCGCAGGGTGTCCAGCGAGACGTTGACACGGTCCAGGCCCGCGGCCTTGAGCGCGGCCGCCGTGCGCTTGAGTCCGATGCCGTTGGTGGTCAGCGACATCCGGGGGCGGGGCTCCAGGGCCGCGCAGCGCTCCACGATCCCCACGAGGCCCGGCCGCAGCAGCGGCTCGCCGCCGGTGAAGCGGACCTCGGTGACACCGAGAGTGGTCACGGCGATACGGATGAGGCGGACGATCTCGTCGTCGCTGAGCAGATCGGGCTTGGCAAGCCACTGCAGTCCCTCTTCGGGCATGCAGTAGGTGCAGCGCAGATTGCACCGGTCGGTCAGGGAAACGCGCAGGTCCGTAGCCACACGGTCAAAGGTGTCGATGAGCACTGTGGGCCCCCTCCCCGGAACGGAACGGATCTGTCTGGATCTGTTGTGCGGATCTCTCTGCTGTCGAGCCTACGTCAGGGCTGTGACATCGGTAGGGGCCCGATTGTGACGAGGTACGACGCGGCCGCGTCGTAGGACTCTACGACGCGGCCGCGCTGTGGACCCGTACAACCGTCCGTACGGGAACCGGATCAGTGTGCTCCGGTGCCGGTGAGGGACTTGACCTCCAGCTCCGCGTACTTGCCCTTGTCGGGCTCCTCCTTGGAGAGCAGCGAGCCGACCCAGCCGAGCAGGAAGCCCAGCGGGATGGACACGAGGCCGGGGTTCTCCAGCGGGAACCAGTAGAAGTCGAGGTTCTTGAACATCGACGTGGGCTTGCCGGAGACGACCGGCGAGAAGAGCACCAGGACCACGGAGGCGGTCAGACCGCCGTAGATGGACCACAGGGCGCCCTGGGTGGTGAACCTCTTCCAGAACAGGCTGTAGAGGATCGTCGGCAGGTTCGCCGACGCGGCGACCGCGAAGGCGAGGGCGACGAGTCCGGCGACGTTGAGGTCGCGGGCGAGCGCGCCGAGGCCGATGGAGACGACGCCGATGGCGACGGTCGCCCAGCGGGCCGCGCGGACCTCCTCCTTCTCGGTGGCCTGTCCCTTGCGGATGACGTTGGCGTAGATGTCGTGCGCGAAGGACGAGGACGAGGCGAGGGTCAGTCCCGCGACCACGGCGAGGATGGTGGCGAAGGCGACCGCGGAGATCACCGCGAGCAGGATGGCGCCGCCGGCGGAATCGACGCCGCCGATGTGCAGGGCGAGCAGTGGCGCCGCCGTGTTGCCCGCCTTGTTGGACGCGGTGATCTCCTCCGGCCCGACGAGTGCCGCCGCTCCGAAGCCGAGTGCGATGGTCATCAGGTAGAAGCCGCCGATGATGCCGATGGCCCAGATGACCGACTTACGGGCGGCCTGCGCCGTCGGCACGGTGTAGAAGCGGATGAGGATGTGCGGCAGTCCGGCGGTGCCGAGGACGAGCGCGATGCCGAGCGAGATGAAGTCCAGCTTCGAGGTCTCGGTCACGCCGTACTTGAGGCCGGGCTCCAGGAACGCCGCGCCCTTGCCGCTCTTCTCGGCCGCGGTGCCGAGCAGGTCGGAGATGTTGAAGTTGAACTTCAGCAGCACCAGGAAGGTGATGAGCAGGGTGCCCGCGATGAGCAGGACGGCCTTGACCATCTGGACCCAAGTGGTGCCCTTCATACCGCCGATGGTGACGTACACGATCATCAGCAGACCGACGAGGGCGACGATCGCGACCTTGCCGGCGTCGCTGGTGATGCCGAGCAGCAGGGAGACGAGCACGCCGGCGCCGGCCATCTGCGCGAGCAGATAGAAGATCGAGACCACGATGGTGGAGGTGCCCGCCGCGGTACGGACCGGGCGCTGGCGCATCCGGTAGGCGAGGACGTCACCCATCGTGTAGCGGCCGGAGTTGCGCAGCGGTTCGGCGACCAGCAGCAGCGCGACCAGCCAGGCCACCAGGAAGCCGATGGAGTACAGGAAGCCGTCGTAGCCGAAGAGGGCGATGGCTCCGGCGATACCGAGGAACGAGGCGGCCGACATGTAGTCGCCGGAAATGGCCAGACCGTTCTGGAAACCGGTGAACTGGCGGCCGCCCGCGTAGAAGTCGGAGGCGCTCTTGGTCTGCCGGCCGGCCCAGACGGTGATGCCCAGGGTCGCCACCACGAAGAGCGCGAACAATGTGATGATCAGCGGCCGGTGCTCGGTGGTCGCGCTGTCCGCCGCCAGTTGGAGGGTGTCGCTCACAGGTCTGCCTCCATACGGGACTTGATCGCCTCACCCTTCGGGTCGAGCTTCGCCGCGGCGAAACGCGAGTAGAGCCAGGCGATGAGGAACGTCGTGGCGAACTGGGCGAGGCCGAAGACGAAGGCCACGTTGATGTTGCCGAAGAGTTTGGTGCCCATGAAGCCGCCCGCGTAGTTCGAGAGCAGCACGTACAGCAGGTACCAGCTGATGAAGGCGATGGTCAGGGGGAAGGCGAAGGAGCGGTAGGTGCGGCGCAGTTCGCCGAATTCCGGACTCTCCTGCACCTCGACGAACTGCTCTGTCGTGGGCTGGGCGGGACTGCCGTCCGAACCGCCCTTCGGCGGCGGTGCATCGGATGCCACGGAATCTCCTCGCGACGCGTGTGCGGTGGGGTGGACAGGAAAGAACGTGCTGTCGGGGAACGGTTTGATGTTGCTCCACTCCCTGACAACGGCACGGAGAGCACGCCGGGCCGGTTCAACATCAGCCTTTTTCTTCTTGGTTTTCTTCTCGAACACATTGATGAGGGTCAAGATCGGCGATAGCTTCGCTGGTCATGTACCCGCCCATGCGCACCGGGTGTCTGGGCGGTTGTCACGGATGATGTGGAGAACCCATGGCTCATCTGGGATCCAGACGGCGGCGCGCCATTGCCCTGCCCGCCGGTCTGGCGCTCACGGCCTCGCTCGGCTTCCTTCCCGCGGGAGCCGCCTCGGCAGCCCCGGCGGACGAGACGCCCGCGGTGGTGGCGACCGACGGTCCGAAGCTGTCGTACGTGGTGAACGTCAAGAGCGGTCACAGCACCGCCAAGTCGGTGAAGAAGGCCATAGCCAAGGCCGGCGGCTCGGTGGTGATCGCCTACGACCAGATAGGCGTCATCGTCGTCCACTCGCAGAACCCGGACTTCGCCAAGACCATCCGCAAGGTCAGGGGTGTCGACTCGGCCGGTGCCACGCGTACCGCGCCGCTCGCCGCCGCGACCGACACGGCCATCGAGTCGGAGCGTCCGCTCACCGCCGCCGAGGCCAAGGCCGCCGCTACGAAGGCCGGCGCGGACCAGGACCCGCTCGAGCCGCTCCAGTGGGACCTGCCCGCCATCAAGGCGGACCAGGCCCACAAGAAGTCGCTCGGCAGCAAGAAGGTCACGGTCGCGGTCATCGACACGGGCGTGGACGACACCCACCCCGACCTCGCGCCCAACTTCGACACGCGCGCCTCGGCGAACTGCGTCACCGGCAAGCCCGACACCACTCCCGGTTCGTGGCGGCCGGCGGCGAACGAGAGCGACCACGGCACGCACGTCGCGGGCACGATAGCCGCGGCCAAGAACGGCGTCGGCGTCACCGGTGTCGCGCCGGGCGTCAAGGTCTCCGGCATCAAGGTGTCGACCACCGAGGGCTTCTTCTACACGGAGGCCGTCGTCTGCGGCTTCGTGTGGGCGGCCGAGCACGGCGTCGACGTGACCAACAACAGCTACTACACCGACCCGTGGCTGTTCAACTGCAAGAACGACGCCGACCAGAAGGCGCTGATCGACGCCCACGCCCGCGCCATCAAGTACGCGGAGCGCAAGGGCGCGGTGAACGTCGCCGCGGCCGGCAACTCCCGGATGGACCTGGCGGCGGACGAGCTCACGGACACCACGAGCCCGAACGACACCACGCCGGGCACGCGCGTCATCGACCCGAGTGAGTGCCTGGACATTCCCACGCAGATCCCGGGTGTCGTCACGGTCTCCGCGCTCGGCGCGAAGAACCTGAAGTCCTCGTACTCCAACTACGGCAACGGCGTGATCGACATCTCCGCCCCCGGCGGTGACTCGACGATCTACCAGAAGCCCGAGGCTCCGGCCGTCGACGGCCGCATCCTGTCGACGCTGCCGAACGGCGGCTACGGCTACAAGGCCGGTACGTCGATGGCCTCGCCGCACGTCGCGGGCGTCGTCGCGCTCATCAAGTCGAAGCACCTGAACGCTTCGGCGGCCGCCGTGAAGGCGATGCTGTACGCGCAGGCGGACGACACGGCCTGCACGAACCCGTACGACATCGACGGCAACGGCACCGTCGACGCGGTCTGCGTCGGCGGCAAGCGGGACAACGGCTTCTACGGAACGGGCGTCGCCGACGCCCTGGACGCGGTTCGCCGCTAGTCGCATCGCAGGAGGGGGGGGGGGGCCGGAACCCCCCCGCGCCCCCCCAGGGGGGCCGGCGGGGGCGGAGTGTGATGGTTTATAGTATTTAAAAAAACGAAAGCAGGCCCACGAAAAATATTTTTT
>NZ_JBHXSL010000002.1:6459-291803 GCF_042714725.1 Streptomyces sp. NPDC058685
GGGTCGGCCCCCCGCTTCGGGGTGGTCGGCCCGGGGCGCCCCCCCCCCCGGGGCGGGGGTCCCCCGCTTGCCCCCGCGCGGGGGGGGCCGCCCCCCACCCCGCCCCCCCCCCCCTCCGTGCGTCTCCTGCGTCTCCGTGTGTCTCTGTATGTCTCCGTGTGATCCGTGTGCTCTTCGCGTCCGCGGGCAGGCGCCGGTCAGGGCTTGACGAGGACCTTCAGTGCCGTGCGCTCGTCCATCGCCCGGTAGCCGGCCGGCACGCCGTCGAGCCCGACCGCGAGGTCGAAGACCGGCGACGGGTCGACGGAGCCGTCCAGGACGTCCGGCAGCAGTTCGGGGATGTAGGCGCGCACGGGTGCGACCCCACCGCGCAGCGAGATGTTGCGGTCGAACATCACGCTCAGGTCCAGGCCGGTGCCGCTGCCGTGCGGCACGCCGACATACCCGATCGCGCCGCCGTCGCGGGTGATCCCGACGGCCGTACGCATCGCCTGCTCGGTGCCGACGGCCTCGATCACGGCATGGGCGCCGCCGCCGGTCAGCTCGCGGACGGCCTCGACGGCCGCGTCACCGCGCTCGGCGACGACATCGGTGGCGCCGAAGGTACGGGCGATGTCGGTGCGGGCCTCGTGACGGCCCAGCGCGATGATCCGCTCGGCGCCGAGCCGCTTGGCGGCCAGCACACCGCAGAGCCCGACGGCTCCGTCACCGACGACGGCGACCGTGGTGCCCCGGGTCACGCCCGCGCCGACAGCGGCGTGGTGGCCGGTGCCGAGGACGTCGGAGAGCGCGAGCAGCGCCGTCAGCAGCCGGTCGTCGGACGCGGCCTCGGCGGGCAGCTTCACGAGGGTGCCGTCGGCGAACGGCACCCGGACCGCCTCGCCCTGGCCACCGTCGGAGCCGACGGAGCCCCAGAAGCCGCCGCGGGGGCAGGAGGTCTGGAGACCGGCGGCGCAGTACTCGCAGCTGCCGTCGGACCAGACGAAGGGCGCGACGACCAGATCTCCGGGGCGGAATCCGGTGACCTCGGCGCCCGCTTCCTCGACGATGCCGAGGAACTCGTGGCCGATGCGCTGACCCGGCTGCCGAGCGCTCTCACCGCGGTAGGCCCACAGGTCGCTGCCGCAGATGCAGGCCCGCAGCACCCGCAGGACCACATCGGTGGGCTGCTGGACCGCGGGATCGGGCACCTCCTCCACGCGGATGTCGTGCGGGGCGTGGATGACAGTGGCGCGCATGCTGCGGGTCCTTGCTGATCAGTCGGATCGGATGATTGTCCGACTTCACGGTACGCCCGCGCGTACGGCCCGATGAAGCCGCCCGCGGTGTACGCGTCAGGCGATCTTCTCCGGAGCCGGAGCGGGTCCCGAGGCCGGAGCCGGAGCGGGCGCCGGGGCCGGGGCCGGTGCGGGTGCCTCCGCCGACGTGGTTCCCCTGCCGGCCGGCTGCCAGCCGGGGCCGCGGAACACCCTCCCGGCCCGCTCCCGCCAGGTGGCCGCCGCCCGTACGTCGCGGGCGATGGCCGCGTACTCGTGGGTGGCCACCCGCAGCGGGTTGTAGGTCTCGATGTTCTTGGTGAGCCCGAAGACGGGCCGCTCGGTCTCCGGCGCGAAGGAGCCGAAGAGCCGGTCCCACACGATGAGGATGCCGCCGAAGTTGCGGTCCAGGTAGCCGCCCTGCGAGGCGTGGTGCACCCGGTGGTGCGAGGGCGTGTTGAGGACGTACTCGAAGGGCCGCGGCAGCTTGTCGATCCGCTCCGTGTGGATCCAGAACTGGTAGACGAGGCTGGCGGACGAGCAGAAGGCGAGCGCGGCCGGATGCACTCCGCAGGCGACGAGGGGCAGATAGAACGGCCAGACGGTCAGGCTCGTCCAGGGCTGGCGCAGCGCCGTGGTGAGGTTGAACTTCCGGCTGGAGTGGTGGACCACATGGCAGGCCCACAGGATGCGGACCACGTGGTGCCCGCGGTGGTTGAAGTAGTAGAAGAAGTCCTGGGCGAGCAGCATCAGCGGCACGGTCCACCACAGGACGGGCACGCGGGCCGGGGTGAGTTCGTACACCACCGTGTAGATCGCCAGGATCGGGATCTTCCAGAAGAAGTCGAAGGCGAGGCTGCCGAGCCCCATCCCCAGACTGGTGGCGGCGTCCCTGGACTCGTATCCGGCGGCGTCGTCGTCGGGGTGGAGGCGGTAGCTGACCATCTCCAGGACGGTGAGCAGCACGAAGGCGGGTATCGACCACAGCACGACATCGGGCAGGTGCGGCATGCGTGCACGGTAGAGGCACGGCGAGGGGCACGGCTAGATGGTGTTACCGACAAGTATGCGAGACGGGATGTCAGCAGCCTTTGGCGTCTCCCGACAGTCGGCCCGTCGGCGGACCGGCCGTCGGACCCCCCACCGCGCGGTCACACACCCACCGCCCTGTCACACGCCAACCGCCCCCAGCAGCGACCCGGCTCCGTATGTCACCGCCATCGCCACCGCTCCCCCGGCGACGTTCCGCAGCACCGCCCGGCCCGCGGGGGCGTCTCCGAGCCGGGCGCTCGACCAGCCGGTGAAGGTGAGGGCCACGAGGACCGAGACGACGGTCACCGGCAGCCGGAGCTGATGCGGTGGCAGCACGATCGCCAGCAGGGGCAGCAGCGCCCCGGTGGTGAAGGCGAGCAGGCTGGCGAGAGCCGCGCGCCAGGGGTCGGCCAGGTCGTCCGGGTCGATGCCGAGTTCCACGCTCGCGTGGGCGCGCAGCGCGTCGCGCTCGGTGAGCTGGACGGCCGCCTCCCGGGCCACCTCCCGTGACAGCCCCCTGGCCGTCAACAGACCGGTCAGTTCGTCGAGTTCGGCGTCCGGCTGGTCGCGCAGCTCACGCTTCTCCAGGGTCAGTGCCGCCTTCTCCGAGTCCCGCTGGGTGGACACGGAGACGTACTCGCCGGTGGCCATGGACATCGAACCGGCGAGCAGGCCGGCGAGGCCGGCGGTCAGCAGGGCGTCGCGGTCGGTCGTGGCACCGGCGACGCCGACCACGAGACCGGCGGTGGAGACGATGCCGTCGTTGGCGCCGAGCACCGCGGCCCGCAGCCAGTTCAGCCGCGAGCCGAGTACTCGGCCGTGGGGCTCGTCATGCGGCGTTCGGGGAGTCGCTCCACTCATGCGGGGAGGTTCCCACCGCGGGTGTCACCACACACGCACCGACCCGCCCCGGGCGAACGCGGGACTGGTCGCGCCCTGCGGGACGTTTACCAGCGGCCGGGCGATCTCCTCCACCGTCGGACCGACGCTCGCCGCGATCGGGTCGAGCAGGCCGAGGTCGAACCCGTAGACCCGGGCGGCGTTGCCCCCGGCCATCGCCGCGATCTCGTCGCGCGGCAGACCCGCGTAGGCGATGCGGAGGCCTTCGCGGGAGTAGGGGGTGGTGCCTTCGTCGTGCGGGTAGTCGCAGCCCCACATGATCTTGTCGAGGCCGATCCGGTCGCGCAGCGGCACCTCGTGGGGCCGCATGAAGCTGGCCCCGACGAAGCAGTTGTCCCGCCAGACCTCGCTCGGCCCCCGGCCCATCGCGGCGGCGAGCCCGGCACCGAACTTGGACTCGGCCGTCGCCGTCCGCGCCGCCGCCGCGACCAGCCTGCCGTGGTAGTAGTCGAGCATGTCGAGCACGCCCGGGATCCAGCCGGAACCCTGCTCGGTCAGCACCAGGGTGAGGCCGGGGTGGCGGCGGAAGGCACCGCCGAAGATCAGATGCCACAGCGCCCGGTGCGAGAACCAGGTCGTCTCCACCATGAAGACCGCCCGGGCCGCCGGTTCCTCGCCCAGCGGCGGGGATGCCGACCCGCCGTGATGGTTGACGGGCACGCCGAGTTCGCCGCAGACCGCCCAGATCGGGTCGTACGTCTGCGAGTACAGCTCCGGCAGTCCGGAGCCCGGCGGGGTGCCGGGCAGCAGGATCCCGCCGGTGAGACCGGCCTGCCGGGTGCGGCGGATCTCCCGCACCGCCTCGTCGGGGTCGTTCAGCAGGATCTGCGCGACCCCGGCCCTGCGTCCGGGGGCCTCGGCACAGAAGTCGGCGAGCCAGCGGTTGTGGGCGCGCAGTCCCGCCCAGCGTCGCTCGTACTCCTCGCGGGTGGGCGCCGGGGCCATCAGCGAGGCGCTGGGGAAGAACGGCGGGATGGTGTTCGGGTAGACGACCTCGGCGACGATGCCGTCCGCCTCCAGTTCGGCGAGCCTGCGCGCCGAGTTCCAGTTACGGTCGGCCGTGTCGGCGAGCAGGTCCTCGTACGGATTGACGTAGGTGGCGGCCCAGGCGTCGAAGTCGTCGTGGTGGCGTTTCTCCAAGTACGGCTTGTAGTCGAGGAGGTCGGCCCCGGCGTGGCAGTCGGCGGAGATGACGGTGTAGCGGTCGGCGGGCATCAGGAGACCCCCAGGACCGGGAAGTCGTGGTCGGTCAGCCAGTGCCGGCCCACGTCGCGCGACGCGGCCCAGGATGCCTCCACGGCCTGCTGGTCGGCGGACTGGCCGAGCTCTGCCGGTGTGGGGCCGATACGCCGGGCAACGGGCTCCAGTTTCGCGGTGTCGAAGCCGAAGACCTCGGCGGCGGCCAGTCCGAGCATCCGGCGGGTCTCCGCGACGGGGATGTCGTGGAAGGTGTTCCTCAGCCACTCCCGCGTCTTCGGCCAGGTGCCCTCGGGGTGCGGGAAGTCGCTGCCCCACAGGATGTTGTCGACGCCGATCTCGTACCGCTGGGCGAGTTCACGGCGCTTGGTGTTGGTGGCGCAGACGAAGACCTGCCGGTCGAGGTACTCGCTGGGCGGGCGCCGCAGTTCGGCGAACGGGGAGAGCTTCTTGCCGCCGTGCGCCCCGAGGTAGAGCCGGTCCATGAACCAGAGCAGGTTCGGCAGCCACCAGCAGCCGGACTCGGCGACGCCGAACCGCAGCCCCGGGTGGCGCTCGAAGACTCCGGACCAGAGCAGGAACCACAGCGGGCGGGCCGGCCACCAGGTGACCTCGGAGACGTAGATGCCCAGATGGTCGCCGTACTCGTGGCGGGGCGCCGCGCCGGAGTGGGTGACCAGGGGCATGCCCGTCTCCTCGGCGGCCGCCCAGACCGGGTCGTACCGCCGGTCGTGGTACGGGGCCTTGTCCATCCACATCGAGGGGATCATCAGGGCGCCGAGGCCCGACTCCCTGGCCCGGTGGATCTCGGCGACGACGCGCCCGACCTCGCCCGTGACGGGCAGCAGGGCCACCCCGCAGTGCCGTTCGGGGTGTTCGCCGACGAACTCGGCGAGCCACCGGTTGTGGGCCTGGGCCCCGGCCATCCCGAGGTCCGGGTCCTGGTCGCCGCGGAGACCGAGCCCGACGCCGAAGGGCGCGGCCGTGCCGCTGTCGACGGCGTCCGCGTCGGGGAAGACCACTTCGGCGGCGATCCCGTCGCCGTCGAGTTCCTTGATGCGCTGATCCGAGTCCCAACCTCCCTTCAGGCCCTCCTCGTTGTCGCTGAACCAGCGGGCCGCGAAGTCCTCGTTGCGCACGCCGAGGCGGGTCATCTCCTCGCGCCGGGCGTCCCGGCCCGCGAGGAACTCGTCGAACGCGCGGTGGAACCGGGCGTCCAGATAGGGCCGGTACCGTTCCGTCGGCAGTCCGGCGTGGCAGTCGGAGGAGATGATCAGGTACGGGTCGTTCCGGTCCGTCATGACACGTCCTCAATCCAGGATGAAGCGCTCGAGGTAGGAGGGGTCGGTCCGGTCGAGCATCGACGCCGACCGGGCGCGGATCTGCCGGTCGCTGTGCTCGCCCGGCGGCAGCATCCAGAAACGGCCGGCACGGATGCCCTCGACGACGAACGCGGCGACGTCCTCGACCGGGGTGAAGGCCACGTCCTGTCCGGCCTCCTTCATCGCCGCCTCCCACTGGCCGAGGGTGCGGTACGGGGTTCTGCGGGGCCGTTCCTTCGCATAGCGCGCGGGCCTGTTGCGGTGCGACTCCCACAGTCCGGTACGGAGCATGTGGGGGCCGGGGAAGAGGACGGAGGCGCCGACGCGGGCGTTCTCCGCCTTCAGATGGGCGTACAGCGACTCGGTCATGGTGACGACCGCCGCCTTGGTGACGGCGTAGACGGAGGCGGTCGGCAGTGGGGCTATGCCTCCGTCGCCGGAGGAGGTGTTGACGACATGGCCGGGCTCGCCGCCCGCGATCATCCGCGGTACGAAGGCCTGGATGCCGTGGAAGACACCCCAGACGTTGACAGCGAAGGCCCACTTCCAGTCGTTGGGCTCGTGCTCCCACATCCGTCCCTCGGCGCCCGATCCGACGCCCGCGTTGTTGCAGAGCACATGCACGGCGCCGAAGGCTTCGTAGGCGGCGTCGGCCAGCGCGAACACCGCGTCGCGGTCGGAGACGTCGACCACCCGGGCGAGCACCTTCGCGCCGTCGCCGGCGAGTTCACCGGCGGCCTCGCGCAGGGCGCTCTCCTCGACGTCGGCGAGGACCACCGCGAGACCCTCGGCGGCGAACCGCCGTGCCATCGCGCGTCCGATGCCACTGGCGGCGCCGGTGACCACGGCGACCTGTCCCTCGGTCAGTCTCATCGGACGCTCCCGGCGGGAGGGCCGTCCAGGATCTGCTGCGGGTCGTCGTAGCGCTGGTGGAGGTAGGGCAGGAACTCCCGCGCGCTCACCCGCCCGGCGACCATGCCCTTCTGGTCGCTGGTCTTCTCGCCGATGGTCATCTCGACGACGCGGCGTACGGGGAGGTCGGCGACGGGGTCGTACATGGACTCGCGGAGCACCACGTCGCCGGTGAGCCGTTCCAGTCTGCGGACCTTCTCGTGGCGGACGCAGTGCACGAGGACGGGATCGGCGTCGAACCCCGAACCGTCCACGGCCGGCAGGAACTTGAAGTAGAAATCGAGCTTCTCGGCCGGTTCCGGCAACGGGAGCGGTCCGGCGACGGCGCCGCGCACCTCCACGAAGGCGATGCCGTGCCGGGCGAGAGCGGCCCGGACGACGAGTCCGTCCCGTTCCAGGGTGACGTCGCCCAGTTTCTTCGGCTCCCCGAACACCTCACGGCCGCCGATCAGCGCGCGTTCGTGGGTCATCGGCATGACCAGCGGATACCAGCCCTCGTGCCCCTCATGCCGGGCCGATACCGCGACCGAGCCGGCGCCGAGCGGATATCCGGGCAGTTGCACGCGGCTGACGGCGGCTCGTACGAGCGGCCGTTCGGCGGGCGCCAGCGGCGGTGGCAGTACGGCGGCCACCGCGTCCGGGTCGCTCTCCCACACCGCGACGACACCCGTCGACCAGATGTCGGGGAGGGTGGTTCCTGCCGCGCGGGCAGCGGAGATCTCGGCTGCCGAGCGCGCGCCGTACCGTACGCGTGTCATGTCGTACCGCCCTTCCTGGGAGTGCCTTTCCGGGGGTCCGCCGCACAGCGGGCTGTAACACAGTTACACCGGAGCCGATGAAGGGTAAAGAGCCGTGCAGGCACGAGAATTGAGGGCACGATGACCCGTACCGCCCTGACCCGTGACGACGTTCTCGACGCGGCGGCCGCCCTCGTCCGGCAGCTCGGCCCGCAGGCCCTCACCATGCGCAAGCTCGCCGCCGAACTCGGCACGGCCGTCACCTCGATCTACTGGCACGTGGGCAACCGCGAGTCCCTTCTGGACGCGCTGGTCGAGCGGACGGTGCACGAGATGGGAGCGATCCGGCCCGCCGGCCGCACCCCGGCGCAGCGCATCGTCTCCGTCGCCCGCCGCCTCCACCGCGAGCTGCGCGAGCGGCCCCATCTGATCGCGATGGTGCACGAACGCGGCCTGACGGACCGGATGTTCCTGCCCGCGCAGCAGGCCCTCGTCCACGAGGTGCACGCGGCCGGGCTGCGCGGGGCCCGGGCCGCGGAGGTGGTGCGCTCGGTGCAGTACCAGGTCGTCGGTTTCGTACTCGTCGAGCGCAACCGTGACCGATCGCCCGTCCAGTCCCCCGCCCGTGAGGAGCTGTGGGACACCCGGACCGCGGAGCACGACCCGGCACTGGCGAGGGCGCTGTCGCGGCCGGCGGAGCCGGAGAAGCTGTTCGAGACGTCGGTACGGGCGTTGGTGAGCGCGCTCCTCGAACCGCCGGCGCCGACCCGCGAGGCGGACCCGGACCGCGGACCCGAACTGGGGTGACAGCACCGGCCGGTGCCGTCCGTTCCGGTACACGGTCAGGTGACGCCCGGGCAGGTGTTGTCAGTCCCGGCCCGTATTCTCTGTGACCATGCTCGACGACATCTCGACAGCGGCACCGTGGCCGACCGCGTATCCCCGGGGATACGCGGTCGTCGACGTGGAGACCACCGGACTCGCCCGCGACGACCGGATAATCTCCGCTGCCGTGTACCGCCTCGACGCCCGGGGCGAAGTCGAGGACCACTGGTACACCCTGGTCAATCCCGAGCGTGATCCGGGACCGGTGTGGATCCACGGACTGACCAGCGATGTGCTCGAAGGCGCCCCGCTGTTCGGGGACATCGCCGCCGACTTCTCCGAACGGCTCGACGGCCGGGTGCTCGTCGCGCACAACGCCATCTTCGACTGGTCGATGATCGCGCGGGAGTACGCCCGGGCGCGGGAGACGGCGCCCACCCGTCAGCGGCTGTGCACCATCGCTCTGGCGAAGGAGCTCCGGCTGCCGCTGCCCAACCACAAGCTGGCGTCACTCGCCGCGCACTTCGGGGTCGTTCAGCAGCGGGCGCACCACGCGCTCGACGACGCGCGGGTGCTGGCCGAGGCGTTCCGGCCGAGTCTGCACACCGCGGCCAGGGACGGGGTGCGGCTGCCGCTCCTCGAATGCCGTCCCCTGACCGAGTGGTCGGACTCCCCCGTCACCCCGCGCGTCGGCCATCAGCCGTCGTACGGACAGTCGCCCTACGGGCGGGGCACCTGGCGTCCCGCGCGCCGCCGCCCGGCCTGCCCCTATCCCAACCCCGGACGGTACGAAGCGGACAAGCCGCTCAAGCAGGGCATGCGGGTGGCGTTCTCCGGCGACACCTCCGTGGAGCGTGAGCTGCTGGAGGACCGGGCGATCGAGGCAGGGCTCCACATCGCCACCAGCGTCTCCCGGCTCACCAGTCTGCTGGTGAGCAACGACCCGGACTCGGCCACCTCCAAGACCGTCAAGGCGAAGGCGTACGGCACCCCGGTGATCGACGAGGCGGCGTTCACCCAGTTGCTGCGGGATGTGGACCCGGCAGACGGGTGATGACCGGGCGTGCCGCCCACGCTTCGGCGACCGTGCCCCGCACCCTGTGGCGCATGGCACGTTGCGAGGTTTGCGGAAACGACTACGGCATGTCCTTCGAGGTGCACGCGCAGGGCGCGGTGCACGTCTTCGACTGCTTCTCCTGCGCCATTCACCGCATGGCGCCCATCTGTGAGCACTGCCGGGTCCAGATCATCGGCCAGGGCGTCGAGGTCGAGGGCCACTGGTACTGCGGCGGGCACTGCGCCCGGGCGGAGGGACAGGTGGGCATCGTCGACAAGGTGTGAGGTCCGGCGGAGCCGGCCCGGACGGGGACCCACCGTCCGGGCGCCGCGCCGCAGCGGGTACGGTCGAAGCCGTGTACCGCTTCCTGTTGTCCCGGCAGTGGGTGATCCTCACCCTCATCGGCCTCGTTCTCATCCCCACGATGGTCGAGCTGGGTTTCTGGCAGTTGCACCGCCATGAACGGCGGGTCGAGCAGAACGCGCTGATCGCCCGGAACCTGGAGGCGAAGCCGGTCCCGGTGACCGAGCTCACCTCCCCCGGGCACACCGTTCCCCGCGCGGACTACTGGCGCCGCGTCACCGCCACCGGCACGTACGACACCGCACACGAGGTCGTCGTCCGCCGCCGCACCAATGCGGACGAGCGGGTCGGCTTCCACGTCCTCACCCCTCTGGTGCTCGCCGACGGCCGGGCCGTCCTCGTCAACCGTGGCTGGATCCCCACCGCGGCCGACCAGCAGGCCTTCCCGACCGTCCCGCCGGCCGCCCGGGGCACGGTGACGATCACCGGCCGGCTCAAGGCGGACGAGACGACGAAGGACAGCGGCATCAAGGACCTCACCGGTCTGCCGCCCCGCCAGATCATGCTGATCAACAGCGCGCAGCAGGCGAAGGCGCTGGGCAGGCCGGTGCTCGGCGGCTATCTGGAGCAGTCGGCCCCCGAGCCGGCCGGAAGCAGCCCCGAACCGATCGCCGAACCCGACCACCAGTCGATCGGCGCCCACATGGCGTACGCCGTCCAGTGGTGGCTGTTCACCGCGGGGGTACCCGTCGGCTGGGTGATCCTCGTCCGCAGGGAGAAGCGGGACCGGCTGACCGCGGCGGCACGGAGCACGCCGGAGCCGGCGCCCGCGAACGTCTGACGGCCCCTCGGGAAGGGCATATCGCCTGCTTAACGGCGGCGCGCGAAGGGAACACGCCACTGCGTGACCCTACGCATCGAGGACTACGCGCTCATCGGCGATCTGCAGACCGCGGCCCTGGTCGGCACGGACGGATCCATCGACTGGCTCTGTCTGCCCCGCTTCGACTCCGCGGCATGCTTCGCCGCCATCCTCGGCGACAAGGACAACGGCCACTGGCGGATCGCTCCCGAGGGCGCCGGCATCTGCACCCGGCGCGGCTACGTCGGGGACTCGCTCGTCCTGGAGACGGTCTGGGAGACGCGCACCGGCACGGTCAAGGTCATCGACTTCATGCCCCAACGCGACGCGACCCCCGATGTGATGCGCATCGTGGAGTGCGTCAGCGGCCGGGTCGAGGTGACCTCGACGCTGCGGCTGCGCTTCGACTACGGCTCGATCGTGCCGTGGATGCGCCGGGAGGACGGCCACCGGGTCGCGATCGCGGGACCGGACTCGGTGTGGCTGCGGAGCGAACCCGAGGTCAAGACATGGGGCCAGCAGTACAGCACGGTCTCCTCCTTCACGGTCCGCGAGGGCGAGAAGGTGGCGTTCGTGCTCACCTGGCACCCCTCGCACGAGCCGCGGCCCGACCTCGTCGACCCCTACGAGGCGCTGGAGTCCTGCATGGCGGACTGGGAGGAGTGGGCCCACCGGTGCGACATGAAGGGGCCCTACCGCGAGGCCGTGATCCGCTCCATCATCACGCTGAAGGCGCTGACGTACGCGCCGACCGGCGGGATCGCCGCCGCCCCGACCACCTCGCTGCCGGAGGAGATCGGCGGCGTACGCAACTGGGACTACCGCTTCTGCTGGCTGCGCGACTCCACCCTGACCCTGGGTGCGATGATCGCGGCCGGCTACCAGGACGAGGCCGAGGCGTGGCGCGACTGGCTGCTGCGGGCGGTTGCGGGCGACCCGGCCGATCTGCAGATCATGTACGGCCTGTCCGGGGAGCGGCGACTGCCCGAGACGGAGCTTCCGTGGCTCGCCGGGTACGAGGGCTCCCGTCCGGTGCGCGTCGGCAACGCCGCCGTGGACCAGCTCCAGCTCGATGTCTACGGCGAGGTCATCGACTCCCTGTACCTGGCGCGGGAGGCGGGCCTCGCGCCGGAGGATCACGCGTGGTACCTCCAGTTGAGCCTGCTCGGTTTCCTGGAGTCGAAGTGGCGTGAGCCGGACGAGGGCCTGTGGGAAGTACGGGGCCCGCGCCGTCACTTCGTGCACTCCAAGGTGATGGCCTGGGTGGCGGCGGACCGCGCGGTGCGGACGCTGGAGAAGGAACCGGCGCTGCGCGGTGACGTGGCGCGCTGGCGGGCCATGCGGGACGAGGTGCACCGGGAGGTGTGCGAGAAGGGGTACGACCCGAAGCGGAACACCTTCACGCAGTACTACGGCTCCAAGGAGCTCGACGCGGCGACGCTGCTCATCCCCCAGGTGGGATTCCTGCCTCCCGAGGACCCGCGGGTGATCGGGACGGTGGACGCGGTCCGCGCCGAACTCGGCACGCAGGGCGGGCTGGTCCGGCGCTACAGCACGGAGGGCCGCACGGTCGACGGGCTGCCGGGCGACGAGGGGGCGTTCCTCGCGTGCTCGTTCTGGCTGGCGAACGCACTGCGGATGACGAGCCGGGAGAAGGAGGCGCGGGAGCTGTTCGAGCGGCTCCTCTCGCTGCGCAACGACGTGGGGCTGCTGGCCGAGGAGTACGAACCGGTCTCGGGGCGGCAGCTGGGGAACTTCCCGCAGGCGTTCAGCCATATCGCTCTGGTGCACACGGCTCTCGCGCTGAGCGCGGACGAGGATGCAGGATAGGCCCATGGATCTTGGACTGAAGGACCGCGTCTACATCGTCACGGGTGCCTCGCGAGGGCTGGGGAACGCGTCCGCGCGTGCGCTGGTCGCCGACGGGGCGAAGGTCGTCATCACCGGGCGCGACGAGAAGACGGTCGCGGACGCCGCGGCCGAACTCGGCGCGAACGCCGTCGGGGTCTCGGTGGACAACGCCGATTCGTCGGGGGCGGAGCGCCTGATCGCCGCCGCGCGGGCGCACTTCGGGCGCTTCGACGGGGTGCTGATCAGTGTGGGCGGGCCGCCGCCCGGGTTCGCCGCGGACAACTCCGACGAGCAGTGGCAGTCGGCGTTCGAGTCGGTGTTCCTCGGAGCGGTGCGAATGGCGCGCACCGCCGCGGCGGCGCTCGGCGAGGGCGGCGTCATCGGCTTCGTGCTGTCCGGCTCGGTCCACGAGCCGATCCCCGGCCTGACCATCTCGAACGGGCTGCGCCCGGGACTCGCGGGCTTCGCGAAGTCCCTCGCCGACGAACTCGGCCCGCAGGGCATCCGCGTGGTGGGCCTGCTGCCGGCGCGTATCGACACGGACCGGGTGCGCGAACTGGATGCGCTCTCGGGGGACGCGGACGCGGCCCGCGCGTCGAACGAGTCCCGTATTCCGCTGCGGCGCTACGGCGCCCCGGAGGAGTTCGGCCGGACAGCGGCCTTCCTGCTCTCCCCCGCCGCCTCGTATCTCACGGGCATCATGCTCCCGGTGGACGGTGGCGCACGCCACGGCTTCTGACCGCCCTGGACGAACCGGTCCGCCGTCAGGACACCCTGCGCGGGGTGTGCTTCGCCGCGCGCAGGTGAGCCTCCGTCGGCAGCGACTCCAGTCCCGCCGACTCGCGTGCGTGGGTGACCGCCTCGTCCGTCAGGCGCGCCAGCGTCTCACGGGGGGACGCATGCGGCTCCAGCAGGAGGCCCACGCGCGTCGCCGGGGCCGTACGGCTGCCCATGAGCATGATGTGGGCGTCGGCGACCCCGTCCAGGGACTCCGCCTCGCGCTCCAGGACGCCTTCCAGCGCCCGGCCACGCAGCAGCGCGCCCTCGCCGTCGCCGCTCTCGACCAGGACCTCCGCCAGGCGCTTGCGGCGCAGTTGGGCGATGAAGTGCCACAGCGCCAGGAGCACCAGCAGCGCGAGGACCGCGATGACCACCGGCCACCACCAGCCCTCGCCCCGCCACCGCTCCCGGTCCGCGTCGCTGAGCAGGACGTCGTGCCGTCCGTCCCAGGGCCACCAGGACGGCACCGCGAGGCCCGCCGCGGCCGCGAGCACCCCTCCGCCCAGACATACGAGCACCAGCCCGGCGAGGCCGATCAGGACCCGGTTGACGATCCGGAGCATGCGGCCTCACCCCTTCTTCGCGGGCCGGCCGACGTGCACGGCCAGGGACGGCGGCTTGGCGAGCCCGAGTTCGCTGATGCCGAAGCCCACCGCGGTGTCCAGGTCCCGGCGTACGTCGTCGAGTTCGCGGAAGTGGGAGCGGGCCCGCACGGACACCTTGCGGCGTCGCATCCGCACCCGGACGGACTGCACCCCGGACACCTCCATCGCCCGGTCGCGCAGCACCAGGGCCGCCGCCTGCCGGTCGAGGGCCGCCCGGACAGAGGGGGTCTCGCGCCGCATCGGCAGGAGCCGCCGCAGGCCCGGGCTCAGGGCGAGGACGAGGAGAACGAGGCCGAGGAGCACCGCGACGGACGCGGCCACCATCACCCAGGTGTTGTCGACCTGCCAGCCGGCGAGGCGCTCCGCCGTGACGCGGCGCCACTGCATGCCCGGCCGGCCCGCCCGGACGGCGGCGACGTCGTACAGCAGGACGCCCGCCCCGCCGAGCACGACGAGCGCCAGCAGTGCCGCCGGCACCCTGCGCACGGACCAGAAGCGTCCTGCCCTGCCGCCGTCGCCCTCCCCCGTCGCCCCGGGGCGGTCGTAGGCCGCGGCCGAGGCGGACTGGTCGAGGTCAAGCACGGGTGCCGCGGGCGGTACCGGCTCACTCATCTGATCCTCCCCTGCCCGGCCGAGCGTGAGTGCACCGAGTGCAGCCGTTCGACGATCACGGCGACCTCGGGCACGTCCATCCCCGCCAACGCGTTTACCCGCTCCGCGACCCGGCGACGCACGGCGCCGCACTGCGCTCCGATGTCGGAGGGGTAGTCGAGCTCCAGGGTCACCCGTACACGGGCGATGTCATGGTGCACCGTCACCGAGGCATGGGGCGGACTGCCGCCTTCCGGGACGGCGTGCAGCGCTTCGCGTGCCGCACGCGCGGCGATCTTCGCCACGACCCGGTCGGCGATGACGGTCGCCCCGCGCTCGCCGGCTGCGACGCTTCCCCCGCCTTCGGGGGCGGGACCGGCGGACACGGCGGTCACCGGGGCCGGTCGCCGCGCTCGCGACTGCGGAAGAACTCTCCGGGTTCGAGGTCACCCTCGAGGAACCGGCCCACCACAAAGCCGACCGCCCCCAAGGCAGCGACCAGCAGGAACGCGCCGAAACCGCCGAAGTATCCGGCGAAGGCGAGCGCCATGCCGGCGATCAGGCCGACCACAGCCATGCTCATCGTGAGCTCCTCTACTGGATACGTGGCTCGGGCTCGTCGTCCTCTTCATCGGGCAGCTTGACGTCGCCGACCGCGATGTTGACCTCGACGACCTCAAGACCTGTCATGCGCTCGACGGCGGAGATCACGTTCTCGCGGACCGCGCGGGCCACGTCGGCGATGGAGACGCCGTAGTCCACGACGATGTCCAGGTCGAGCGCGGTCTGCACCTCGCCGACCTCGGCCTTGACCCCGCGGCTGGCGCTGGAGCGGCTGCCGCCCGGTACGCGGTCGCGGACGGCTCCGAAGGTACGGGACGCCCCGCTGCCCATCGCGTGCACGCCGATGACGTCACGAGCCGCGAGTCCGGCGATCTTCTCGACCACTCCGTCGGCGATGGTGGTGCGTCCACGGGACGCGGGGTCCCCGGAACCCCTCTTGGTCGTCGACGGCTTCCTCGGCTCTTCGCCCGAGCCGGACAGATCTCTGCCGGAGGTGTCGGGCCGGTTCCCCGGCGCGGTTTCAGTCATCGCCGTGTGTCCTTTCCGGGCGATTGCGGGCTTCGATGTCCACATTAGGACGGGATGCCCGCATTCGCTCCGGAGATGCGCCTGGTCTCGCCGGCGACCGGCGCCGATACGGCACGGCTGAGGTGGGGCCGTACAGGCCGGGATCGACGGGCCGGGCCGGAGGAGACGGCGAGGCCGGCGCCGCTGGAAATCGCACGGCGGCCGACTCGCCCACTCGGGGGACGGCCGGCCGCCCGGTGTCAGTCCCCGATACCCGCGAGATCCCGCAGCCGGCGCGCCTGCGCCGCGCGCTCGGCGGTGCGCTGCTCCTCGTAGGAGCGGCCCTGGACACCCTGGAGCAGCGCCTTCGTCTCGATCATGGCGTCGCGCGGGGCGGCGAGAAGCGCGGAGGCGAGATCGCGGACGGCGCCGTCGAGCTCGTCGCCGGGCACCACGAGGTTGGCCAGGCCGGTGCGCTCGGCCTCCTCGGCATGCACGAAGCGGCCCGTCGCACAGATTTCGAGCGCGCGGGCGTAGCCGACGAGCGACACCAGGGGGTGCGTGCCGGTGAGGTCGGGGACGAGTCCGAGACTGGTCTCGCGCATGGCGAACTGCACGTCCTGCGCCACGACCCGCAGATCGCAGGCGAGGGCGAGCTGGAAGCCCGCTCCGATCGCATGGCCCTGAACGGCCGCGATCGTGATGACATCACTGCGACGCCACCAGGTGAATGCCTCCTGGTACTCGGCGATGACAGCGTCGAGCTCCGCGTCGGAGCCCCGTGCCAGATCGAGGAAGGACGGCTCACCCTCGAAGCCCTCGGGCGTGAACGCCTGCCGGTCGAGACCGGCGGAGAAGGACTTGCCCTCACCGCGCAGCACCACGATCCGTGCAGTGCCCGGCAGTGACCGACCCGCCTGCGCCAACGCCCGCCACAGAGCGGGAGATTGGGCGTTGCGCTTGTCCGGGTTGGTCAGGGTCACCGTGGCAACAGCGTCCTCGACGGTGAGCCGTACGCCGTCCTTGTCGAGCACAGAGTCGAGCGAAGTCATGGGGGCGCCTCCGGTTCAAGGGCAGTCAGGTGCAGATTAGCTAAGCGACTGCACAGTAACCACCCGGTCGGGCAACCGACCGACCGGGTGGCCACCGCCTGGAACCGGTGGACCGAAGGAGCCAGGTCGTCAGGCCGAAGCCTTCTTGCCTCGTGTTGCTCCGCCGCGTCCCCGCAGCGTGACTCCGGACTCGCTGAGCATCCGGTGGACGAATCCATAGGAACGGCCGGTCTCTTCGGCCAGCGCCCGGATGCTCGCACCGGAGTCGTACTTCTTCTTCAGGTCTGCCGCGAGCTTGTCGCGCGCGGCGCCGGTAACCCGGCTGCCCTTCTTCAGAGTCTCGGCCACCCGTGCCTCCTCATGGGAAGTGCGCTCTGGACTTCTCATGATCACCCCTTGCGGGCTTCCTGGCCACCCATTCGGCAAGGTCCGTACGACGAGCTTTGCGGTGCGCGGGGCCGTCGCCACGACCGGAGCCCATGATTCCGAGTGCCCGTAGTCGCACGTCAGGCCGATCTTTCCGAAGAACGGCCAGGTCAGAACGGGTGGGCAGGAGCCGGCGCCGACCGGGACACGGACGGCGGCAATCCGCTCGTCGCCACGCCGTAGTACGAGACGCACTCACACAGATGATGGATCACGTGTCGGCCGAATGATCCATACGGAGTGGATCAGTGCACCACAGGCCCGGAGACCGGGGGCCGCACGGCCCCCGGCGGCGGTCATGCCAGGGCGACCAGGTCGGCGTAGTCCTTGCCCCACAGGTCCTCGACGCCGTCCGGCAGCAGGATGATCCGCTCCGGCTCCAGCGCCTCGACCGCTCCCTCGTCGTGGGTGACGAGGATGACCGCGCCCTTGTAGGTGCGCAGCGCGCCGAGGATCTCCTCGCGGCTGGCCGGGTCGAGGTTGTTGGTGGGCTCGTCGAGGAGCAGGACGTTGGCGGACGAGACGACGAGGGTGGCCAGCGCGAGGCGGGTCTTCTCGCCGCCGGAGAGGACCCCGGCGGGCTTGTCCACGTCGTCCCCGGAGAACAGGAAGGAACCGAGCGTCTTGCGCACCTGGACCAGATCGAGGTCGGGCGCGGAGGAGCGCATGTTCTCCAGGACCGTGCGGTCCGGATCGAGCGTCTCGTGCTCCTGGGCGTAGTAGCCGAGCTTGAGGCCGTGGCCAGGGGTTACCTCGCCGGTGTCGGGCTTCTCCACACCGGCAAGCAGCCGCAGCAGGGTCGTCTTGCCCGCACCGTTCAGACCGAGGATGACGACCCGGGAGCCCTTGTCGATCGCCAGATCGACGTCGGTGAAGATCTCCAGCGATCCGTACGACTTCGACAGGCCCTCGGCGGTGAGCGGGGTCCTGCCGCAGGGGGCGGGGTCGGGGAAGCGCAGCTTGGCGACCTTGTCGGCCATGCGGACGTCCTCCAGGCCCGAGAGCAGGCGCTCGGCGCGCCGGGCCATGTTCTGCGCGGCGACCGTCTTGGTGGCCTTGGCGCGCATCTTGTCGGCCTGGGAGTTGAGCGCCGCGGCCTTCTTCTCGGCGTTCTGGCGCTCGCGCTTGCGGCGCTTCTCGTCCGCCTCGCGCTGCTGCTGGTACAGCTTCCAGCCCATGTTGTAGACGTCGATGTTCGAGCGGTTCGCGTCCAGGTAGAAGACCTTGTTCACGACCGTCTCGACCAGGTCGACGTCGTGGGAGATGACGATGAAGCCGCCGCGGTAGGTCTTCAGGTAGTCGCGCAGCCAGACGATGGAGTCGGCGTCGAGGTGGTTCGTCGGCTCGTCCAGGAGCAGGGTGTCGGCGTCCGAGAACAGGATGCGGGCGAGCTCGACCCGGCGGCGCTGACCGCCCGAGAGCGTGTGCAGGGGCTGGCCGAGCACCCGGTCGGGGAGCCCCAGCGCGGCGGCGATGGTGGCGGCCTCGGCCTCGGCGGCGTAGCCGCCCTTGGTGAGGAACTCCGTCTCCAGGCGCTCGTACTTCTTCATCGCCTTCTCGCGGGTGGCTCCCTGGCCGTTCGCCATCCGGTCCTCGTTCTCGCGCATCTTCTTCAGCACGGAGTCGAGATCGCGGGCGGAGAGGATCCGGTCGCGGGCGAGGGTGTCGAGGTCGCCGGTGCGCGGGTCCTGCGGGAGATAGCCCACCTCGCCGGAGCGGGTGATGGTGCCGGCCGCGGGGATGCCCTCACCCGCGAGGCACTTGGTGAGCGTGGTCTTGCCGGCGCCGTTGCGGCCGACCAGGCCGATGCGGTCGCCCTTGGCGATACGGAAGGAAGCGGACTCGATGAGTACGCGCGCGCCGGCGCGCAACTCGATGCCGGAAGCGGTGATCACGGACAGACTCCAGGGCGGGTGGACGGCGGAAGGGACGGTCGTGGAAGCTTCGACGCCGTCTAATGCGCAAGGAGAATGGCCATGGAGGCCAGTCTAACCGGGCGGTGCAAGTGGTCGTGCCGCTGCTGGGGCGGGGGCCACCGTCCCCGGGAGGCTCCGGGCGGGCTCTCGGGCGGGGCTGTGGGCGGGCCCGTCGCGACGCGATCGCGACAAAAGGGGCGATTCACAACGGAATGATCAATACTCGGCGCCAGGTGGCGCCGGCGGCGGGCCGGCGCCACGCCCGCGCAGCCGAGGGTGGTGGCCCATGCAGTTCGACGACGACGCCGATCTGGACACGTCCGAGGTCCGGGACGTCCGCGGCAGCCGTGTCCCCGGCGGCAGGGCCACCATCGGCGGCGGCATCGCGGGAATCATCGCGCTGATCCTCGGCCTGTTCTTCGGCGTCGGGCCCGAACAGCTCGGCCTCTCGTCGGGCGACACCGCCCCGGCCCCGACGGCCTCCACCCAGGCCGAGGTCGACCAGGCGTGCCGGCGGGGGTCGGACGCCAACACCCGCGAGGACTGCCGGACCGTCGCCGTGGTCAACAGCGTGCAGGACTACTGGCGTGCGGAGTTCCCGCGGCGGCAGGGGCGCTACAGCGACGCCCGCACGGTGATGTTCACCGGGCAGGTGGGCACCGCCTGCGGAGCCGCGACCGCGGCGGTCGGGCCGTTCTACTGTCCCGCCGACCGTCAGGTCTATCTGGATCTCGGCTTCTTCGACGACCTGCGGACGAAGTTCGGGTCGACCGGCGGGCCGTTCGCCCAGGCGTACGTGGTGGCCCACGAGTACGGCCACCATGTGCAGAACCTGATGGGCACCCTCCAGCGCGCCCAGGACGGCCGGCAGGGCGCGAACAGCAACGCGGTGCGGGTGGAGCTCCAGGCGGACTGCTACGCGGGCGTCTGGGCGCACCACGCCACGACCACCCCCGACGAGCGGACCGGCAGGCCGGTGCTCACGAAGCTGACGGACGCCGACATCAGGGACGGCCTGGACGCGGCGGCCGCGGTCGGCGACGACCGGATCCAGGAGAGGTTCCAGGGCCGCGTCACCCCCGAGTCCTGGACCCACGGTTCGGCGGCACAGCGCCAGCAGTGGTTCTACACGGGCTATCGCACCGGTGACATGGCACGGTGCAACACCTTCGCCTGACGGCCCTGGCGGGGCTCCGGGCGTTGTCGGTGGCCGGTGCCAGACTGAGACCCAGATCACATCCCCACCGTCGAGCATGAAGGAGTGATCGGAATGGCACAGTCACCGAGCATCAGTCCGACCCTGGTCTATGCGGACGCCAAGGCCGCGATCAGGCAGCTCACCGAGGCCTTCGGTTTCACCGAGCACGCGGTGTACGAGGACGAGGACGGCCGGGTGGTCCACGCCGAGCTGATGTACGGCAACGGCATGGTGATGCTGGGCAGCAAGGGCACCGGCGGCGAGTTCGACAAGCTGATGACGGACGCCGGGCCCGCGGGTGTCTTCGTCCATGTCGACGATGTCGACGCGCACCACGGCAAGGCCGTGGAGCACGGGGTGGACGTGGTGATGCCGCCGACCGATCAGGACTACGGGGCGCGGGACTACATGGCGCGCGACATCGAGGGCAATGTGTGGAGCTTCGGCACGTACGCACCGGGGACGGCGTAACCGGAGGGGCCGGGGCCGGCCCCTCCGGTGGAAGAAGAAGTACTCCTGCGCGCCGGGCCCCGTCAGGGGACAGCCTCAGGCGCCGCCGGTGTGCACCTGGAACGCCGCCCGGCGCACGGCCTTGGCGAGTGCCGGGTCCGGATGCGCGGCCGCGAGCGCGACGAGGACCTGGACGGTGCGGGGGTGGCCGCCGGCCCGGACCTCGTCGAGGAGCGCGGGGACCGTGCCCTGGACCGCCGAGTCGAGGTGGCGCAGCAGGAGTTGGGGCTCACCGTGGTCGGCGACGGCCGCCGCGGTGTCCACCCAGAGCCAGGTGGCCTCCTCCCGGGTGAGGACCTCGGCGGCGTCCTCGGGGTCGGCCCCGTCGTACTCCGCGAGCCACAGCAGCGCGTAGGGGCGCAGCGAGGGCTCGTGCGCGGCGGCGCGGACCTCGCCCTCGGCGGGGGCGCCGACGACGCGCAGCGCCTCGAAGGCGAGTCCGCGCAGCAGGGCGTCCTCGCCGCGGGCGACACCGAGGAGTTCGGCGACGGCGCTGGAGACCGTACGAGCGGCCAGCCAGGCGCGGTACTCGGCACGGGCCGGTCCCGGGGTGAGGCGGGCACAGCCGCGGAGCATGTCCTCGGCCGACTGCTCGATGTTGCCGGCGGGGCTCTGGGCGGCGACACAGATCTGTTCGAGCTTGACCCACACCGCCCAGTTGCCGAGCGGGGTGAGCGTGGCGGAGCTGCCCGCGTCGAGCGTCAGGGCGCCGACGGCGGACAGGCCCTCCAGGGCCCAGTCGAGCAGCGGAGGCAGGGGGGCGTCCGAGGCGGCGGGGACGGGCTGCTCCTGGAGGCCGTACGGCACCTCGCAGCGCTCCTCGCGCAGTTCGGCGACACGCTGCTCCAGCAGGTCGAGCAGCGCGGGCACCAGGACCGGGCCGGCGGAGAGCTGGAGGAGCGAGAGCAGTTGGGGCACGGCCTCGACGACCTCGGCGACCGCGGTGGGGGCGACATCGGCGGGGGCCGGGTGAATCAGCGACCAGGCGTCGAAGAGGGCGACCCAGCCGCGCAGGACGGCCATGTCGTCGCGGTCCCAGGCGCGAAGACGCCAGCCGGGGCGCGCGGTGTCGCCGTGCAGCTCGACCAGACCGGCGAGACGGGCCCGGTCCCAGCCGGTGCGCACCTGGAGCGGTGTCAACTCCAGTGCGGCAGCGGCCCGTTCCCGCGCCCGGTCGGCGAGCGGAGCGGTGCTCGGGTCCCTTTCGACGGCCGCCCAGCGGGCGATGCGGACGGCGTCCGCGAGGACCGCCCGCGCCTGACGGGCGAGCTCCGCGGGCGGGGGTGTGCCCTCGGGGGGCCTGGGTGCCGGCCGGGTGCGCCGGGTCGTCACGGCCCGTCGTGCGGCGGCCAGTGACCGCGGGCGGACAAGACGGAGTCTGGAGTTGCGCGCCAATTGCTCATCAGGCTTTCGGGACGTCACAGGGAGCAGTGTTCCCGCTGTGGGCCCGAAAGCCCAAACGGAACCTGGTGAGCCGCCTACAGGAGGGGCGTGAGGAAGCGGCGCAGCGCCTCCTCGTAGTGGGCCGGGTCGGCGTTCCACATGGCCGCGTGAGGGGCTTCGCGGACCGTCTGGAGGCTCACCAGATCGGGACGGGCGGCCGCGAGGTCGCGCGAGCGCTGCCAGGGCGCGAGGGTGTCGTCGGGGCCGTGGAAGATCAGGGTGGGCACCGTCAGGGCGCGGGGGTCTGCGACGTCCCGCAGCCGGTCGCCGTACAGGCCCGTCCTGCCCTGCGCGGCCCGGACGGCCAGGGGCAGCAGGACGGCGGGGGTGCGGCGGGCGGAGGCCAGACCGCGCAGGGTGGCTTCCCAGTCGAGGACCGGGGAGTCGAGGACGAGGCCGCTGATCCGGTCGCGCAGACCGGAGTTGGCGGCGGCGTACAGGGCCATGGAGGCGCCGGTGGACCAGCCGTGGACGACGATCTGTTCGGCGCCGTGGCGTACGGCGAAACGGATGGCGGCGTCGAGGTCGCGCCATTCCGAGTCGCCGAGGTGGTTGAGGCCGTCGGGGGACCTGGGCGCGTCGGGGTCGCCGCGGTAGCCGAGCCCGAGCACCGGGCAGCGCTGGCTCCGGAGGAACGGCAGCAGGTTCAGGGGGTGTTCGCGGGTGGTGCCGAGACCGTGCACGGCGATCACCCAGGTGCCGCGGACGCCAGGCACGAACCAGGCGGGCAGCGGGCCGAGTTCGCCGGGGATGCTGACCTCGGAGCAGTCGATGTCGAGCGCCTCCCGCGGACTGCCGTGGTACAGCTGCGGCGTCATCCGGACCCTGGTGCCCGGGCCGAGCGTGCCGAGGGCGACCCGCTCCAGACGGCGCACGAGCGTGTCGGCCGCGTGCGGCACGTCGTCGAGCACCGGGCCGACGACGGCGTGGATGCCGGGACCGACGAGGCCGTATCTGCCGGGGCGCCGCGAGGCCAGGCTGCGCGTGAGCGTGACCCGGCCGGCGGCCACGGCGTGCACGGTGAGCTTCGGCTCTCCGGGCAGCGGGCGGCCGGGCGGCGCCTTGAGCGCGGCGTCGCTGGCGTAGCGGCCGGCCGCGAACGCGGCCGCGCCGGCACCTATCAGAGTGGTGACGGCCGCTGCCGTCGCTGTAGCCGGGCGCACTGCTCCAGTGTCGGTACCGGAGGGCCGGCCTGCCAGTGGACGGACGCCACCGGTGTCAGCGCCCCTGGCCGTAGCCCCGGAGTTTCTCCCCGACCTCGGCCAGCTGGGCGCCGGAGAGCAGGGTGGGAGTGCGGCCGGGCACCGAGGAGGCGGTCAGCCAGAGCCGGCACATCCACTCCAGCTGGGCGGTGCGGTCGTACGCCTGGTCGAGTGTGTCGCCGTGGGCGATGGTGCCGTGGTTCTGGAGCAGACAGGCGGTGCGGTCCTCCAGCGCCGCCCGCATGGCCGCGGCCAGCTCGTCCGAGCCGTAGAGCGCGTAGGGGGCGACGCGTACGGGTCCGCCGAGCGCCGCCGTCATGTAGTGGATCGGCGGCAGCGTGGGGACGAGAGTGGAGACGGCCGTGGCGTGCACGGCGTGGGTGTGCACCACTGCCCTGGCCGAGGTGCCGCGGTAGACCTCCAGATGCAGCGGCAGCTCACTGGTGGGCTTGAGGTCGCCGAGGATCTGGTGGCCGTCGAGGTCGACGGCGACGGTGTCCTCGGAGGTGAGCCGGTCGTAGGGCACTCCGCTCGGGGTCACCAGGACGAGGTCACCGGCCCGTACCGAGACATTGCCCGATGTGCCGACGACGAGGCCCTCCGCGGCCGTTCTGCGGGCCGTGGCCACGAGGTCGCGCCATGCCCGGTCGATCGTCTCCTGCCGCTCCGCATCGGTCATGCGGCGATCCTGCCAGGCCGCCGCGAGCGACCGGGGAAGGACCGGGAGAGACGCCGGGAAGGGACCGGGGAGGGGCGGTGACGCAGATCACAGACGGGGAGATCGAAGCCGCGGAGGGGCCTGATTGCGCCACCGACCGAAAGCGGAGTCACAGACCCTCACTTGGAGACACCACAAAGCCCGGCCCAGTTCATCTTCCGTTCACTCAGGTTTCCTAGGTTCCACTCGCCACTGACGTCCATAGATTGCCTGGGTAAATGGAACACATCACGCTGCTGCTCGCGATCGTGATCGTGACAGCTCTCGTGTTCGATTTCACGAACGGTTTCCACGACACAGCCAATGCGATGGCGACGACCATCTCGACCGGAGCCCTGAAGCCCAAGACCGCGGTGGCCATGTCCGCCGTGCTCAACCTCGTCGGCGCGTTCCTGTCCGTGGAGGTCGCCAAGACGATCTCCAGCGGCATCGTCACCGAGTCAGGCATCACCCCAGAAGTCATCTTCGCGGCGCTCGTCGGCGCCATCCTCTGGAATCTGCTCACCTGGCTGATCGGCCTGCCCTCCAGCTCCTCGCACGCCCTCATGGGCGGACTGGTCGGCGCCACGATCGCCTCGGTCGGCGTCAGCGGCGTCAACGGCGGCACCGTCGTCACCAAGGTGCTGATCCCCGCCATCGCGGCCCCCCTGGTCGCGGGCATCGCCGCCTACCTCGCCTCCCGGCTGACCTACAGGATCGGCCGGAACACCGACGAGAAGGCCACCGCCAAGGGCTACCGCGCCGGCCAGATCGCCTCGGCCGGCCTCGTCTCGCTGGCCCACGGCACCAACGACGCCCAGAAGACGATGGGCATCATCACGCTGGCCCTGGTCGCCGGTGGCGTCCTCTCCCCCGGGTCCAACCCCCCGATGTGGGTCATCCTCTCCGCCGGTCTCGCGATCGCGCTCGGCACCTACCTGGGCGGCTGGCGCATCATCCGCACCATGGGCAAGGGCCTCACCGACCTCCAGCCGCAGCAGGGCTTCGCCGCCCAGACCAGCGCGGCGAGCGTCATCCTCGCCTCCTCCAACCTCGGCTTCTCGCTGTCGACCACGCACTCCTGCTCCGGCGCGGTGATGGGCGCGGGCCTCGGCCGCAAGGGCGGCGTGGTCCGCTGGTCCACCGCCACCCGGATGTTCGTCGCCTGGGGTCTGACCCTGCCGGCGGCCGCGCTGGTGGCGGCGGGCTCGGAGTTGGTCACCCGCCAGGGCGACTGGGGCGTGGCGGCCGTCGTCGTCTTCCTGATCGGCTCCTGCGCCGCGATCTGGCTGGTCTCCCGCCGTCAGGTGGTCGACCACACCAACGTCAACGACACGAGCGTGGACGGCGAGCCCGCGGGTGTCGTGACCGCCGCCATCGCGGCCGTCACCCCGCCGCCGGCCGGCACCCCGGCCCCGGCCCAGGACATCCAGACGACCATCCCGGCTCCGGCCCCCGAATCCGAGCCGGCCCGCACGGCCGCGGTGTGAGGACAGAAACAGCATGAGCATCGACTGGGCAGCTCTCGGCTCCGTCTTCGGCGTGAGCCTCGTCGCCACCGTGGCCCTGGTGGGTCTGTTCACCCTGGGCGTGGTGGGACTGAGCAAGCAGAAATCGGCGTCCGCGCAGGGGGGATCGGCGGCCCTGGCGCGCACCGGGGCGTACGTGTGCTTCGCGCTCTGCGCGGCGGCGGTGACGTACGGGATCTATCTCATCGTCAGCTGACGCCACAGCGGCATCACGCGCATCCGAAGCCGGGCCGGGCACCCTTTGGGGTGACCGGCCCGGCTTTCGGGTGTGGGGCTCAGCACACTGTCCCGTCGCAGGTCAAAGGCAAGTTGACGCAGTTCGGGCGGCGTGGTGGACTGCCGGGGCCATCTACGGCGGCAGCAGAGGAAGCCGGTGCAAATCCGGCGCGGTCCCGCCACTGTCACCGGGGAGCAGTCCCCGGAAGCCAGGAACTCTCACCGCCGTTCACGTCGAACCAGGGCGCGGACACCCTGAGTGAGGACATATCGCCATGCCCGGCTGCGGTTCCGTTCCTGCTGTGAGTACGGCCCTGAGTTCACGGTTGCACCGAGGCGAGATCGCGGCCTGAACCCATGCGTGCCGACCGAGTGTTCGTGTACGGCTCCACCGCCGGCCTGGCCTGCGACCTGCTTCTCGGTGATCCCCGCCGGGGGCATCCGGTCGCCGCGTTCGGGCGGGCCGCGGGAGCCGTCGAGCGTGCGCTGTGGCGTGACCACCGCGGCTGGGGTGCGCTGCACACCCTGCTCTGCGCCGGGGGTACGGCCGCCGCCGCGGCCTTCGTCGCGCGCGCGGCGCGGGGCAGTTCCGCCGCCTCCGTCGCCCTGACCGCGGCCGCCACCTGGTCGGTCGTCGGGGGGACCTCGCTGGGGCGCGAGGCCCGGGCCATCGGCGGGGCGCTCGCCGCCGGCGATGTGGAACTCGCCCGCGAGCGGCTGCCCCATCTGTGCGGCCGCGATCCGCAGAGCCTGGACGAGCAGCAGATCGCGCGGGCCGTCGTCGAGTCCGTCGCCGAGAACACCTCCGACGCCGTGGTCGGCGCCCTGGTGTGGGGTGCCCTGGCGGGCGTGCCCGGTCTGGTGGGATTCCGGGCGGTCAACACCCTGGACGCGATGGTCGGGCATCTCTCGCCCCGCTACCGAAGGTTCGGGTGGGCCTCGGCGCGACTGGACGACGTGGCCGGCTGGCCCGGCGCGCGGCTCACGGCCGGGCTCGCGGCGCTCGCGGGAGCGGACGGCCGGGGGGCCGTCCGCGCCTGGCGCGCCGACGCGGCACGGCACCCCAGCCCCAACGCCGGTCCCGTGGAGGCCTCGTTCGCGGGGGCGCTGGGCGTCCGGCTCGGCGGAACGCTCTCGTACGGCGGGCGGGTCGAGCACCGGCCGGTCCTCAACGCCGAAGGGCGCGCCGTGGAGTTCGGCGACATCGAACGCGCCGTGCGGCTCTCCCGCCGCGTCGGCCTTCTGACGCTGGCGGTCTGCGCCGCGGGCCGCGTCACGGGTCAGGCACTGCGCGCCCGGCGCGCACGAAGGAGGCGGGGATGAGCGGGCGCAAGGGCGGCGGGCTGCTGGTCGCGGGCACCACGTCCGACGCGGGCAAGAGCGTCGTCACGGCCGGGATCTGCCGGTGGCTCGTACGCCAGGGCGTGAAGGTCGCTCCCTTCAAGGGGCAGAACATGTCCCTCAATTCGTTCGTGACCCGTGAGGGCGCGGAGATCGGCCGCGCGCAGGCCATGCAGGCGCAGGCCGCGCGGGTGGAGCCGAGCGCCCTGATGAACCCGGTCCTGCTCAAGCCGGGCAGCGACCGCTCCAGCCAGGTCGTGCTGATGGGCAAGCCGGTCGGCGAGCTCAGCGCCCGCGGCTACCACGGCGGCCGGCAGGAGGCCCTCCTCGGCACCGTCGTGGAGTGCCTGGAGGAGCTGCGGGGCACGTATGAAGCCGTGATCTGCGAGGGGGCGGGCAGTCCGGCCGAGATCAATCTGCGGCGTACGGACATCGTGAACATGGGCATCGCGCGGGCCGCACGGCTTCCGGTGCTGGTGGTCGGGGACATCGACCGCGGCGGGGTGTTCGCCTCCTTCTTCGGTACGACGGCACTGCTGAGCGCGGCCGACCAGGAGCTGATCGCGGGCTATCTGGTCAACAAGTTCCGCGGGGACGTGTCCCTGCTGGAGCCAGGTCTCGACATGCTGCACGGCCTCACCGGACGGCGGACGTACGGCGTTCTGCCCTACGCGCACGGGCTCGGCATCGACGAGGAGGACGGGCTGCGCGTCTCGCTGCGCGGCACGGTGCGGGAGTCGGTGCTCGCCCCGCCCGTCGGCGAGGACGTGCTGCGGGTCGCGGTCTGCGCCGTGCCGCTGATGTCCAACTTCACCGACGTGGACGCGCTGGCGGCCGAACCGGGCGTCGTCGTGCGGTTCGTGGACCGCGCGGAGGAACTCGTCGACGCCGACCTGGTGATCGTGCCGGGCACCCGGGGCACGGTCAGGGCGCTGGACTGGCTCAGACAGCGGGGGCTCGCGGACGCCCTCGTCCGGCGGGCCGCCGAGGGCCGGCCGGTGCTGGGCATCTGCGGCGGCTTCCAGATGCTCGCCGAGCACATCGACGACGAGGTCGAGTCGCGTGCCGGAGCCGTCGACGGGCTCGGACTGCTGCCCGTCCGGGTGCGGTTCGCGGCCGAGAAGACCCTCGCCCGTCCGGTCGGCGAGGCACTGGGCGAGCCGGTCGAGGGCTACGAGATCCACCACGGCGTCGCCGACGTCCTCGGCGGCGACGTCTTCCTGGACGGCTGCCGGGTCGGCGCGGTCCGGGGCACCCACTGGCACGGCTCGCTGGAGAGCGACGGCTTCCGCCGTGCCTTCCTGCGCGAAGTGGCCCGGGAGGCGGGGCGCCGCTTCGTCCCCGCACCGGACACCTGCTTCGCCGCGCTGCGCGAGGAACAGCTCGACCGCCTCGGCGATCTGATCGAGGAACACACGGACACGGGTGCGCTGCTCCACCTCATCGAGTCGGGCGCACCGGCAGGACTTCCCTTCATCGCACCTGGAGCGCCATGAGCACCGAGACCACCGTGCTGTTGCTGTCCACCGCCGACACGGACCTGCTGGCGGCCCGGGCCTCCGGCGCGCCGTACCGGATCGGGAACCCGACCCGTATCGACGTGGCCGAGGAGCTGCCGGCCCTGCTGGAGGGCGTCTCCGTCGTCGTCGTACGGCTGCTGGGCGGCCGGCGTGCCTGGGAGGACGGGCTCGCGGCGCTCAAGGCGTCCGGCCTGCCGACCGTGCTGCTGGGCGGCGAGAGCGTGCCCGACGCGGAGTTGATGGCCGAGTCGACCGTGCACGCGGGGACGGTCGCGGAGGCCCTGCGGTATCTCGTCGAGGGCGGTCCCGCGAACCTCGTCCAGCTGGCCCGCTTCCTGACGGAGGACGTGCTGCCGGCCGGTCAGGGCCCCGCCGCGGACACCCTGAGCAGGCACAGTGCCGAGCCGCGGAAGATGCCCGAATGGGGTCTGCACGGCGACCGCGCTCTCGTCGAGGGCAGGCCGACGGTCGGTGTGCTCTTCTACCGCGCCCACGAACTCTCCGGGAACACCGGATTCGTCGACACACTCTGCGACCGGATCGAGGCGCGCGGCGCCAACGCGCTGCCCGTGTACTGCGGTTCGCTGCGGGGAGCCGACGCGGAGCTGTACGAGCTGCTCGGCCGCGCGGACGCCCTGGTCGCGACCGTGCTGGCGGCCGGCGGCACCCGCGCCAGTGACGCCAGTGCGGGCGGCGACGACGAGGCCTGGGACATCGGGGCGCTCGCCGATCTCGACGTTCCCGTGCTCCAGGGACTGTGCCTGACCTCGTCCCGCGCCGCCTGGGAGGAGTCGGACGCGGCCCTGTCCCCGATGGACGCGGCGATGCAGGTGGCGATCCCCGAGTTCGACGGCCGGCTCATCACCGTGCCGTTCTCCTTCAAGGAACAGGGGCCCGACGACGTACCGGTGTACGTGGCCGACCCCGAGCGGGCCGCGCGGGTCGCCGGAATCGCCGTGCGTCACGCGCGGTTGAAGCACAAGCCGAACGCCGAGAAGAAGCTCGCGGTCGTCTTCACCGCCTACCCGACGAAGCACTCCCGGGTCGGCAACGCCGTCGGTCTGGACACCCCGGCGTCCGCGGTGCGGGTCCTCGACGCCCTGCGGGACGCGGGCTACCGGGTCGACGGCCACCCCGACGACGGCGACGAGCTGATCCACCGGCTCATCAACGCCGGTGGCCACGACGTGGAGTGGCTGACCGAGGAGCAGCTGGCCGCCGCCCCTGCGCGGGTGCCGCTCGCGGACTACCGCAGCTGGTTCGACAAACTGGAGCCCTCGCTGCGCGAGAGCATGATGGAGCACTGGGGCGAGCCGCCCGGCTCGCTGTACGTGGACGGCGACGACATCGTGCTGGCGTCCCTGCAGTTCGGGAACGTCGTCGTGATGATCCAGCCGCCGCGCGGCTTCGGCGAGAACCCGATCGCGATCTACCACGACCCGGACATGCCGCCCTCGCACCACTACATGGCGGCCTACCGGTGGCTGGAGGAGTCGTTCGGCGCCGACGCGGTCGTGCACATGGGCAAGCACGGGACCATGGAGTGGCTGCCGGGCAAGGGCCTCGGACTGTCCGCGGGCTGTGGCCCCGACGCGGTGCTCGGTGAACTGCCGCTCGTCTACCCCTTCATCGTCAACGACCCCGGCGAGGGCACCCAGGCCAAGCGCCGCGGCCACGCGACCGTCGTGGACCATCTGGTGCCGCCGATGGCGCGCGCCGACACCTACGGCGACCTGGCCAAACTGGAGCAGCTGCTCGACGAGTACGCGCTCGTCAGCGATCTCGACCCGACGAAGGCCCCGGCGGTACGGGCGCAGATCTGGACGCTGGTGAAGGCCGCCGAGCTGCACCACGACCTGCATGTCGACGAGCAGCCCGGCGACGACGACTTCGACTCGTTCGTCATGCACATCGACGGCTATCTGTGCGAGATCAAGGACGTCCAGATCCGCGACGGACTGCACATCCTGGGCGGCGGCCCCGAGGCGGAGGCGCGGGTCAACCTCGTCCTGGCCGTGCTGCGCGCCTCCCAGGTGTGGGGCGGCAACGCCAACGCCCTGCCGGGGCTGCGGGCCGCCCTCGCCGAGCACTTCGGGCTGGTGGAGAAGGAGTTGCTGGGCGAGCCCGGCGCGCCGGTGAAGGTGCCCGTCGAGCTCACCGAGTTGGTCGAGGGACCGGCCAGGACGGGCGCGGACGCGATCGACCTGCTGGAGCAGCTGTGCCGGCGGCTCGCGGAGGGCATGGAGGCGCGCGGCTGGGACATCGCGGACGCCGCCGGGCTGGTGCGCGAGGTGCTGGGCACCGAACTGCCCGAGGCGGTGGCCGTACTGGGGTTCGCCTGCACGGAGGTCGTGCCGCGGCTCGCCCGGACGACGGACGAGATCGGCAACATCCTGCGGGCGCTGAACGGCGGCTACGTCCCGGCGGGCCCGTCGGGCTCCCCGACGCGCGGCCTGGTCAATGTGCTGCCGACCGGACGGAACTTCTACTCGGTCGATCCCAAGGCCATCCCCTCGCGGCTGTCCTGGGAGGTCGGCCAGTCGCTCGCCGACTCGCTGGTGGCCCGCTATCTGGCGGACACCGGCGACTACCCGCGGTCCGTCGGCCTCACGGTCTGGGGCACCTCGGCGATGCGCACCCAGGGCGACGACATCGCCGAGATCCTCGCGCTGCTGGGCTGCCGCCCGGTGTGGGACGACGCCTCCCGCCGGGTGACCGGCTTCGACGTCGTGCCGCTCCAAGAGCTGGGACGGCCGCGCATCGACGTGACCGTGCGCATCTCCGGCTTCTTCCGGGACGCGTTCCCGCACGTGGTGGGGCTCATCGACGACGCGGTGCGGACGGTGGCCGAGCTGGACGAGCCGGGCGAGGCCAACTTCGTACGGGCGCACGCCGACGAGGACACGGCCGCGCACGGCGACCGGCGGCGCGCGACCGCTCGCATCTTCGGCTCCAAGCCGGGCGCGTACGGCGCGGGTCTGCTGCCGCTGATCGACGCGCGCAACTGGCGCAGCGACGCCGACCTGGCCGAGGTGTACGCGGTGTGGGGCGGTTACGCCTACGGGCGGGAGCTCGACGGTCGTGCGGCGCGCGGTGACATGGAGACGGCGTTCCGCCGGATCGCGGTCGCCGCGAAGAACGTCGACACCCGTGAGCACGATCTCGTCGACGCGGACGACTACTTCCAGTACCACGGCGGCATGGTGGCGATGGTGCGCCATCTGACGGGCACCTCGCCCGAGGCGTACGTCGGAGACTCGGCCACCCCGGACCAGGTGAAGACCCGGACGCTGGGCGAGGAGACGCACCGCGTGTTCCGGGCGCGGGTGGTCAACCCGCGCTGGATGGCGGCGATGCGGCGGCACGGCTACAAGGGCGCGTTCGAGATGGCCGCGACGGTGGACTACCTGTTCGGGTACGACGCCACGGCCGGGGTCGTCGACGACTGGATGTACGAGAAGTTGTCGGCGGAGTACGTCTTCGACCCGGAGAACCGGGAGTTCATGCAGAAGTCCAACCCCTGGGCGCTGCGCGGGATTTCCGAGCGGCTGCTGGAGGCGGCCGAGCGCGGACTGTGGGCGGAGCCGGACGCGGAGACGCTGGAACGGCTGCGCGCGACGTATCTGGAGCTCGAGGGCCAGTTGGAGGGCGACGAGTGAACGGCCGCGCCACCGCCCCTGACACCGCACCTCCGCCGAGGCCGAAGACCACCGAGGAGCTTGTATGAGTACCCCGTTCCCCTTCACCGCCGTGGTCGGGCAGGACGACCTGCGCCTGGCGCTGCTGCTCAACGCGGTGTCCCCGCAGGTCGGCGGCGTGCTGGTGCGGGGCGAGAAGGGCACCGCCAAGTCCACCGCGGTACGCGCGCTGTCCGCCCTGATGCCCGAGGTGGACGTCGTCGCCGGGTGCCGGTTCTCCTGCGATCCCGCGGCCCCCGACCCGGCGTGCCCGGACGGGCCGCACGAGGCGGGCGGCGCCGGCTCACGGCCGGCCTGGATGGTCGAACTGCCCGTCGGTGCCTCCGAGGACCGGCTCGTCGGCGCGCTCGACATCGAGCGGGCGCTGGCCGAGGGTGTGAAGGCCTTCGAGCCCGGCCTCCTCGCGGACGCGCACCGCGGCATCCTGTACGTCGACGAAGTCAACCTGCTGCACGACCACTTGGTCGATCTGCTGCTGGACGCGGCGGCGATGGGTGCCTCGTACGTCGAGCGTGAGGGCGTCTCGGTACGGCACGCCGCGCGCTTCCTGCTCGTCGGGACCATGAACCCCGAAGAGGGCGAGCTGCGGCCGCAGTTGCTGGACCGCTTCGGGCTCACCGTCGAGGTCGCCGCGTCGCGCGAGCCGGACCAACGGGTCGAGGTGGTGCGTCGGCGCCTGGCGTACGACGACGATCCGGCCGGCTTCGCGGCACGGTGGGCCGACGAGGAGACCTCGCTGCGTGCCCGGATCGTGGCGGCGCGGGCGCTCCTGCCCTCGGTCCGTCTCGGTGACGCGGCGCTGCGGCAGATCGCGGCCACCTGCGCGGCGTTCGAGGTGGACGGTATGCGCGCCGACATCGTGATGGCCCGCACGGCGACCGCGCTGGCCGCCTGGGCCGGGCGCACCGACGTCCTGGCGGAGGACGTACGGCAGGCCGCTCTGCTGGCACTCCCCCACCGGCGGCGGCGCAATCCGTTCGACGCGCCCGGCCTCGACGAGGACAAACTCGACGACACGCTCCAGGAGTTCGGCGGCGACGAGGACCGGAGCGAGGCCGAGCGGGGCGAGGACGACGACCCCGATCCCGACCCGGACGGAGGGGGCGGTGGCCGTCCTCCGCAGGACGGGCCCGACGACGCGCCGTCGCCGGGGGACGCATCGGCGGAGGACTCTTCGGCGCGCGAGGAACAGGCCGAGGAGGGCCGTCCCCGGTCGTCGGGCGGCGGCGAGCAGCAGCCGGTACGCGCCGGGGAGCCGTTCCGCACCAAGGCGCTGAGCGTGCCCGGGATCGGCGAGGGCGCGGCGGGCCGCCGGTCGCGCGCCCGGACCGAGCACGGCCGGACGACCGGCGCCCGGCGGCCCCGTGGCGCCCTCACCAAGCTGCATCTGGCGGCGACCGTGCAGGCCGCGGCCCCGCACCAGCGGGCACGCGGGCGCAGCGGCCGTGGTCTGGTGGTCCGCCGCGACGATCTGCGGCAGGCGACCCGGGAGGGACGCGAGGGCAACCTCGTGCTGTTCGTGGTCGACGCCTCGGGGTCGATGGCTGCGCGGCAGCGGATGACCGCGGTCAAAGGCGCGGTGCTGTCGCTGCTGCTGGACGCCTACCAGCGGCGGGACAAGGTCGGTCTGGTGACGTTCCGCGGCAAGGACGCGGAGGTGGCCCTGCCGCCGACCTCGTCGGTGGACGCGGCCGCCGCCCGGCTCGATCTGCTGCCGACGGGCGGCAGGACGCCGCTGGCCGCCGGACTGCTCAAGGCGCAGCATGTGCTGCGGGTGGAGCGGCTGCGTGATCCCTCGCGCCGGCCGCTGCTGGTCGTGGTGACCGACGGCCGGGCGACGGGCGGGGTCGAGCCGGTGGCGCTCGCCTCGCGGGCCGCGCGGCTGCACGCGGCCGAGGGGACGGCGGCGATCGTCGTCGACTGCGAGTCGGGTCCGGTGCGGCTCGGGCTCGCACGCTCGCTCGCCGGTGACCTCGGCGGCACCGCCGTCACGCTCGACGAGCTGCGGGCCGACGCCATCGCCGGGCTCGTGAAGGACGTCCAGACCGCCAGGAGGGCAGCGTAATGCCGCAGGGACAGCCGTCCGTCGTACCGGACGACGGGCTCACCACCCGCCAGCGCCGCAACCGTCCCCTCGTCGTCGTCCACACGGGCATCGGCAAGGGCAAGTCGACGGCCGCGTTCGGGCTCGCGCTGCGCGCCTGGAACCAGGGATGGCCCATCGGGGTGTTCCAGTTCGTCAAGTCGGCGAAGTGGAAGGTCGGCGAGGAGAACGCGCTGAAGGTGCTGGGGGCGTCCGGCGAGGGCGGCAGCGTGGACTGGCACAAGATGGGCGAGGGCTGGTCGTGGGTGCAGCGCGACAAACAGCTCGACAACGAGGAGGCGGCGCGCGAGGGCTGGGAGCAGGTCAAGCGTGACCTGGCGGCCGAGACGTACCGGCTGTACGTCCTCGACGAGTTCGCCTACCCGATGCACTGGGGCTGGGTGGACACCGACGAGGTGATCTCGGTGCTGCGGGACCGACCCGGTGGTCAGCATGTGGTGATCACGGGCCGCAACGCCCCCGCGGAGCTGGTGGACTTCGCCGATCTGGTGACCGACATGTCGAAGGTGAAGCATCCGATGGACGCCGGCCAGAAGGGGCAGCGGGGCATCGAGTGGTAGCACGTCTCGTCGTCGCGGCCCCCTCGTCGGGCAGCGGCAAGACCACCGTCGCGACGGGCCTGATGGCGGCCCTCGCGGCGACGGGCCTCACGGTGTCCGGACACAAGGTGGGCCCCGACTACATCGACCCGGGCTATCACGCGCTCGCGACGGGCCGCCCGGGCCGCAATCTGGATGCCTACCTGTGCGGGCCGGAGCTGATGGCACCGCTGTTCGCGCACGGCGCGGCCGGGGCGGACGTCGCCGTCGTCGAGGGTGTGATGGGCCTGTACGACGGAGCCGCCGGCGCCGGCGAACTGGCGTCGACCGCGCAGATCGCCAAGCTGCTGCGGGCGCCGGTGGTGCTCGTGGTCGACGCCTCCTCGCAGTCGCGGTCGGTGGCCGCGCTGGTGCACGGGTTCGTGAGCTGGGACCCGGAGGTGCGGATCGGGGGCGTGATCCTCAACAAGGTCGGCTCGGACCGGCACGAGGCGCTGCTGCGGGAGGCCGTCGAGGAGGTGGGGGTGCCGGTGCTCGGCGTGCTGCGGCGGGCGGTTCCCGTGGAGACGCCGTCCCGGCATCTGGGGCTGGTGCCGGTGGCCGAGCGGCGGGGGGACGCGGTCGCCGCGGTGGCCGCGATGGGTGAGCTGGTACGGCGCGGCTGCGACCTGGCCGCGCTGCTCGCGCTGGCACGCGGTGCGTCGGACCTCGGGGGTGAGCCGTGGACCGCGTCCGGCCTCCGGCCGTGTCCTCCATCGCCGGACGGCCTGGATGCACCAGCCCCGCGGACGATCGAGGCGCGGGGGTCCGGGAGCGGAGCCCACGGCGACGGGAAGGGGCAGGGCGGGGAACAGCCCCGGCGCAGACCCGTCGTCGCCGTCGCGGGCGGCCCGGCCTTCACCTTCTCGTACACCGAGCACGCCGAACTCCTCACCGCCGCCGGCGCCGACGTCACCGTCTTCGACCCGCTGCGGGACACACGGCTCCCCGACGGGACCGACGGGCTCGTCATCGGCGGCGGGTTCCCCGAGGTGTACGCGCCCGAGCTCAGCGCCAACGAGCCGCTGCGTCAGGCGGTCGGCGAACTGGCGCGCTCCGGTGCGCCCGTCGCGGCCGAATGCGCCGGGCTGTTGTATCTGTCGCGCTCCCTGGACGGACAGAAGATGTGCGGTGTGCTGGACGCGGAGACGCGGATGGGTGCGGCGCTGACCCTCGGATACCGCGACGCCGTCGCCGTGAGCGACAGCGCTCTGGCCGTCGCCGGGACACGTCTGCGGGGGCACGAGTTCCACCGCACCACCGTCGAACCGGGCGCCGGGCCCGCCGCCGCCTGGGGGATGCACCGGCCGGAACGCCGGCTCGAAGGTTTCGTCCAGCAGGGCGTGCACGCGAGCTATCTGCACACGCACTGGGCCGCCGAGCCCGGGATCGCCCGTCGATTTGTCGAGAGGTGTACACGATGAGCAGGCTGATCGGGGTCGGAGTCGGGCCCGGTGACCCGGAGTTGGTGACCGTCAAGGGCGTACGCGTCCTGCGGGAGGCCGATGTCGTCGTCGTGCCCGTCATGGAGACGGGCGAGCGAGGGCGCGCCGAGGCGACCGTGCTGCACTACGTCGACGCCGCCAAGGTCGTGCGCATCGTCTTCGCGCTCAACGAGCGCACCGACCGGGCCCGGCGCGAGGCCGCGTGGGACGCGGCGGGCGCGCACGTCGCCGAACTGCTGCGGGACGGCGGCAGCGTGGCGTTCGCGACGATCGGTGACCCCAACGTGTACTCGACGTTCACCTATCTCGCGCACACCATCGGCGAACTCGTGCCCGGTACGGCCGTGGAGACGGTGCCCGGCATCACCGCGATGCAGGATCTGGCGGCCCGCAGCGGCGCGGTGCTGACCGAGGGCACGGAGCCGCTGACCCTGGTGCCGGTCACCGCGGGCGCCGCCGTGCTCAAGGACGCCCTCGACGGGCCGGGGACGGTCGTGGCGTACAAGTTCGGGCGGCTCGCCGCGGAGGTGGCGACCGCGCTGCGGGAGACGGGCCGGACCGAGGGAGCGGTGTGGGGGTCGGCGCTCGGGCTGCCGGAGGAGTCGATCCGGCAGGCGTCCGAGCTGACGGAGGGACCGCTGCCCTATCTGTCGACGCTCATCGCCCCCGCACCGCGGGACGGCGCCCGGGGCGGCAAGTTGTGACCCCGCGTCCGACGCGTACACGCGCCTCGTCACTCGGCGATGCCCACCACCAGCCAGATGAAGCCGACCCCCGCGGCCGTGCACAGCAGGGTCGATCTGGCCGGGTGGGTGTGGTGTGCCTCGGGGAGGATCTCGGCGGCGGCGAGGTAGAGCAGGGCGCCGCCGAAGAACCCGAGATAGCTGCCGAGAAGTTCCACCGGAAGGGTGAACAGCAGGGTCGACGCCGCGCCGACGACGGGCGCGAGCGCTCCCGCGAAGAGCATCGCGACGGCCTTGGCCCGGGTGTTCCCGTACAGGCTGGTGATCGTGTACGTGTTGAAGCCGTCCGCGAAGTCGTGGGCGATGACGGCGAGCGCCACGGTGGTGCCCATCGCCCCGCCGACCTGGAACGCCGCGCCGATCGCGACACCGTCCAGCAGGCTGTGGCCCACCAGCGCCGCCGCGGCCGTCAGCCCCACCTGCGGGACCTTCTCCCGCTCGTCCGCCCCGTGCGCCGCCTGCCTGCTCGCCAGCAGACGCTCCACCAGGTGGGCCGTGAGGAAGCCGCCGACGAACAGCAGCAACGCCTGCGGTACGCCGAACACCTCGTGCCCCGCCGCCTCCAGGGCCTCCGGCAGCAGGTCCAGGCCGACCACGCCGAGCATCAGCCCTCCGGCGAGACCCAGCACGAGGTGGCGGCGGTCGGTGACGCGTTGCGCCGTCCAGCCGCCGAACAGCGTCATCAGGAACGCGCCGAGCGCGACGAACACCGCCATGCGCCCTTGCTAGCGGATTGACCGCCTTCTTCGCACATCCCGGATTGCGATCCGTCGCAATCACCCGATTGACCCGAGAGGACCCCCGCTCATGGCCGATGCCGACCTCCACGGCAAGGTGACCTTCGTCGGCGCCGGCCCCGGTGCCGCCGATCTGCTGACGTTCCGCGCCGCGCGTGCCATCGCCGACGCCGACATCGTGATCTGGGCGGCGAGCCTCGTGCAGGCCGAAGTGCTCGACCACGCACGCGAGGGCGCCGAGATCCTCGACTCCGCCGCGCTGTCCCTGGAGGACGTCGTGGCGGTCTACCGGCGGGCGCACGACGAGGACCTGAAGGTCGCCCGCATCCACTCCGGCGACCCGGCCCTGTGGGGCGGCACGCAGGAGCAGCTCGACCGCTGCGTGGAGCTGGGCATCGAGGTGGAGATCGTGCCGGGCGTCTCCTCGTTCTCGGCGGTCGCGGCGATCGCGCAGCGCGAGCTGACGATCCCGGAGGTCGCGCAGTCCGTGATCCTGACGCGGCTCGGGGGCGGGAAGACGCCGATGCCGGAGGGCGAGGAGGTACGCGAGTTCGCCCGGCACGGCACGACGATGGCGCTGTTCCTGTCCGCGGCCCGTTCGGGCCAGTTGACGCAGGAGCTCCTCGAAGGCGGCTATCCGACCAGCACGCCGGTGGTGATCGCGTACCAGGCGACCTGGCCCGAGGAGCTGATCCTGCGCTGCACGCTCGGCACGCTGGAGGAGACGGTCAAGGAGCACAAGCTCTGGAAGCACACGCTGTTCCTGGTCGGCCCGGCTCTCTCCGCCTCGGGGACCCGCTCGCACCTGTACCACCCGGGCCACTTCCACGGCTTCCGCAAGGCCGACCCGGCCGCCCGCAAGGCGCTGCGCGCACAGGGCGCCACCCCGTGATCACGGTCATCGGCACCGGGACCGGCGCGCCGCCCTCCGTCCGGGACGCCGAGGCACTCGACGCGGCGACCCTGGTGGTCGGCGCGCGGCGGCATCTGACGGCGGCCCGGGTGCCCGCCGCCGCCGAGCAGGTGGCGATGGGGCCGCTCGGGCCGGCGCTCGACACGATCGAGAAGGCCCGGGCGGACGGTACGGCGCGCGTCGTGGTGCTCGCCTCCGGCGACCCGGGGTTCTTCGGGATCGTCCGGGTGCTGGCCGAACGCTTCGGCGCGGACGCGCTGGACGTGCGGCCCGGAGCCGCGTCGGTGGCGGTCGCGTTCGCCCGGGCCGGTCTTCCGTGGGACGACGCGGTCGTCGTCAGCGCGCACGGCCGTGATCTGCGGACCGCGGTCAATGTGTGCCGTGCGCATCCCAAGACGGCGGTGCTGACCGGGCCGGGAGCGGGGCCGGCGGAGCTGGGCGCCGAGCTGGCGTACCGGTCCGCCGACCGTGTGCTGGTGGTGGCGTCGGCGCTCGGCGACCCGGAGCACGAGCGTGTCGAGCGGCTCACCCCGGCGCAGGCCGCGGAGCGCGAGTGGGACGCGGTGAGCGTCGTGCTGTGTCTGGACGAGAGCCGGTCGCTCGCCACCGGTCAGCGAACGGTCGCCGGGCGGCAGCTCGGGCCGTCCCGATGGGCGCTGGACGAGAGCGCGTTCGCGCACCGCGACTCGATGATCACCAAGTTCGAGGTACGGGCCCTCGCGCTGGCACGGCTCGGGCCGCGTACCGGCGATCTCGTCTGGGACATCGGCGCCGGTTCGGGTTCGGTGGCCGTGGAGTGCGCCCGGTTCGGCGCGGCGGTGGTCGCGGTGGAGAAGGCCGCGGACGGCGTCGGACGCATCCGGGCCAACGCGGCCGCACACGGCGTGGACGTCCGCGCGGTGCACGGGTCGGCGCCCACCGTGCTCTCCCAGCTTCCCGACCCGGACGCGGTGTTCATCGGCGGCGGGGGCGCCGACCTGCCCGCCGTCGTCGCGGCCTCGGCCCGGCGGGCCCGGCGCACCGTCGTGGTCGCGCTGGCGGCGCTGGACCGGGTGCCCGCGGTGCGCGGCGCGCTGGCCGCGGCGGGTTTCGCCGCGGACGGCGTTCTGCTGAACTCGGCACGGCTGGCGCCGCTGCCGGGTGACGTGACGCGGCTGGCGGCCGCGAACCCGGTCTTCCTGCTGTGGGGCGACCGCCCCGTACAAGCGCCTACCGAAGGAGCAGTTCAGTGATCGGCCTGATCTCCGCGACGGCGGCGGGAGCCGTCGCACGCGACCGGCTCGCCGCCGCCTGGCCCGGCCGCACCCGGGTGTACGAAGGCCCGGTGCGCGACGCCGTGGAGCGCGCGTTCGCGGAGTGCGGGCAGCTGGTGTGCTTCCTCGCGACGGGCGCGGTGGTCCGGCTGGTCGCCCCGCTGCTCGCGGGCAAGTCGGCGGATCCGGGTGTGGTGTGCGTCGACGAGGGGCAGCGGTACGCGGTGTCCCTGCTGGGCGGGCACGGCGGCGGCGCCAATCTGCTGGCGGAGCAGGTGGCGGACGTCCTCGGCTGCGAGCCGGTGGTCACGACCGCGACGGACGCGACGGGGGTGCCGGGCCTCGACACGCTCGGCTGGCCCGTCGAGGGCGCGGTGGCGTCCGTGACCCGGGCGGTGCTGGACGGCGATCCGGTGGAACTGCGGGCGGACGTGGTGTGGCCGCTGCCGCCGCTGCCCGCGCATGTGGGGCCCGCCGGCGACGGCAGCGCGGTACTGCATGTCACGGACCGCATCGTCGACGTCGGCGCCGGCGACGCGGTCCTGCGGCCGCCGTCGCTGACCGTCGGGGTCGGCGCGTCCTCCGGGGCGCCCGCGGACGAGATCATCGGTTTGATCGAGGAGACGCTGCGCGATGTCGGCCTGTCCGCGCTGAGCATCGGGGAACTGGCGACGGTGGACGCGAAGGCGTCGGAGCCGGGCATCCTCGCAGCCGCCGGGCACTTCGGCGTACCGCTGGTGACCCACGCCGCCGAACGCCTCGCCGACATCGACGTGCCGAACCCGTCCGAGGCGCCGCTCGCCGCAGTGGGCACGCCGTCGGTGGCGGAGGCCTCCGCGCTCGCGGGCGGCGGTCAACTCCTCGTGCCCAAGCGGAAGTCGAGCCCCCAGGGCCGGGCCGCGATGGCGACCTGCGCGGTGGTCCGCAGGCGGCCGCGCGGCCGTCTCGCCGTGGTCGGACTCGGCCCGGGAGCCCGCGATCTGCTCACCCCGCGGGCGGCGGCCGAACTGCGGCGCGCCTCCGTGCTCGTCGGTCTCGACCAGTACGTCGACCAGATCCGCGACCTGCTCCGGCCCGGCACCCGCATCCTCGCGTCGGGTCTGGGCGCGGAGGAGGAACGGGCGCGCACCGCCGTCGCCGAGGCGTGTGCCGGGCATGCGGTCGCGCTCATCGGCAGCGGCGACGCGGGGGTGTACGCGATGGCCTCCCCCGCGCTCGCCGAGGCGTCGGACGACATCGACGTCGTCGGGGTGCCCGGGGTGACGGCGGCACTGGCCGCGGCCTCGATCCTGGGCGCGCCCCTGGGCCACGACCATGTGTCGATCAGCCTCTCGGACCTGCACACCCCGTGGGAGGTCATCGAGCGGCGTGTGCGCGCGGCCGCCGAGGCGGACATCATCGTGACCTTCTACAACCCGCGCAGCCGCGGCCGGGACTGGCAGTTGCCGAAGGCACTGGCGATCCTCGCCGAGCACCGGGCGCCGGACACTCCGGTGGGCGTCGTGCGCAACGCGTCCCGGCCGGACGAATCCAGCCGCATGACGACCCTCGCCGGAGTGGATCCGGCGACGGTGGACATGATGACGGTCGTGACGGTCGGCAACACGGCCACCCGGGACATCGCGGGCCGCATGGTGACCCCCCGTGGCTACCGGTGGCAGTCATGACCCGGCGCACCGCCCCTTCCCCACGTCCCACGCCGCATCCCGGAGCCGCCCTGTGAACCGCGTCGTTCACCCCATCGAGCAGGAGTCGTTCCGGCGGCTGCGGGCGCGTCTGGACACGACTGTCTTCCCGCCGCTGACCCGTGCCGTCGTGGAGCGTGTCGTGCACTCGGCCGCCGATCTGGACTACGCGGCCGATCTCGTCTGCGACGAGGCCTCGTTGACGGCGGCGCACGCCGCCCTGCACGCGGGCGCCCCCGTCGTCACCGATGTGGAGATGGTCGCCGCCGGGATCACCCGCCGCGAGACCGTCTGCCGGTTGAAAGACGCCACCGCCGGTCCCGGGCTCACCCGCTCCGCCCACGCCGTGCGTCTCGCGTACGAGCAGGTCGGCCCGGGCGCCGTCTGGGTCGTCGGGTGCGCTCCCACCGCCCTGGAGGAACTGCTGGTGATCGGCGCCGAGCCGGCGCTCGTCATCGGTCTGCCCGTCGGCTTCGTCGGGGCCGTCGAATCCAAGGCCGCGCTCCGCGAGAGCGGACTGCCGGCCGTGAGCAATGTGTCCGAGAAAGGCGGCAGCGCCGTCGCCGCGGCGGCGCTGAACGCCCTGCTGTACCACCCCCACACCGAGGAGAACGCGTGACCACCCCGCCCGCACTGCTGATCGCCGGCCACGGCACCCGTGACGAAGCGGGGGCCGAGGCATTCCGGGACTTCGTACGGGAGCTGGGCCGCCGGCACCCCGAACTCCCCGTCGCCGGCGGCTTCATCGAGCTGTCCCCGCCGCCGCTCGGCGAAGCCGTCACCGAGTTGGTGGAGCGGGGCGTGAAACGCTTCGCGGCGGTGCCGCTCATGCTGGTGTCCGCCGGGCACGCCAAGGGCGACATCCCGGCCGCGCTGGCCCGCGAGAAGGAGCGGCACCCCGGCATCTCGTACACCTACGGGCGTCCCCTCGGCCCGCACCCGTCGCTGCTGCGGGTCCTGGAGCGGCGGCTCGACGAGGCGCTCGGCGGTGCCTCTCGCACCCCGGGCGACCGCGCCGATGTCACCGTCCTGCTGGTGGGCCGGGGTTCGACCGACCCGGACGCCAACGCCGAGGTGCTGAAGGCGGCGCGACTGCTGTGGGAGGGCCGCGGATACGCGGGCGTGGAGACGGCCTTCGTCTCCCTCGCCGCGCCCGACGTGCCGAGCGGGCTCGACCGCTGTGTGCTGCTGGGCGCGCGCCGCATCGTCGTGCTGCCGTACTTCCTGTTCACCGGCATTCTGCCGGAGCGGGTGCGCGCCCAGACACAGGGCTGGGCGGAGGCGCACCCGGAGGTGGAGGTGCTGTCGGCCGATGTCGTGGGCCCCACCGAGGAGTTGCTCGACCTGGTGATGGAGCGCTACCGCGAAGCCGTCGCCGGCGACATCCGGATGAACTGCGACACCTGCGTGTACCGCATCGCGCTGCCCGGGTTCGAGGACAAGGTGGGGATGCCTCAGCAGCCGCACTTCCATCCGGACGACGACGGACACCACCACGGCCATCACCACGGCAGCCATGCACACGCACACTGACGGACACGATCTGCGTCACCACGGTGACGCGGAGGTGCGGGACGCGGCGTCGGGTCTGACCGATCTCGCGGTCAATGTGCGGACGGGCACTCCGCCGCCGTGGCTGCGCGAGCGCATAGCCGGGTCCCTGACGGGCCTCGCGGCCTACCCGGACGGGCGGGCCGCTCGCGCCGCCGTGGCCGCGCGGCACGGTCTCCCGGTGGAGCGGGTGCTGCTGACGGCGGGCGCTGCCGAGGCGTTCGTGCTGCTGGCCCGCGCTCTGACGCTGCGTCATCCGCTGGTGGTGCACCCGCAGTTCACCGAGCCCGAGGCGGCGCTGCGGGACGCGGGCCACCGGGTGGAGCGGCTGCTCCTGCGGGAGGAGGACGGCTTCCGGCTCGATCCCGCGGCGGTGCCGGACGCGGCGGATCTGGTGATGGTGGGCAATCCGACCAATCCCACCTCCGTCCTCCACCCGGCCGCCGCCGTCGAGCGGCTGGCCCGCCCGGGCCGGCTGCTGGTGGTGGACGAGGCGTTCATGGACGCGGTGCCGGAGGAGTCCGAGAGTCTGGCGGACCGTACGGACGTCCCCGGGCTGATCGTGCTGCGCAGCCTCACCAAGACCTGGGGGCTCGCGGGCCTTCGCATCGGCTATGTGCTGGCCGATCCGGGGACGATCGCGGCGCTGGAGCGGGCACAGCCGCTGTGGCCGGTGTCCACGCCGGCCCTGGCCGCGGCGGAGGCGTGCATGGATCCGGCGGCGCTGAAGGAGGCGGCGCAGGCGGCCGCGCTGATCGCCGTGGAGCGTGCCCATCTGCTGGCGGGCTTGGCGGAGTTCGAAGAGGTACGGGTGGTGGAGGCGGCCGAGGCCCCCTTCGTCCTCGTCCGTGTGCGACGCGGCGCCGAGGTCCGCGAGCAGCTGCGCAGGCTGGGCTTCGCCGCCCGGCGGGGCGACACCTTCCCCGGCCTCGGCCCGGGCTGGCTGCGGCTCGCGGTGCGGGACCGGACGACGACGAACCGTTTTCTCCAGGCGCTGGACCAGGCGTTGACGACGGTCGGCTGAGAGCTGTCCCGTACGACCGGTGCCCGGGCAGGGGTCCGGGGTCCCCCCGGGCCCCGAACCCCTGCTCCCCACCCCGGGCCCGCTCCCCCGGGCCCGCTGTCCCCCGTCGCCCCCGGCCTGCTGTCGCGGGCCCCTTCCCCCTGGCCTGCTGTCGCCGGCCGCTCCCGTCAGCCGCGCGCGCGGCTGCGGGCGACGACGACCGCGGCTCCGCCGAGGCCCAGCAGAAGCGCCGAACCTCCCGCGAGCCAGATCGTGGTGGCGCTGCCGCCGGTCTCGGCGAGGTTCTCCTTCGGGGCCTGCGTGGGCTCACCGCCGGACTGCGCCTGGACGCCCGTGGTCGGCTCCTCGGCCGGCGCCTTCGACGGCTCCTCCTTCTCCGGCTCCCGGGCGGTGGGCGATTCGCAGGTCGCCCGGGCGAGGGTGACGGAACCGTTCACCTCCGCGACGTTGAGCTTGAGGGGGTTCACCGCGACGTCGAGTTCGAGGGCGGTGGCCGCCGCCGTACGGGACGTGACGCGGGTCGAGGAGAGTTCGAGCGTGACCTCGCCGACCCCGGGCACCTCGATCCGCGTGGGACCACCCGTCGTGAGGGTGACCTTCTTGCCGAGCACCCGCACATGCCCGAGAAGGTTCGACTCGGCCACCGGCTTGCGGCCCGCCTCGCACACCGCCTTCGAGGTGACCTGCTGGATCTCGATGAGGGACAGCAGCGGAAGGCCGGGGACATGCACTTTGGCACGCGCCAGGGAGGCGTACCCCTCGGCCTTCCCTCGGTCGGCGGTGGCCTTCGCCGTGGCGACGTCCGCGCGCAGCACCTGGAAGGGCCTGCCGCCGTCCACCCCGTCCAACTCGACGGTGAGCGCGGTCTTGTCGGCATCGGCCGGGGCCTGCACCTCGTTGAGCGAGGCGCGGAGCGGGACGTTGACGGTCTTGTTGAGCAGGGACACGTCGAGCCCGGTACGGAGCACGACCGCACTCGCCCGTCCCTCGCCGCCGCCGGTGGCGTGCGCCGGACCGGCCAGGGCGACCGGCACCGCCATCAGGGCGACGGCGGCGGTGGCGGCTGCGCAGCGGCGTGCGGGCATGCGGAAGGCGTTGCTGTTCAAGGTGGTGGAACCCCCACAGGAGACACGGCGTCGCCCGCCGCCCACGGGGACACGTGGGCGGCGGCGACCGAGACACCGGAATCTTTACGCACGGAGAGTGAACTGACAGACACCTGACGTCAGTTCACCCCAAAGGGGGGTTTCCGTGACTGCATTCGATTCTTGATGCACGCACGTTCCCCGACGCGCCGTGGACACACGAGTGAGGGAGGTGCGCCGGTCCGCCCCGGGGTGGTGTACGGGTCGCGTGCGAAAGTGCTTCAACGAACGGCCGGGGCGCCGGGTAACGCTCGGTCAACACGGTGACGCGGGCGCGGTCGACACGGTGACCGAGCGCGTGGTGAGGCGGTGACCGAGCGGGTGATGAGGCGGGCGCGTCAGCCGACGACCTGCCCGTTCAGGACCACCCGCCGCGGTGCCGCCAGCGCCCGCACGTCCGCCCGCGGATCCGTGTCGTACACGACGAGGTCCGCCGGAGCGCCCTCCTGGAGGGCCGGCCGGCCCAGCCACTCGCGGGCTCCCCACGCGGTCGCCGACAGGGCCTCCAGCGGCGGGATTCCGGCCCGTACGAGCTCGGCCACCTCCGCCGCCACCAGACCGTGGGCCAGCGAACCGCCCGCGTCCGTACCGACGAAGACCGGCACGCCCGCGTCGTACGCCGCGCGCACGGTGTCGTAGCGGCGCTCGTACAGCCGCCGCATATGGGCCGACCAGACGGGGAACTTGGACTCGCCGCCGTCCGCGAGCGCCGGGAACGTGGCGATGTTGACGAGGGTCGGGACGATGGCGACCCCGCGCTCCGCGAACAGCGGGATGGTGTCCTCGGTGAGTCCGGTGGCGTGCTCGATGCAGTCGATACCGGCCTCGACCAGGTCACGCAGCGCGTCCTCGGCGAAGCAGTGCGCGGTGACCCGCGCGCCCAGCCGGTGCGCCTCGGCGATGGCGGCCTCGACGGCACCGCGCGGCCAGCAGGCGGTCAGATCGCCCGCCTCCCGGTCGATCCAGTCGCCGACGAGCTTGACCCAGCCGTCGCTGCGCCGGGCCTCCGCGCCGACGTACGCCACCAGGTCCTCGGGCTCGATCTCATGCGCGAAGTTGCGGATGTAGCGGCGGGTACGGGCGATGTGCCGGCCCGCCCTGATGATCTTCGGCAGATCGTCGCGGTCGTCGATCCAGCGGGTGTCGGAGGGCGATCCCGCGTCCCGGATGAGCAGTGTGCCCGCCTCGCGGTCGGTGAGCGCCTGCTTCTCGCTGGTCGCCTCGTCCACCGCGCCGTGGTGGTCCAGCCCGACATGGCAGTGCGCGTCGACGAGGCCCGGGAGCACCCACCCCTCGACGGTCGTCGTCTCCCCGGACGGCCGGTCGTAGCTGACGCGCCCGTCGACGACCCACAGCTCGTCGCGGACGTCCTCCGGGCCGACGAGCACCCGCCCCTTCACATGCAGCGTCACGTGATCCCTCATGCCCAGCACTGTACGAGGGCGTCGGTAGGCTCGGCCGGGAGGACCGAGAACACCGCGACGAAGAAGGCACCACCGTGACGCACCCCCTGCTCGACCTGGCCCCGCTGACCGCCGCGCAGTTCGCCGGCATCGAACGGAGGGTCGCCGCGCTGCTCGGCACCGAGCAGGACGTGGTGATCATGCAGGGCGAGGCCCTGCTCCCACTGGAGGGGTGCATCCGCGGCGGCGCGCGGCCGGGTTCGACCGCGCTGAACGTGGTGACCGGGCCGTACGGACAGACCTTCGGCAACTGGCTGCGGGACTGCGGCGCGAACGTCGTCGACCTCGAGATCCCCTTCCACACGGCGGTCACCGCCGACCAGGTGGAACAGGCGCTGGCCGCGCACCCGGAGATCGACTTCGTCTCGCTGGTGCACGCGGAGGCGGCCACGGGCAACACCAACCCCGTCGCCCCGATCGGTGAGGTCGTCCGTGCTCACGGTGCGCTCTTCATGCTCGACGCCGTGGCGTCGGTGGCGGCCGAGCCGCTGCTGCCGGACGTCTGGGGCGTCGATCTGTGCGTGATCGGCGCCCAGAAGGCCATGGGCGGCCCCGCCGGGGTCTCGGCGGTGTCGGTGAGCGAGCGCGCCTGGGAGCGGATTTCGGCCAATCCCGCGGCGCCGCGGCGCTCGTACCTCTCGCTGCTGGACTGGAAGGAACGGTGGATCGACGGCGGCCGCACCGCGCTGCTGCACGCGCCGGCGCAGCTGGAGATGCTGGCGCTGGAGGCCTGTGTGGAGCGCATCGAGACGGAGGGTCTCGACGCGGTGACAGCCCGCCACGCCTCGGCCGCGGCGGCCACGCGCGCGGGTGTCACGGCCCTCGGCGGCGGCCTCGGGCCGTATGTGCACGAGGCGAGGGACGCGGCCCCGGTGGCGACGACGCTGCGCACCCCGCCCGGCGTGAACGCCTCCGAGCTGGTGGCCAGGGCACTGGCCGCCGACCCCTCCCTGCCGCTCATCGCCGGTGGCGGTGCGCTGTCGAAGGAGATGATCCGGGTGAACCACTACGGCGTGGACGCCACCCGTGGCGTGGTGCAGTCCTCCCTCGCGGCGCTGGGTGCCGCGCTCGCGGAGACGGGTGTGCGGGTGGACCTGGAGGCCGCTCGGAGCGCGGTCACCGAAGCCTGGCGCTGAGGCCATGCGGGGCCTGCCGTTGGGATCGTGCCCAGCTCGCGTGCCCACGCATCGACGTGCCCGGCGCCGGGATCTCTCCCGCGGGCCGGGCCCGCCTTTCCGGCAATTCTTCCGGAGAGTGAACGGCATTTCTCACTGCGTCGAAGTCCGCGTGAATAAACCAATTCCGTGAATTCTTTTACTGCTGGCGGCTTCCCGGCTTCTTCTGCCCCCGTTCGACGACCCTAAACGTCAGAGATCCATCAAGAATCCGACGCCTGATTCGAGCAGATCTCGGAGTCGTTACGGACGTGTGACCGACTCCACAGGGTGCCCGATTCGCCGCCTATTTGCGGGGCAGAACCACCCATACCGCCCCCTCGGCCCCCTCAGACTCGGGCACGCGCGATAACACATGAAGGGACTCCAGCCAACCCCTCCTGACAATGCATTTTTTGAATTTGCTCGGTAAATTGCATCGACATGACCGCCGCACAAGAAGACCTTGTACGAGCCACTTCCCCGAGCGAATTCACGGAGATCGACACCCCACGAGTGGAGGACGGAGCCGCGATCTGGCGCATTGCCCGCGACTCCGAGGTCCTGGACCTCAACTCCTCGTACAGCTACCTGCTGTGGTGTCGCGACTTCGCGGCCACATCGCTGGTGGCGCGTGACGCAGGCGGCGAGCCGATCGCCTTCGTCACCGGCTACGCGCGCCCCGACCGCCCCGAGACCCTGGTCGTCTGGCAGGTTGCCGTCGACCGGGAGCACCAGGGGCAGGGACTCGCGGGTGTGCTGCTGGACGCGCTGACCGTCAAGGTCACCGGCGACCGCGGCGTGACGCAGATGGAGACGACCATCACGCCGGACAACACGGCGTCCGACCGGTTGTTCACCTCGTACGCCAAGCGCCACGGCGCACAGCTCGAACGCGAAGTCCTCTTCGACGGCGATCTGTTCCCCGAGGGAACCCATCTGCCGGAAGTTCTGTACCGCATCGGCCCCATCTCCGCCTGATCCCCCACACTTCTGGAGACTGCTGTGACCATCACCCCGCCCGCCCTAAGTGTCTTCGAGACCCTGGAGTCGGAGGTGCGCAGCTACTGCCGCGGTTGGCCCGCAGTGTTCGACCGTGCGCAGGGCAGCTACCTCCACGACGAGGACGGCCACACCTACCTGGACTTCTTCGCCGGAGCAGGCTCGCTCAACTACGGACACAACAACCCGGTGCTGAAACGCGCGCTGATCGACTACATCGAGCGTGACGGCATCACCCACGGCCTGGACATGGCGACCGTGGCCAAACGAGCGTTCCTGGAGTCGTTCCAGAACGTGATCCTGCGGCCGCGCGATCTGCCGTACAAGGTCATGTTCCCCGGCCCGACCGGCACCAACGCGGTCGAGGCGGCCCTGAAGCTGGCCCGCAAGGTCAAGGGCCGCGAGTCGGTCGTCTCGTTCACCAACGCCTTCCACGGCATGTCGCTCGGCTCCCTGGCCGTCACCGGCAACGCCTTCAAGCGGGCCGGCGCCGGCATACCGCTGGTGCACGGCACGCCCATGCCGTTCGACAACTACTTCGACGGCCAGGTCCCCGACTTCCTGTGGTTCGAGCGACTGCTGGAGGACCAGGGCTCCGGGCTCAACAAGCCGGCCGCCGTGATCGTCGAGACCGTGCAGGGCGAGGGCGGCATCAACGTCGCCCGCGCCGAGTGGCTGCGTGCGCTCCAGGACCTGTGCCACCGCCAGGACATGCTGCTGATCGTCGACGACATCCAGATGGGCTGCGGCCGCACCGGCGGCTTCTTCTCCTTCGAGGAGGCCGGCATCACGCCGGACATCGTGACGCTGTCGAAGTCGATCAGCGGCTACGGACTGCCCATGTCGCTCTGCCTGTTCAAGCCGGAGCTGGACGTCTGGGAGCCCGGCGAGCACAACGGCACCTTCCGCGGCAACAACCCCGCGTTCGTCACCGCCGCCGCCGCGCTCGACACCTACTGGGCCGACGGCCAGATGGAGAAGCAGACCCTCGCCCGCGGCGAGCAGGTCGAGCAGGCGCTGCTGGCCATCGTCGCCGAGAGCGGCGACACCGGGCTCAGCTTCCGCGGACGCGGACTGGTCTGGGGCCTGGAGTTCACCGACAAGCCGCGCGCATCGGCCGTCTGCGCCCGCGCGTTCGAGCTGGGGCTGCTGCTGGAGACCTCCGGCCCGGAGAGCGAGGTGGTGAAGCTGCTTCCCGCGCTCACCGTCACGCCCGACGAGCTCGACGAGGGCCTGCGCATCCTGGCCCGCGCGGTCCGCGAGACCGCCTGACACCCGTACCTGAAGGAAAGGCATCAACTCACCGTGCTAGTCCGATCGTTCAAGGACATCGAGAACACCGATCGCCATGTGCGGTCCGCATCCGGCACCTGGGAGAGCAAGCGCATCGTGCTCGCCAAGGAGAAGGTCGGGTTCTCGCTCCACGAGACCGTGCTGTACGCGGGTACGGAGACGTCGATGTGGTACGCGAACCACATCGAGGCCGTGCTCTGCGTGGAGGGTGAGGCCGAACTCACCGACGACGAGACCGGCGAGACCCACTGGATCGAGCCCGGCACGATGTACCTGCTGGACGGGCACGAGCGCCACACGCTCCGTCCGAAAACCGATTTCCGCTGTGTCTGCGTCTTCAACCCCCCCGTCACCGGACGGGAGGACCACGACGAGAACGGCGTCTACCCGCTGCTCACCGAGGAGGGCTGAAGAATGACCACCGCCGCTGTACGCACCGATCTCTACCCGACCCGAGGCGTTGGCGAGGTGGTGACCCCCCGCCAGGACCCGGTCGTCTGGTCGCCGCCCGGCACTGGGGGGCCGATTGGCCAGAACGATCTGACGGGCTTCGAGCGCGACGGCTTCCTCACGGTCGAGGATCTGATCTCCGACGACGAGGTCGCGCTCTACCGTGCCGAGCTGGACCGGCTGATCGCCGACCCGGCCGTCCGCGCCGACGAGCGCTCGATCATCGAGCCGACGTCGCAGGACGTGCGCTCGGTCTTCGAGGTCCACAAGCTGAGCGAGATCTTCGCGTCGCTGGTGCGCGACGAGCGGGTGGTGGGCCGGGCCCGCCAGATCCTCGGCTCGGACGTGTACGTCCATCAGTCGCGGATCAATGTGAAGCCGGGCTTCGGCGCCTCGGGCTTCTACTGGCACTCGGACTTCGAGACCTGGCACGCCGAGGACGGACTGCCGAACATGCGCACCGTCTCGGTCTCGATCGCGCTGACCGAGAACCGTGACACCAACGGCGGGCTGATGATCATGCCCGGTTCGCACAAGTCGTTCCTGGGCTGTGCGGGCGAGACGCCTAAGGACAACTACAAGAAGTCGCTGCAGATGCAGGACGCCGGCACACCGTCGGACGCCGCGCTGACCCGGTTCGCGGACCGGCACGGCATCCGGCTGTTCACCGGCCGGGCCGGGTCGGCGACCTGGTTCGACTGCAACTGCATGCACGGCTCCGGCGACAACATCACGCCGTACGCCCGCAGCAACGTCTTCATCGTGTTCAACAGCGTGGAGAACGTGGCGGAGGAGCCGTTCGCCGCTCCGGTACCGCGTCCGGAGTTCATCGGGGCGCGGGACTTCACCCCCGTGCGCTGACGCCTCGTGCGCTGACACGCTTCGCGGCCCAGGGCCCGGCTCCCCTCCTCGTGAGGGGCGCCGGGCCCTGGGCCGTACTACTGCCTCACCGCGCCGAGGACTTACAGGGTGGGGTAGTCGGTGTACCCCTGGTCGCCGCCGCCGAAGAACGACGCGGTGTCCGGCGTGTTGTAGGGACCCTGGGTCCGCAGCCGGGCGGGCAGGTCCGGGTTGGCGAGGAACAGCGCGCCGAAGGCGAGGATGTCGGCGATCCCGTCCTCGACCAGCGGCAGGACACGGTGGTCGGTGGGGCCCTCCGTCACGGGGTTCAGGATGAACGTGCCGCTGAACTGCTTGCGCAGGGCGAGCGTCACGTCCCGGGCGCCCGCGTTGGTCTCGGTGATGTGCAGATAGCCGAGGCCCAGCGGCTCCAACTGCTCGACCAGCGCCGGGTAGAGGGCTTCGGTGTCGGTCTCCGCGATGTCGTTGTACACATTGCCGGGCGAGAGCCGCAGTCCGGTGCGCTCGGCGCCGATGGCCGCGGCGACGGCCTTGGTCACCTCCACCGCGAAGCGGATGCGGTTCTCCACCGGACCGCCCCACTCGTCGGTGCGCAGGTTGGTGTTGGGCGCGAGGAACTGGTGGATGAGGTAGCCGTTGGCGCCGTGCAGTTCGACGCCGTCGAAGCCGGCCGCGATCGCGTTGCGCGCTGCGGCGGCGAAGTCGTCCACGACTGAGCGGATCTCCTCGGCCGTCAGCTCGCGCGGGGCGAGGAAGTCCTTCGGGCCCTCGTGCGTGAAGAGCTGGCCGGCGGCCGCCACGGCGGACGGGGCCACGCTGCTCCGGCCGTCGGGGAAGAGCACCGGGTGGCCGATGCGTCCGGCGTGCATGATCTGGGCGAAGATCGTGCCGCCCTGGGCATGCACGGCATCGGTGACCCTGCGCCAGGCGGCGACCTGCTCGTCGCTGTGCAGCCCGGGGGTGTCGGGGTAGCCCTGTCCGGTCACGGACGGCTGGATGCCCTCGGTGATGATCAGCCCCGCGCCGGCGCGCTGGCTGTAGTACTCCACCGTGGAGTCGGTGACGGTGAGGCCCTCGCCGAACGCCCTGCTGCGGGTCATCGGCGCCATGGCGATGCGGTTGCCGAGCTGTGTACCGGACAGGTCGATCGGGTCGAAGACGGTGGTCATGGGGGGCTCCCGGAGAGTTATGTGGTCGGCCAAGTATCCGTGCCGGGAGCCACTGTAACTCATTAATTGGCCGACCAAGGTAAAGTTGTCCGCAAGACTGTCCCCGACGACAGCGCCTCGCCCGAGAAGGAGGGCCGATGATGTCCGAGACCGCGGCCGACCCCGCCTGTACGGTCCCGCTGCCGGGCTCCGCGCTCGGCGGTCCCGTCAGCCATGCCGTCTCCCGGGTCGCCCGGCTGCACCGCATGGCCGCGGGCAAGCTCCTCAAGGGCGCCGGCCTCTACCCGGGGCAGGAGTTCGTGATGATGCACCTGTGGGACGCCGGGCCGGTGCGTCAGTCCGAGCTGATCAAGGCCGTGGAACTCGATCCGTCCACCGTCACCAAGATGCTCCAGCGGCTGGAGCAGGCCGGGCACGTCCGCCGCTGTCCCGACCCCGCCGACCGGCGCGCCGTCCTGATCGAGGCCACCGCCGACAGCTGCGCGCTGCACTCCGCGGTGGAAGAGGCCTGGACGAACCTGGAGGAGCACACACTCCACGGGCTGAGCACCGACGAACGCACCGAACTGGTCCGGCTGCTGGCGAAGGTCGAGAAGAACCTCTGCGTACAGGCCGGGGACTGCCCCGACCGGACGGAGCACGCGGCCGAGCAGTCCCCCGCCCGGACCGAGGGCGCGGCCGAGCAGTCCCCCGCCGCTCAGCCGGCCCACGCCGTTCAGTAGGCCCCGCCGCTCAGCCGTCGAGCACGTCCAGCGCCCGGTCCACGTCGGCGGCCGAGTTGTAGAGGTGGAACGCGGCCCGGAGGTTCCCCGACCGGGCCGACACCACGACACCCGCGCGGGCGAGGTCGGCCACCCGGTCGTCGAGCCCCGGCACGGCGACGACGGCCGAATCGCCCGGCACGGCCTCGTACCCCAGCCGTGCCACCCCGTCACGGAACCGCCGGGCCAGCGCGGTGTCATGGGCGTGCACGGCGCCGATGCCGATCTCCTCCAGCAGCGCGAGCGACTGCTCGGCCGCGTGGTACGAGGGGAAGGCCGGCGGCTCGTCGAAGCGGCGGGCCGAGCGGGCCAGCTCCTCGACCGGGCCGTAGATCGACCCGTTCTCGTCCTCGGCGGCGAACGGCCCCGCGTGGATCGGCACCACCGACCGCTGCGCCTCCTCGCCCACGGTCAGGAACGAGACCCCGCGGGGGCACATCAGGAACTTGAAGGCGCCGGTGACGGTGAAGTCCCACGCGTCCGCGTCCGCGTCCAGCGGCAGCCAGCCCGCCGACTGGCTGGCGTCGAGGAGTGTCCGGGCCCCGTGCGCGGCCGCCGCGGCCCGGACCGCCTGCAGATCGGCGATCCGGCCGTCCGACGACTGCACGGAGGAGAGGGCGACCAGCGCCGTCCCGGGGCGCACCGCCTCCGCGAGGCCGTCCAGCGGCACGAAGCGCAGCTTGAGGTCGCCGCGCACCGCGAACGGGGTGATCACCGAGGAGTAGTCCCCCTCCGGGAAGAGGATCTCGGAGCCGGGCGCGAAGGACTGCGCGACGAGTCCGACGTGCACCGCGACCGAGCCGCCGACGGCCACCCGGGCCTCGTCCGTACCGGTCAGCCGGGCGAAGGACCGCCGGACGGCACCCACTCTCGGCCAGTCGCCCGCCCCGCCGGGCCGGCCGGCCGCGAGCTCCTCGGCCAGCGCCGTGAGGGCATCGACCGCTCGGCGGGGCAGCAGCCCGGCGCTACAGGTGTTGAGATACGTCTTGTCCGGCGCGAACGCGGCACCGCCCAGGGTCTCCATGAGATCACCCTGCGGTGCGGTCAACCGCAGGTCAACCGCGAATCGTTGAGGAGTACCCATCAGCGGTGCTTCATCGTCGGGCGCGCCGGACCCGGCCCGCGCGATCAGTGCCGCGGTACCTCGCAGGAGCCGTCGGTGTCGCACGCGGGCGCGTCGGCGCCGTCCATGGCGACGGGTGTCAGGGTCCGGCCCTGCCAGGCCTGCTCCAGCGCCTGGGTGAACAGCTCGGCCGGCTGACCGCCGGAGATGCCGTAGCGCCGGTCGAGGACGAAGAAGGGCACGCCGTTCGCGCCGAGCTCCGCGGCCTCGCGCTCGTCGGTCCGTACGTCGTCGGCGTACGCGTCCTCGTCGGTGAGCACCGCTCGGGCCTCGTCCGCGTCCAGTCCGGCCTCGACCGCGAGCTCCACCAGCACCTCGGCGTCGAAGACCGAGCGCTCCTCGGCGAAGTTGGCACGGTAGGCGAGGTCGAGCAGTTCGTCCTGGCGGCCGCGGGCCTTGGCGAGGTGCAGCAGGCGGTGGATGTCGAAGGTGCTGCCGTGGTCGCGGCCCTCGGTGCGGTAGCCGAGGCCCTCGGAGCGGGCGTTGGAGGCGACGTGCTCCTCCATGGCCTGTGCCTCCTCGCGGCTGCGCCCGTACTTCAGGGCCAGCATGTCGACGACGGGCGCGGTGTCCCCCTTGGCGCGGCCCGGATCGAGTTCGAAGGACCGGTGCACGACCTCGACCTGGTCACGGTGGGCGAAGTCCGCGAGCCCCTTCTCGAAGCGCGCCTTGCCGATGTAGCACCACGGGCAGGCGATGTCGCTCCAGATCTCGACGCGCATGCTGATTCTCTCCAGGGTCCGAACGGTACGGAGGCCACCTCCGCTCCGACGTGAACACCCGGGCCACCCGGCTCATTCCGCGGCGCCCGGCACGGTGAGCCGCATCACCAGATGATTGCCCGAGAGCGGCTCGTCCGGGTCGGGGGTCCAGCCGTGTGCGGTGTAGAAGTCCTGGGCGCGCCGGTTGTGCTCGAAGACCTCCAGCCGGGCGGTGGCCACGCCCGCGCCGCGCCAGCCCTCCACGCACGCCCGGTGCAGCGCGGTGCCGATACCGGCGCGCCAGAGAGCGGGGTCGACATGGAGCTGGGTGAGCGTCATGACGCCGTCGATCGCACGGGAGGCCGCGACGCCCGCGAGGGCCCCGTCCTGTTCCGCGCAGAGCACCGCACCGCGCTCGATGGCCGCCGCCCAGCCCGCGCGGGTGCGCGCGTGCTCGGCGGGGCTGTCGAAGGCCTCGTCCGGTATGTGCCCGCGGTAGTACGTGGCACGGGCCTCGGCGTGCAGGGCGGTGATGGCGTCGAGGTCTTCGGGAACGGCTGGTCTGATCATGGTGCGAGGGACGCGCGCGGCGGGCTCCGCGGTTGCCGGTCCGGGTCAGGAACCGTCGCGCAGCCCGTCCGGCCAGCCCTCGCGGAACTCGATCTCGTCGTAGGTCACCACGCACCCCTCGCCGACCGGCGACTGGGCGAGGAACCCGACGAGCGCGGCGCCGGCCTGTTCCTCGGTGCCGAGCGTGAAGATCCGGACGAAGGTCCAGCGCTTGCCGTCCGTCGACGCGTGGAAGGCGAAGGCTTTGCCCGTACGGCTGATCCGCAGCCAGACGCTGTCGCCGTCCACCTCGAAGGAGTTGGCGTCGTCGGAGTAGCCGCGGGTCACCACCGTGCAGATGGTGGGCCTGTCCGGGGAGAGTTCCAGACAGAGCTTGGCCCACTCCCGCTCACCGACGTGCAGATAGAGCACACCGGCGTCGAAGGCGGCGGCGAATCCGACCGTGACGCGGGCGATCAGCTGGAAGTCCCCCTCCGGCGAGCCGAGCAGACGCGGCGCGTCGGAGGCGGGGTCCAGCGAGTCGCCCGCGGGTGGCACGAAACGATCCTGCCGGGCTCCCGCCCAGCCGGTGAGCACCCCTTTCTCGTACGACCAGTTGGCGTCGGGGCCGTAGGGGCGCAGAGGGAAGGGGAGTTCGGGCAGCTCGATGGAGTCGGTCACCCGCTCAGCTTGCGGGAGTCTCGCGGCGTCCGTCCACCCGACGCGGCAGACCGAGCGGGTTACCGTCCCGCAACTCCGGCGGAAGGAGAGCCTCCGGGGTCGTCTGGTAGGTGACCGGCCGCAGCCAGCGCTCGATCGCGGTGGCGCCGACCGAGGTGGAGGTGGAGGTGGTCGCCGGGTAGGGGCCGCCGTGGTGCTGGGCGGGGGCGACGGCCACACCGGTCGGCCAGCCGTCCACCAGCACCCGGCCCGCGAGCGGGGTGAGTTCGGCGAGCAGCTCCGCGCCGCGGCCCTCCCCCGCGGCCTCGGCGGCCGACAGGTGCAGGGTGGCGGTGAGATTGCCGGGCAGGCGTCCGAGCACGGCGGTGATCTCGTCGTCCGTCTCGTACCGCGCCACCACGGTGACCGGGCCGAAGCACTCCTCCAGGAGCAGATCGTGCGGGCCGTCGGCGGTGAGCAGCCGCGCCGGCAGGGACAGGAAGCCGGCGCTCACCGTGTGATCGCCGCCGGACCCGGGGGTGATCGGGGCCTCGACGAACGGCAGGTCCGCCCGTTCCCGTACGCCCTCGACGAAGGCGCCGCGCATCCGGTGGTCGAGCATCACGCCGGGCTCGGTCTCGCTGACCGCGTCCGTGAGCGACTTCAGCATCCGGTCGCCCGCGTCGCCGGCCGGGGCCAGGACGAAGCCGGGCTTGGTGCAGAACTGCCCCTCCCCGAGGGTCATGGAGCCCGCGAGTCCGGAGCCGATCTGCTCGGCGCGCTCGGCGGCGGCCCCCTCGGTGACCACCACCGGGTTGAGCGAGCCCAGTTCGCCGTGGAAGGGGATGGGGGCGGGGCGTGCCGCGGCGGCGTCGAAGAGGGCGCGCCCGCCGCGTACGGAACCGGTGAAGCCGGCCGCGGCGACCAGCGGGTGCCGCACGAGTTCGACGCCGGCCTCGAAGCCGTGCACGAGGCTCAGCACGTCCTCGGGCAGGCCGACCTGCTTCGCGGCCCTGCGCAGCACGGACGCGCACAGCTCGGCGGTCGCCGGGTGGTCGGGGTGGGCCTTGACGACGACCGGGCAGCCCGCGGCCAGCGCGCTGGCGGTGTCGCCGCCGGGCACGGAGAAGGCGAGCGGGAAGTTGCTGGCGGAATAGACGGCGACGACACCGAGGGGGATCTTGTAGCGGCGCAGGTCGGGCCACGGCGGGGTGCGGTTCGCGTCCGCGTGGTCGATGTGGATGTCAAGATACGCGCCCTCGTCGACGACCTCGGCGAACGCCCGCAACTGCGCCGTGGTGCGCGCGAGTTCACCGGTGAGACGGGTGGGGCCGAGCGCGGTCTCGGCGTCCGCCGCCTCGATGACGTGCTCGCGGGCCTCGTCGAGCAGGTCGGCGGCGGTGCGGAGCAGACGCGCACGTACACTCCGGTCGGCGAGGGCGGGGCGGGCGGCGTGGGCGGAACGGACCACGCGGTCGATCTCCTCGGCCGTCGACTCCACCGCAACCTGCTCCCGCGGGTTCCCGGTTCGGGGGTCGACACTCCAGACTGGTGCTGCTGCCACCGCGGCTTCCTTCCCGGTCTTCTTGCCACCCACCAGGAGTTGTTCGGTATTCTGAACAGCGTTCCCGATGGTGAATGTGTGGGGACTCTATTTCCGGGCGTTCTGCGCGGTCAAGAAGGAGCGAGAGCAATGTCGACGGCGGATTCTGGTGGGGCACAGGTCAAGTCCGCGGTGCGGACGGTGGAACTGCTCGAGTATTTCGCCGGACGCCCCGGCATGCATTCCCTGGCCGCGGTCCAGGAGGCCGTCGGCTACCCCAAGTCCAGCCTCTACATGCTGCTGCGCACCCTGGTCGAGCTCGGCTGGGTGGAGACGGACGCCACCGGCACGCGCTACGGCATCGGCGTCCGCGCCCTGCTGGTCGGCACCTCCTACATCGACGGCGACGAGGTCGTGGCCGCCGCCCGGCCGACGCTGGACCGGCTCTCCGACGACACCACCGAGACCATCCACCTCGCCCGCCTCGACGGGACGAACGTCGTCTACCTCGCCACCCGGCAGTCGCAGCACTATCTGCGCCCCTTCACCCGTGTCGGCCGCAGGCTGCCGGCCCACTCCACCTCGCTGGGCAAGGCGCTGCTCGCCACCCACAGCGACGAGCAGGTCCGCAAGATGCTCCCGGAGACCCTGTCGTCCCTGACCGAGCACACCCTCACCGACCGCGAGAAGCTCATCGAGGAACTGCACCTCATCCGCGAGCAGGGCTACGCCGTGGACCGCGAGGAGAACACCCTCGGGCTGCGCTGTTTCGGCATCGCGATCCCCTACCGCACACCGGCCCGTGACGCGATCAGCTGCTCGGTCCCGGTGGCCCGGCTCACCCCCGCCCACGAGCAGATGATCAAGGACGCGCTGTTCGACGCGCGCGACCGCCTCACGCTCGCGACGCGCAGGCTCTGACGACGCGGCTCACGCCCCCGACGCACGAACGCCGGCGGCCCGCTCCCGGCACGCGGCCGGGACGGTCCGGCTCACGCCCCCGACGCACGATCGCTGACGGCCCGCCTCACCTACCGACGCCGGCGGCCCGCCTCCGCCGCGCGGCGGAGGCGGTTCCTCACCACGCACGACGTGCGCACGGTCACGGCCCGGGAGCGTGGAGCCATGACCCGGACACCCCTCGCCCCCGCGCCTCCCGCCGCGATACAGCCGTCACGCGCCGCCGCCGTCCTGCGCGCCGCGGCGATCGTCGCCTGCGTCCCGTACGTCACCCTGAAGACCGCGTGGATGGCGGGCAGCACCATCGGCATACCCGAGGGGAGCGTCCTGCTGGGGAACCGCGCGACGCTGGGGCTCGCCAACGGCGTCACCGTCCTGATGGACTCGGCCGTCGTGGTCCTCGCACTGCTGCTCACCCGGCCGTGGGGGATGCGGGTGCGGACCTGGCTGCTCGCCCTCCCCCTCTGGGTCGCCACCGGGCTGCTCTCACCGATCATGGCCGGCTACCCGCTCCAGCTGCTCGTCTCCGCCGTCGGCGGGACGACGTCCGCGGACACGGCCGCCGAGCCGTTCCTCGACGACTGGGTCTTCGGCGTCGTCTACAGCGGCTTCATCCTCCAGGGCCTCGCCCTCGGCGCGCTCTTCGTCCGCTACGCCCGCCGTCGCTGGGCCGCGCTGTGGCAGGGCAGGCTGCGCGCCCTGCCGGCCTCACCCTCCGCCGGTAGGGCGGCCGTTGCGGGCGCCTTCGCCGCGCTGCTGCCGGCCGTCATGCATCTGCTGTGGATGTGCGGTGCGACGCTCGGCCTCTCGGCCCGCAGGATCGACGAGCGCGCCGCCGACTTCCACGTACTGGAGGGCGTACGTCTTGCCTTCGTCCTCACCGCCGTCGCCGGGACCCTTCTCCTCGCCTTCGGCCACCGGCGCGCATCCTCGCTGCCCGTGAAGGTCCCGCTCGGGGCGGCCTGGGTCGGCTCCGGCGCCCTCGCCGCCTGGGGCGGCTGGCTGCTCATCGCCTCGCTGATGCCGCAGGACGACCGGTTCAACCGCACCACCGGGCTGCTCCCTCTGACCTACGCTGTCGAGATGATCGCGGGCGTCCTCCTCATCGGCGCCGTCGTCTCCCGACTGCGGCGGCGCGGCGCGTGACAGGGCGTGCGGCAGCCCTGCTCCGGGCCTGGACCAGGGCGCTGTTCGGGTCCCGGGCCAGACTGCGCTGGCTGCATCTCGTCCTGGGCGGCGCGCTGTTGATGCCGTACTGGCTCGTCGGCACCGTGGTGATCGGCCCGGTCGTCGGCTCCGACAATGCCTTCGGCGGCTCGCTGCCCCACCAGTTCGGGGCGTACGCGGTCGCGCTGCCGATCGCCGCGCTGACCGCGCTGTTCCCGCCGGCCAGACCGCTGTCGGTGGCGGCGGCGAGGGCGCTGTGCGGGGTGCCGGGGCAACTGCTCGCGGACGGACCGGCGCACTCGCGGGCGGCACGGGGACGGACCTCGGCCTGGTTCACGCTCCATATCGGGCTCGGGGGTCTGATCAGCGGGGCCTCGCTCGCGCTGCCGCCGTTCGCGGTGACGCTGATGCTGCTGCCGCTCTCCGGTGCGGTGCGCGAGTGGGTCCGCGCGCCGGACTACCCCGCCTGGCAGCTCGCCCTGTTCCCGATCGCCGGGATCGCGATGCTCGTGGCGCTCGCGGCCTGCGTCGCGGCGGCCGGCGCGCTGCTGGCCCGCCAGGCACCCCTGCTCCTCGGCCCCACCCCCGCCGACCGGCTCGCCGCCGCCGAGCGCCGCGCCACCGAGCTGGCCGAGCGCAACCGTCTCGCCCGCGAACTGCACGACTCCGTGGGCCATGCGCTCAGCGCGGTGACCCTGCAGGCCGGCGCGGCGCGCAAGGTCCTGGACACCGATGTGGAATTCGTCCGCGAGGCGCTGGCCGCGATCGAGGAGACCACCCGGCGTACGGTCGGCGAACTCGACTCCGTCCTCGGCCTGTTGCGCCGGGGGGAGCAGGACCAGGCAGACGAGGCCGCCGAGGGCACAGTGGCCACCGGTCCCGTACTCGACGCTCTGGACGGGCTGATATCGCGCAGCGGGGTGCCCGTCTCGCTGACCGCGGAGGGGGACCGGGCTGCCGTGCCCCCGTCCGTCTCGCGTGAGGCGTACCGGATCGTCCAGGAAGGGCTCAGCAACGCCCTGCGCCATGCGGGGGCGCGCCCGGTTTCGCTGTGGATCGCCGTACGCGGCGAGGAGTTGGAGATCACGATGGAGAACCCGCTGCCCTCCAGGGCCGCGACGGTGCGCCCGGGAGGCGGCCGTGGTGTGCGCGGCATCGCCGAGCGTGCGGCGCTGCTGGGCGGGGACGCCCACGCCGGACCGCACGGCGACGTGTGGCGGCTGCACGCCCGGCTGCCGCTGGGCGGTGCCCGGTGAGCGCGGTGCGGGTCGTCCTCGCGGACGACGAACGCATGGTCCGCACCGCGCTGCGGGTCATCCTGGACGCCGAGCCCGGTCTGGAGGTGGTCGGCGAGGCGGCGACCGGCGCCGAGGCGGTGTCGGTGGTGCGTGAGCTGCGGCCCGACGTGGTCCTGATGGATGTGCGGATGCCGGAGATCGACGGCATCCGGGCGACCGAGCAGATCCTCGCCACCCTCGCGGACCCGCCGCGGATCGTCGTGGTGACGACGTTCGAGAACGACTCCTATGTGTACGACGCGCTGCGCGCCGGCGCCGCGGGCTTTCTGCTCAAGCGGGCCAGGGCGGAGGAGCTGGTGCAGGCGGTGCGGCTGGTCGCGCGCAGCGACTCGCTCCTCTTCCCGGCCGCGGTGCGCTCGCTCGCGGCCGAGTACGCCCGGCAGAGGACCGCCGCTCCCCCGCCGTGGGCGCAGCGGCTGACCGATCGGGAGGCCGAGGTCCTGCGGCTGATGGCGACGGGGCTGACGAACGCGGAGATCGCCGGGCGGATGGGCGTGGGACCGGCGACGACGAAGACGCATGTGGCCTCCGTGCTGGCGAAGACGGGGGCGCGGGACCGCACCCAGGCGGTGATCGCGGCGTACGAGTCGGGGTTCGTCTCGCCGCGCTGAGGGCCCGCACGGGGAGCTCGCGTCAGGGGCCCCGCTGAGCGCCGACGCCCCGCCGGGGAGATGAGTAAATCCTGAGAAAAGGGGGCACGGGGGAACGCCCCGCCCCGTTCCACTCGTCCCTTGCATGGGATGAACAAGACGATCAGGAACGCCGCCGCCTTCAGTCTGCTGCTGGTGCTCGCCCTGCTGGTGCGGGTCACCTGGGTGCAGGCGTACGAGGCCAAGGCACTCGCGGACAACGACCACAACCGACGGAAGATCATCGCGCAGTACGCGCAGCCGCTCGGCGACATCATCGTGGCCGGATCACCGGTCACCGGTTCCCAGCGGACCGCCGGCAGTGATCTGGCGTACAAGCGCACCTACACCGACGGCTCGCTGTACTCGGCCGTCACCGGCTACAGCTCGCAGGCGTACGGAGCCACCCAGCTCGAGGGCATCCACAGCACGATCCTCGACGGCACCGACACCCGGCTGAAGAACCCCGTGGACGCGCTCACCGGCAAGCAGCAGAAGCCGGGCGACGTGCTGACCACGATCGATCCGGCGGTGCAGAAGGCGGCCTCGAAGGCGCTCGGCGACACCAAGGGCGCGGCGGTCGCGATCGACCCGAAGACGGGCGCCATCCTCGGGATGGTGAGCACGCCCTCGTACGACCCCTCGTCGATCTCCGGGACGTCGGACTCGGCCGCCTGGAAGAAGCTGCTCGACGACCCGGACAAGCCCCTGGTCAACCGGGCGCTTCGGCAGCCGCTGCCGCCCGGCTCGACGTTCAAGCTGGTCGTCGCCGCGGCCGCGCTGGAGGACGGTCTGTACGGCTCGGTGGACGAGAGGACCGAGAGCCCCGACCCGTACACCCTCCCCGGTACGACGACGGTCCTGAAGAACGAGAACGCCTCCGCGCCCTGCGAGAACGCCACCATCCGCACGGCGCTCCAGTACTCCTGCAACAACGTCTTCGCCAAGCTGGCGGCGGACCTGGGCCAGGACAAGGTCCGGGAGACGGCGGAGAAGTTCGGCTTCAACGACAAGCAGCAGGACGTCCCGGTGCGGGCCTACCCGAGCGTCTACCCGAGCGGCATGGACAAGGCGCAGACGGCGCTGTCGGGCATCGGCCAGTTCGACGTGACGGCGACCCCGCTGCAGATGGCCATGGTCTCGGCCGCGATCGCCAACGGCGGGGTCATGGAGTCCCCGCACATGGTCTCGAAGACCGTGGACGGCGACGGCAACACCCTGGACTCGTACGAGGACGGGTCGTCGGAGCGGATCGTCTCGGAGTCGGTCGCCGAGGAGCTGCGCAGCGCGATGGTCACGGTCGTGGACGAGGGCACCGGCACCAACGCGCGGATCGACGGCGCCGAGGTCGGCGGCAAGACGGGCACGGCGCAGCACGGCGAGAACAACAGCAAGACGCCGTACGCGTGGTTCACGTCGTACGCCAAGAGCTCCGACAGCGGGAAGGAGGTCGCGGTGGCGGTCCTCATCGAGGACTCGGGCGCGGCCCGCTCGGAGGTCAGCGGCAACGGCCTGGCGGCGCCGATCGCACAGAAGATGATGAAGGCGGCGCTGAGGTAGCGGTGTCGGCACGGGGCCGCCGGACATCGCCGGCGGCCCCGTTGATCAGCTGCGTGATCGGCCGGACCCCCATGCCGCGAGCGGCACTAGTGCCTCGACAGGGCGAAGCTTGCCGCGAGCAGCACTAGACGAGCCACCAGCCCTGGTTGGAGCCCCCGTTGCGCTCCCACATGATGAGCTGCGTGCCCCAGACGCCGGTGCCTCCCGGTACGTCGATCACGTGGCCGGAGGGGTCGTTCACAATGGGGTTGGCGCCCGTGCCTCCGCTGAAGACCTGGTTCCACTTGCTGTTGCAGTGCCACAGGATCAGCTTGGCGCCCGCGCGGGTGTCGTCGTGCCGGTCCAGGCACAGACCGTTCGCGGAGTTGACGATCGTCTGTCGCCCCCGGGAGTCGGTGCTCGTGTACCAGTGCTGGTTCGCGCCTCCGTTGCACTCCCACTGGATCACCGCGGCACCGGGCCCCGCGGCACCGCTGCCGTCCATGCAGAGCCGGGTGGCGGCGTTCATGAGCCGTCCGCTGAAGGTGACCGCGGACGCCGGCTGCCCGGTCACGAGGCTGCCGCCGATCAGCGCCAGGGTTGCGGCGGCCACCGCTGTCGTGCGTCTGACCGCCTTCTTCGATGTGAACCTTGCCGTCATGTTTCCCCCCAAGAGACAGCCGCGTCCCCCCGGGACACGGCAGTGGTCAAGATCAATGATAACTGCGCGTCAGGAGACGGCACACAGCGCCATGATCACGCGGTGCGCGACGACCCGTTCCCGGCGAGGACGTGCCGTCCTGACATCCGGCCGGCCCATGCCGTCCTTCGCGAGGGACGCTGTCCGGCTCACAGCAGCGCCCTCAGCTTCTCGACGCTGCGGTTGCCCTCCCGGCGCACTCCCACGGGGATCAACGCGGCGCGGGACGGCAGTCGTACGCCCCCGGTGAACGCCACCCGTGTACCGCCGCCTTCGGGAGTCGCCGCGACGCCGATCAGCAGGAAGCGGCTCTGCAGCCAGCACCAGCCCGGTCGTTGCACACCGCGCAGCCGGGCCCGCATGCCGAACCTGCTGCGGGCCAGCGCCTCGACACGTTCCCCCTGTCGGCTCACGAGGCGCAGCCGCTCCATGTCCGTCACGACCTGCCCGAATCCGCCCTCCAGATCGCCCAGCCGGGACCAGACCCGCTCGAAGGGGGCGTCGACGTATGCCTCGGTCACCTCGGCGCCGCGGATGCCCGCGGCCAGAGCGTGCAGGCGGCGTACCGGGTCGAGGTCGGTGGTCGGCCAGCGTTCGTTCATGACGTCCACGCCTTCCGGAAGGTGTCGCGGGCACGGTGCAGCCGCGACTTGACGGTGCCCGTGCGCACACCGAGCAGGGCCGCTGCGGTGCGCTCGTCCAGGCCCTCCACGTCACGCAGCATCAGCACCGCGCGGTGTTCCGGGGAGAGCCGGTCCAGTACGTCCCTGATGTCGGCGGAGAGTTGGGGGTCGCCTCGGGCCGGGAGCGCGCTGAGATCGGCCGGTACGGCACGGGCGGAGCGGTGGGCGGTGCGGACCGCCTCGCGCACGGCGATCGTCCGGACCCACCCGTGCAGGGCGGCCGGGTCCTTCAGGGTGCGCAGCGACCGGAAGACCGCCACCAGGGCCTCCTGCGCCGCGTCCGCCCCCTGGTCCAGGGCGATGGGCGCGCAGACGCGTCCCACGTACGGTGCGAGGAGGTCCAGGAGTTCGGCCATGGCGAGGGTGTCGCCGCGCTGGGCGGCTCGCACGAGCCGGGCCGTCGGGTCGTCCGGCCGCTCAACGGGCACGGGCCGCGTCCTTCCACCACGCCACGCGCAGAGCTGCGCAGGCCAGGAGGGCGCACAGCGGGGTGTAGAGCGCGAGGTTGAGCCGGTGGAAGACGGTGCCGGTCTCCTCGGCGAACAGCCAGTAGATCCCCGCGAGGGCCCGCAGCGAGAGGCCCGCGGCCACGGCGAGGGTGCCGAGACGGAGGACCGGATGGCCGGGGCGGCGGAAGTGGGCGACGACGAGGGCGGCCGCGGTGAGGAGGAGGGCGACCAGAGGGAGCAGGACCGGCGGGGTGAACGGCACGTCCGTACCGAGAACCGCTCGGGACAGGCTCCTTTCGTCGGTCGCCGGCCAGGTCGCGCCCGTCGCCCAGTACAGGTGGAGCAGGGCGTCCACGGTGAGCACCGAGACGACGAGCACGGTTGCGCGGGTGGGCGGAGCGGTGGTGCTGAGCCGGTACGACATGGGTCCTCCTGCGGCGACTCGGAAATCCGTCACCCTCCAGAGGAGCCGTCCGCGCGAAACGTTCCGTCGGGGTGGGCGCATTCTTCCCCGAGCGCGCCCACCCGGCCAAAGGCTAGGAGACTCCGAGGAGTTGCTCGATCGGGTCGATGGCGAAGTACACCGCGAACAGCGCCGCCGTGCCCCACAGCAGCCAGTGCACCTCGCGTGCCTTGCCGAGCACCGCCTTGATGACGACGTAGGCGATGAAGCCCGCGCCGATGCCGTTGGTGATGGAGTACGTGAACGGCATGACCGCGATCGTCAGGAACGCGGGGATGGCGATCTCGTACCGCTCCCAGTCGATGTGCCGTACCTGGGCCATCAGCAGGAAGCCGACGGCGACCAGCGCCGGGGCGGCCGCCTGGGCGGGGACGACGGTCAGCAGCGGGGTGAGGAAGAGCGCCAGTCCGAAGAGGGCGCCGGTGACCACGGAGGCGAGCCCGGTACGGGCGCCCTCGCCCACGCCGGCGGCCGATTCGATGTACGAGGTGTTGGAGGAGGCGGACGCGGCCCCGCCTGCGGCCGCCGCGGCGCCGTCGATCAGCAGGACCCGGCCGAGGTTCGGGACCTTGCCGTCCTCGTCCAGCAGACCCGCCTCGCTGGAGATACCGACGACCGTGCCCATGGTGTCGAAGAAGTCGCTGAGGATCAGGGTGAAGACCAGCAGCACCAGCGTGATGACGCCGATCTGCTCGAACGCGCCGAAGAGGCTGAAGGCGCCGACGAGTCCGAAGTCGGGCGCGGCCACGACGTCGTCGGGCACGGCCGGCACGGTCAGCCCCCAGGCGAGCCGGTCGACGGTGGCGAGTTCGTTGATGACGATCGCGAGGACGGTCGTCACGACGATGGAGATGAGGATCGTGCCCTTCACCTTGCGCGCCATCAGCGCGACGGTGAGCAGCACCCCGAAGCAGAAGACGAGCACGGGCCAGCCGGAGAGCTGACCGCTGCCGCCGAGCTGCACCGGCACGGTGCCCTCGTCGCCGGAGATGCGGGTGACGAATCCGGCGTCGACGAACCCGATGAAGGCGATGAAGAGCCCGATGCCCACGCTGATCGCCTGCTTCAGCGAGGACGGTATGGCGTGCATGATCGCCTCGCGCAGTCCGGTGACCACCAGGACGCAGATGAGGATGCCTTCGAGCACCACGAGACCCATCGCGTCGGGCCAGCTCATCAGCGGGGCTATCTGGAAGGCGACGACGGCGTTGAGCCCGAGCCCGGCGGCGACGGCGAGCGGCAGATTCCCGCCGAGGCCCATGATCGCGGTCATCACGGCCGCCACCAGCGCGGTGGACGTGGCCAGTTCGGCCGCGGAGAGCTGGTGGCCGAACTTGTCCTCGGCGCTGCCGAGGATGATCGGGTTGAGTACGAGGATGTAGGCCATCGTGAAGAACGTGGCGAAGCCGCCACGGATCTCCCGCGCATAGGTCGAGCCTCGTGCGCTGATGCGGAAATACTGGTCGACCTGTGCGGACATGGCTCTCCTCGGGGACGGTCCGGCCGGTGAAGACAGCTGGGATTGTGCCCCTCGGGCGAGCGTTTTCAGGTCAACGGTGTGTAACGTCCGCCCACCGCTTGAGCGTCGCGACCGCGGCCGCCTCCTGGTCCGCGGGCAGATCCGTGAGCTGCGCCGTGTGGTTGGTGCCGGGAGCCACGAAGCGGTACGAGTCGTGGCGGCTCGGCGTGAACTGCTCGGCGCTCCAGGGGTCGTTCTCGCCGTAGACGAACATCATCCGCCGGCCGCTGGTCCGCACCCAGCGATCCACGTCGGCCATGGGCCCGTTGTCGTACGCGCCGCGCATCGCGGCCGGGAGCACCGAGTCGGGCCGGTAGAGCCCGGGGTGGCGGCGGACCCCGCGCAGATGCGCGAACGCCAGGTCCGCCCAGCCCAGTTGGGTGGCGGCCTGCCGGTAGTAGGGGCCCGAGCCGTTGGTGCCGAGGTTCTCGTCCTTGTAGACGTGCAGACCGTGCTTCTTCGACCAGTCGTAGAGCTCGTCGTCGTCGGCGGTCCGCGCGTCGGGGACGTCCGGGCAGTCGTCGGCGCTGCCACCCTGCCAGAAGTTCCAGACCTGGTCGAGCACGGCGAACTCGTAGGCGCGGTCCGTGGTGCCGAGGGTCTCCTCGAAGGTGTCGCCGTTCTCCCGGGCGTCCGCCTCGAACATCGGCAGCAGCCGCTCGCGCCGGACCAGCATCTCGCGCTGCACGGCGTCGAGCGCGCGGCGGCACTCGGCCGTGCCGACGGTCGCGAAGAAGCGGTCGTAGGCGCTGTCGTCCGCGTTGTCGGCGTCGTTCGGTGCGACGAAGGCGACGACGGCGTCGAGATCGCCGGGGTAGTACCGCTCGTGATAGGTCGCCGCCATACCGCCTTTGCTCGCCCCCGTGCCCAGCCACCGGCCGCGTTCGATGACGCGCAGCGCCTGCGTCACCCGGTGCTCGTCACTCGCCTCCTGCCAGACGGTGAGCTCGGACCAGTCGTCCGCGGCCGCGCCCGCGGGCCGGGAGGGGCCGAAGTAGCGGTGTTCCACGGACACCTGATTGGCGTCGAGCACCGTGGTGACCTGGGCGGTCCCGGAGGCCAGGGTGTAGCCGCCGGTGTGCAGCACCGTGGGCCGGTCGGTCGCCTTGTGCCAGAGGGTGAGCCGCTGGGTGAAGCTGCCGCGCTGGGGCCGGCGGTGGTCGACGGGCTGGGCGTAGGTGAGGGTGTAGTGCGGGTGGCCCTGCTTCTCCCCCACCGCGACGACCGTCATACCGGGGATGCGCTCCAGCTGCCCGCGGATGTCTTCGGAGTGGGCCCGCGCGCTCGCCTCCCCGGTGAACTGCGCCGTGACCAGGATCAGTACGGCGCCCAGAAGTGCGGCGAGCCTCGTGGAACGCAACGGCGGTACCCCTTGAGTACGACGACGGGCAGGCCGCATCGTACGACGGACACCCGCCGGGCCCGCGGCTCAACCCGCGTACGGGTCCGGGTTCCTGCCCGGCCGGGCGAGGAAGGCGAAGTCGCAGCCGGTGTCGGCCTGCGTGATCTGCTCGCCGTAGAGCGCGCCGTACCCCCGTTCGTATCGCTCGGGCGGTGGTGTCCAGGCCGCCCGCCGCTCGGCGAGCTCCGCGTCCGGCACCTCCAGCCGCAGGGTCCGGGCCGCGACGTCCAGCGTGATCGGATCGCCGCTGCGGACCAGGGCCAGCGGGCCCCCGATGTGCGACTCGGGGGCGATGTGGAGGACGCAGGTGCCGTAACTCGTGCCGCTCATCCGGGCGTCGGAGATCCGGACCATGTCGCGTACGCCCTGCCGCAGCAGATGGCCGGGCAGCGGCAGCATGCCGTACTCGGGCATGCCGGGGCCGCCTCGGGGGCCCGCGCCCTGGAGCACCAGCACATGGTCGGCGGTGATGCCGAGTGCCGGGTCGTCGATGGTGCGCTGCATGGTCCGGTAGTCGGGGAAGACGACGGCGGGGCCGGTGTGCCTCAGCAGCCGGGGATCGGCGGCGATGTGCTTGATGACGGCGCCGTCGGGGCAGAGGTTGCCGCGCAGCACCGCGACCCCGCCCTCGTCGGCCAGCGGGTTGTCCCGGGGTCGGATGACGTCGGGGTTGTGGACGAGCGCCCCGGCGAGCTGTTCGCGCAGGGTGGGGTGGGCGACGGTGGGCCGGTCCAGATGCAGGACGTCGGTGAGCCGGCTGAGGAAGGCGGGGAGTCCGCCCGCGAAGTGGAAGTCCTCCATCAGATACCGGCCGCCGGGGCGGACGTTCGCCAGCACCGGGACCGTGCGGGCGATGCGGTCGAAGTCGTCGAGCGTGAGCGCGACACCGGAGCGGCCGGCCATCGCGATCAGATGGATGACGGCGTTGGTGGAGCCGCCGAGCGCGAGCACGGTGGCGACGGCGTCCTCGTATGCCTCGCGGGTGAGGATGCGCGACAGCCTGAGGTCCTGGCGTACGAGGTCGACGATCCGTCGGCCGGACGCGGCGGCCATCCGCTCGTGCCCGGAGTCGACGGCCGGGACGGACGAGGCACCGGGGACGGTCACGCCGAGGGCCTCGGCGGCGGCGGTCAGCGTGGAGGCGGTGCCCATGGTCATACAGGTGCCGGGCGAACGGGCCAGACCGTTCTCCAGCTCCGCCAGTTCGGCGTCACCGATCAGTCCGGCGCGCCTGTCGTCCCAGTACTTCCACATGTCCGTGCCGCTGCCGAGCACTTCGTTGCGCCAGTGGCCCGGGAGCATGGGCCCGGCGGGGACGAAGACGGCGGGCAGGTCGGCGCTGGCCGCGCCCATCAGCAGGGCGGGTGTGGACTTGTCGCAGCCGCCCATCAGCACCGCGCCGTCGACGGGATAGGAGCGCAGCAGCTCCTCCGTCTCCATCGCCAGCAGGTTGCGGTAGAGCATGGGGGTGGGCTTCTGGAAGGTCTCCGAGAGCGTGGAGACCGGGAATTCGAGCGGGAAGCCGCCGGCCTGCCAGACCCCGCGCTTGACGGCCTGGGCGCGGTCGCGCAGATGGACGTGGCAGGGGTTGATGTCGGACCAGGTGTTGAGGACCGCGATGACCGGCTTGCCGAGGTGTTCCTCGGGGAGATAGCCGAGCTGCCGGGTCCGGGCACGGTGACTGAACGAGCGGAGCCCCTCCGTGCCGTACCACTGGTGACTGCGCAGCTGTTCGGGACTCCGGTCGGTCATACGAACCGGTCCCGGACGAGATCCGCGACCACGGCACGCTGCTCCCCCGCCAGGACGCTGCTGGGCGGACGCACGTCACGGCGGCACAGGCCGAGCGCGGCAAGAGCTTCCTTGACGACGCTCACGTTGTCCGCCGACTGGTGGGCGGCGCGCAGTTCCTCGAAGGGCCTGATCCGCTCCCAGATCTCCATGCCGTCCGCGTACCGGCCCTCGCGCAGGGCGTCCCGCAGGGCGAGGGAGATCTCCGGGGCGACGTTGACGAGTCCGGAGGTGAAGCCGGTGGCACCGCCGGCCCAGTACGAGGGTGCGTGGAGTTCGGCGAGCCCGGCGACCCAGACGAAACGGTCGAGGCCGGCGTCACGGGCGAAGGCGGCGAAGGCGGCGGCGTCGTGGACCGCGTATTTCACGCCGACGACATTGGGGCACAGCCGTCCGAGTTCGGCCTGCGTGCCGCCGGTGAGGTGCGCGTTGCGGATGTACGGGACGACACCCAGCTCCGGTACGGCGTCGGCGATCGCGCGGTGGTAGTCGATCCAGCCGTCCTGGGAGACGTATGGATGGACCGGCTGGTGCACCATCACCAGCCCGGCCCCGGCGTCCGCCGCGTGCCGGGCGGCCGCGACGGCGGCCGGTACCTCGTGTCCGACGCCCGCGACGACCGTGGCCGCCCCGTCCGCCTCCTCGACGGTCACCTCGACGGCCCGGCGGCGCTCGTCGGGGGTCAGGGCGTAGAACTCGCCGGTATTGCCGTTGGGCGTGAGTGTGGTGACCCCGGCGTCGATCATCCTGCGCAGCAGGGCGCGTTGGGCCTTCTCGTCGACCGTGCCGTCCTCGGCGAACGGGGTCACGGGGATGGCCACGACATCGGCGAGCGCGGCGCGCAGGACGGTGAGGCGTTCCTCGGTCATCGGTGGTCCTCCTCGGGGGAGCGCGGCTCTGCGGAGCCCTGCTGGGGAAAGGCGCGGCGGAGGAAGGCGGCGACGTGGTCGTACAGGGCGTGGGCCGCCCCCTCCGCGTCACCGTCCAGCGCGAGCCGCAGGATCTCCCGGTGCTCGGCCGCCTCCCGCTCCCACGACGGATCGGCGGCCCAGGCGACGGCCGAGACGAGCGCGGCCTGGTCGCGCACGTCGTCGAGCATCCTGACCAGCATCGGATTGCCGCAGGACAGATACAGCGCGCGGTGGAACTCCCGGTTGGCCAGGGAGCGTTCCGCGCGGTCGGCGGCGGCGTCGGCCTTCGCCAGCGCCTCGCCCGCGGCGTCCAGAGGGGCCGAGCGGCGGACCGACCGGCGCACTGCCTCCGGTTCGAGCAGCAGCCGCACGTCGTACACCTCGTGCGCCATGGCGGTGTCCACCGTGCGCACGGTGACGCCCTTGTACTGGCTCATCACCACCAGGCCGGTGCCGGCGAGCGTCTTGAGCGCCTCGCGCACCGGTGTCTTCGACACCCCGAACTGCGCGGCCAGTTCGCTCTCGACGAGCGCCTGCCCGGACCGCAGCCGGCCGGTGAGGATCGCGTGCTTGACGGTGTCGAGCACGTACTGCGTGCGGGAGGGGATGGAGGCCGGAGCAAAGGACATCGACGGCTCGCGTTCTGCTGGTCATATATGAGATACGACGTACGGCGCTGTTGAGCTTGTCCGCGGACCGCGTCCCGCGTCAAGACCCACGACGAGGACCGCATGGCCCGGCCGGACACGACGTAGGGCATCTGCCCGATCCGCCGCGGCCTCCTCAGCCGTCACGCTGATCCGCACGACGGGTCGAAGGAGGCGGGTGGGCTGTGGGGCGGCGGGCGGGTGCGGTGCTGCGGGACCGCGATGCGGGGCTGTATCTGGCCGGGGTGGTCGTGTCGGGTTTCGGCTCGTCCGCGATGTGGCTGGTGTCCGGCATCTGGGTCAAGTCGCTGACCGGGTCGGACAGTCTGGCGGCACTGACGACGTTCGCGATGTGGGCTCCGGTGCTGGCCGGTCCGCTGCTGGGCACGGTCGCGGACCGGGTGCGCCGCCGGCCGCTGCTGATCCGCGTCAACCTCGCGATGTGCCTGCTCCTGCTGCCGTTGGCGGCGGTGGACTCGGCCGCGCGGGTGTGGATCCTGTTCGCCGTCCTCGTCGTCTACGGGATGAGCACCGTCGTGCACGACGCGGCGGAGGCGGGACTGGTCGCGACGGTGGTGGACAGCAGACTGCTCGGCGACTTCAACGGGCTGCGGTTGACGGCGAACGAGGGCATGAAACTGATCGCGCCGCTCGCCGGGGCGGGCCTCTTCGCCCGGTTCGGCGGCGCCTCGGTGGCGATGCTGGACGCCCTCTCGTTCGCGCTGGCCGCCGGCGTCTTCATGACCCTGCGGGTACCGGAGGAGCGGCCGGTCCGCCCGGCCGCGGGCACCTGGCGCGCGCAGACCGCCGAGGGTGCGAGGTTTCTGTGGCACTCGCCGGTGCTGCGTCCCCTGGTGCTGGGCGGAGGCACGGTGATGCTGCTGGCGGGCCTGAACGGCGCGCTGATCTTCGCCGTGACCGACGATGTGCTCGGCCGCTCCCCCACGTATGTGGGCGTGCTGTACGCGGTGCAGGGCGTCGGCTCGGTGATCAGCGGACTTCTCGCCGGCCCGCTGCTGCGGAGGATGCCGGAGCGGGCTTACGCCGCGGCCGGCGCCGCGCTGTTCGCGGTGGCGGTGGCGCTGCGCTCCCTGCCGTTCGACGCGGCGGCTCTGGCGTGCAGCGCGGCGATCGGGCTGGGGCTGCCGTGCGTCCTGGTCGCGGCGCTGACGGCGGTGCAGCGGGAGACGCCGGACGCGCTCCTCGGCCGCACTGCGGCCACCGCGAACACCCTGGTCTTCGCCCCGAACGCGGTGGCCCTCGCGGTGGGTGCGGGGCTGGTCGCGGTGGCCGATGTGACGGTGCTGCTGTCGGTGACGGGCGCGGCGGGACTGGTACTGGCACTGGCCCTTGGAGGGCGGCGGGGCGCGCCTGTCCCGTCCCGCGCCCGAGGGCCCGCGGGAGGCTCAGCCCACCCGTGACACCGCTGCCGCCACCAGCTCCAGGTCCGCGTCCGACGCCAACCCCGCGTGGTACAGCCGCAGTTCCGTCGCCCCGAGCTCCGCGGCCCGCGCGGCGTCCTCGGCCAGCGTGCCCGGGCTGCCGCCCATCCCGCCGACGACGGTGAGGTTGGCGGCCAGTACGTCCGCGCTCCCGCGGCGGTCCGCGAACGGCTTCAGCAGCTGCGTGCCACCGGTGCACGGCACCACCACGCCGTCCGCGACGGACAGGATGTGCGCCGGGTCGACGCCCGCGTTGGCCCCGCAGTGGTACGCCACCGGGTCGGCGTGCAGCAGCACCTGGAATCCGTCGGGAGCCGCGGCACGCACCGCGGCGACCGTGTCCTCCTGGAGCGTCCGCGCGGTGCGGGTCCTGAAGTCGAGTGTCGCCGCGGCGAGTTCGGCGCCCAGCAGCTTGTCGATGCTCACGTCCACCGGGGCCTCCCCCGCCCAGACCGGCTCCAGCGCCCCCCGTACGGCGGCCGCCAGCACGGAGGGTTCCGCGCCGAGCTGCCGGTATCCCTCGCGGCAGACGGAGCAGAAGCACAGGGACATCAGATACTGGGCCGCGTCGCCGAGGCCCACGCCGGCGATCTTGTCGTGGGCGTGCAGATGGGCGAGGCCGTACCAGCCGCAGGACTCCAGCTCGGTGCCGCGCGCGCCGGGCCTCGCCGCCGCCTCGGCGGCCAGGTTCACGACCAGTTCCCGGACGGCGGGGCGCGCGATGCAGGGCGCCCAGGGGTAGCGGTCGCCGTACGCGTTGACGACGGAGGTGTCCGGATGCTCGGCGCCCAGCCGGGAGTTGTGGGCGAGGACCACCCAGGTGTGCACCTCCAGGCCGGCGTCGGCGAGGGCGGCCGCCGCCTCCCCGTACGCGTCGCCGGACGCCCAGGCTCCGGGGGCGTACGGCCGCAGCTCACGCCCCGCCCACCGTTGCTCGTCCATCTCGTAGAGCACGGCGGCGTGTTCGGCGGTGACGATGCGGTGCCGCGGGTGGCGGGGGGTCAGGGCGCGGGTGGAGTGGTAGGCGGCGGCGAGGGTGACCTGTCGGACACCGAGGGCGGCGATCCGGGCCGCGGCGTCCGGGTCCCCGACGACGTCCCAGGGGTAGAGGAAGACAGAGGTCTTCACGCGGGCTCCTCCAGCAGTGCCCGGCCGCGTTCGACGAGTGCGGCCAGCGCCTTGACGTGGACCTCGGCCGGCTCGCTGAGCGGCGGGCGCACCCCGCCGACGTCGAGCCCTTCGAGACGCACACCGGCCTTCACGAGCGAGACGGCGTAGCCGCGGCCCAGGTTGCGCAGTTCGACCAGGGGCACGTAGAAGCCGTCGAGCAGCCGGTTCACGGTCTTGTCGTCGCCGGACGCCAGCGCGCGGTGGAACGCGATGGCGATGTCGGGGGCGAAGGCGAAGACGGCGGAGGAGTAGAGGGAGATGCCGATGCCGCGGTAGGCGAGCCCGGTGAGTTCCGCGGTGGGCAGCCCGTTGAAGTAGAGGAACTCCCGCTCGGGGGCGTCCCGGCGGACGGCGCTGACGATCCGCTGCATCAGGTCGAGGTCGCCGTAGCCGTCCTTGAGGCCGATGATCCCGTCGGTCGCGGCGAGTTGCACGACGGTCTCGGGGGTGAAGAGCGCGTTGTCGCGCTGGTAGACGATGACGTCGAGGGAGGTCGCCGCGGCCAGCTCCGTGTAATGGCGCAGCAGTCCGGCCTGGTCGGCGACGACGAGGTAGGGCGGCATGGCGAGCAGTCCGTCGGCGCCCGCCTCTTCGGCGGTCCGCGCGTACTGGACGGCGAGGGCGGTGCCGTAGCCCGCTCCGGCGACGACGGGCACCGCGCCGGCGGTCTCGTCCACCGCCGCGGCGACGCATTGAGCGAACTCCTCGAGGGTGAGGGCGTGGAACTCGCCCGTCCCGCAGCAGGCGAACACCGCGGCCGCGCCGGCGTCGACGCCCGCGCGCACATGGGCCCGGAGGGTGTCGAGATCGACGGAGCCGTCCGGCCCGTACGGGGTGACGGGGAAGAACAGCGGTCCTTGGACCCGGGTGAGCCGGGCGGCGAGCGGGGCTGTGGTCACGGGCGCTCCCTGGGCCGTGCACCGAGCCTCCGTGACTCGTGCACAATTCTGATCGACGTCCATATCTCTGAACGCCGTCACGCTAGGGCAGCCGGGCGGCGCCGGTCAAGACGGAAAACCGCAACTCAGAGGCGGAGCCGGACCGTCCGGGCCACACTTGACGGTGCCCCGACGACTCCCTAGCGTGTCCATGCATGTGAATGCTGTCTACGGACCTGAGCATTTCAAGGAGAACCATCCATGCCCGCTCCCCGCATCGTCCTGCTCACCGGCGCAGCAGGCGGCCTCGGCACGCTGATGCGGGGACTGCTTCCCGCGTACGGCTACGAACTCAGGCTCTTCGACGCCACCCCGATCGAGGGGGAGCCGGAGGCCGTGACCGCCGACCTGGCCGACAAGGAGGCGTTGCGGGAGGCGGTCCGCGGTGTCGACGCGATCATCCATCTGGCGGGCATCTCGCTGGAAGCCCCCTTCGAGAAGATCCTGCGCGCCAACATCGAGGGCACGTACAACCTCTACGAGGCGGCCCGCGAGGAAGGCGTCCGGCGCGTGGTCTTCGCCTCCAGCAACCACGCCGTCGGCTTCACCCCGCGCCCGCGGGGCGAAGCCCCGATCGCGCCGTCCGCGCTCATCCCGATCGACACACCCCGCCGGCCGGACACGTACTACGGCCTGTCCAAGTGCTTCGGCGAGGACCTGGCCCAGCTCTACTGGGACCAGCACGGCGTGGAAAGTGTCTCGGTCCGCATCGGCTCCTGTTTCATGGAGCCCACGTCGGTGCGGATGCTCTCGGTGTGGATGAGCCCCGGCGACGGCGCACGTCTCTTCCACGCCGCCCTGACCGCCGAGGAGGTGGGCCACGCCGTCGTCTACGGCTCGTCCGCCAACACCCGCCTGTGGTGGGACCTCTCGACGGCACGCGCGCTCGGGTACGACCCGCAGGACGACTCGGAGCAGTACGCGGAGAAGCTCGTCGCCGAACAGGGCGAACTGGACCCGGACAACCCGGACCACGCGTATCTGGGGGGTCACTTCGTCACCAACCCGCCCCTGTGGCCGTACTGACCGGCCCCTACCGACAAGCCCCGTGCGGACCGGCTCCGGGGCCGACGAATATTCGCGTGCCGTCGGCGCCCCGCACCGGCCAGGATGGCCGCCATGGCGAGACCTTTCGGATTCACGTACGAACAGCGCGGCGACGGCAGCGTCGTCATCACCCACCGCGGCCGGTCGGCGGGCACCCTGCGCGGTCCGCGCGCCGAGAAGTTCCTGGCGGAGGTGGAGTCCGGTGACGCGCAACTGGTGATGGCCCGCTGGACCGGCGCGTACAAGTTCGGGAACGAGCGGGCGGCCAGAAATCACCCCCGCAACCGGTGAGAACAGTAAGGGAACGGTAAAGCGCCCTCGCTCGTTACCCCTGGCATGACAGCTATGACCCCCGGCTCGAACATCCCTCTCTCCGCCGCTCGCGTGGCGGTGGACGTCGCCGCCCCGGTGCGGCTCGACGTTTCGGGCCTGCTGCTCACCGGCGACGGCAAGGTGCGCTCCGATGACGATTTCATCTTCTACAACCAGCCGGCGGGCCCCGGTGTGAGTCACCGCTCCGGCGGCGGCACCGCCCCGGACGCGATCATCGTGGACACGGCCGCCGTCCCGCCCGGCATCGAGAAGATCGTCGTGACGGCGAGCCCCGACGCCGCCGGACAGACCTTCCAGGGCATCGAGCCGACCGCCACCATCCGCAACGCCGACGACGGCAGCGCGCTCGCCACCTTCACCCCGCCGCAGCTCGGCTCCGAGACCGCGCTCGTGATCGTGGAGATCTATCTGCGCAACGGCGCCTGGAAGGCCCGCGCGGTCGGCCAGGGGTACGCCAACGGACTGGCGGGCATCGCCACCGACTTCGGCGTCTCGGTCGACGAGGAGCCCGCGGCGGCCCCCGCACCCGCGGCTCCCGCGGCGCAGCCCGCCCCGGTCGCACCCGCCGCGCCCGACCCGCGGATCGCCCAGGCCCCTCCGGCCCCCGCCGCTCCCCCGGCGGCGCCCGCCCCCGGCGCCGGGAAGATCAACCTCGACAAGGGCCGCGTCAGTCTCCAGAAGAACCAGACGGTGTCCCTGGTCAAGGGCGGCCGTCCGCTGCTGTCCCAGGTCAAGATGGGCCTCGGCTGGGAGCCCGCCTACCGCGGCAAGGACATCGACCTCGACGCCTCCGTCATCGCGTACGGCCCCAACCGCAACCACCTGGACAGCTGCTACTTCGGCAAGCTGACCATCCTGAACGGCGCGATCAAGCACTCCGGCGACAATCTGACGGGCGAGGGCGCGGGAGACGACGAGGTGATCGTCGTGGACCTCGGCAGGCTCCCGGCGGACGCCACCGGCCTGGTCTTCACGGTGAACTCCTTCTCCGGCCAGAAGTTCACCGAGGTCGCCAAGGCCTACTGCCGGCTGATCGACGCGGCGTCTGGCGAGGAGCTGGTGCGCTTCGACCTCACCGGCGCGGAGCCGCAGACCGGCGTGATGATGGCGAAGCTGATCAAGCAGTTCTCCGGCGAGTGGGAGATGACCGCCATCGGGGACTTCGTGAAGTCCCGGACCGTGCGCGGCATGGTGAAGCCTGCCGCTCAGGCCCTGTAACCGCAGCCGCCGGGCCCTCCGTCGTTCGCATCGACGTCGGGCCCGGCGGCGGTGGGGCTCAGAGCTTGGCCAGCTTGGAGTAAGGGCTCGGAATTCTTCCCTTGCGACCGGAGAAATCGACGAGCACAGCAGCATTGTCACCCTCGACTGCGATGACTCTGCCGAGGCCGAACTGGTCGTGCGAGACCCGGTCACCCACTTCGTACTGCTCGATCGGCGGGGCTGCCGGGGCCGTTCTGTTGAAGGGACTGGAGGGCAGATGGCGCCGGGATCCGGCTGACTTGGTCATTACCGTGAGTATGGCCCCTCGGGCCGCATCAGAACAACGCGCTGTAGGCATTGAGCGCCGGCTGCCCGCCCAGATGGGCATAAAGCACGACAGCCTCGGACCCGATTTCTCCCCGTTCGACCAGGTCGATGAGCCCTGCCATCGATTTACCCTCGTACACCGGGTCCGTCACCATTCCTTCCGTACGGGCCGCGAGTCGCATGGCGTCCAGCGTCGCCTCGTCGGGGATGCCGTAGGTGCCCGCGTGATAGCGCTCGTCGAGTTCGATCTCCTCGTCCCGCAGCTCCCGCTCCACCCCCACGAGTGAGGCGGTGTTCCGGGCGATACGGCCGATCTGCTCGCGGGTGCGGTCCGGAGCCGCCGAGGCATCGATCCCGAGGACCCGGCGCGGACGCCCGCCCGCCTCTTCGAGCGCGGCGAACCCGGCGATCATCCCGGCCTGGGTGCTGCCGGTGACCGAGCAGACCACGATGGTGTCGAAGAAGACGTCCAGCTCCCTCTCCTGTTGGGCGACCTCGCACGCCCAGTTCGCGAAGCCGAGTCCGCCGAGCGGGTGGTCGGAGGCGCCGGCGGGGATGGCGTAGGGGCGGCCGCCGGCCTCCTCCACCTCGCGGAGCGCCTGCTCGAAGCTCTCCTTGACGCCGATCCCGAATCCCGCGCGCACCAGACGGACGTCCGCGCCCGCGAGGCGGCTGATGAGGATGTTGCCGACCTTGTCGTAGACCGCGTCCGGCCAGTCCACCCAGCTCTCCTGCACCAGCACACAGGCGAGCCCGGTGCGGGCGGCGACGGCGGCGACCTGGCGGGTGTGGTTCGACTGGACGCCCCCGATCGACACGAGCGTGTCGCATCCCCGGGCGAGCGCGTCGGCGACGAGGTACTCCAGCTTGCGGGTCTTGTTGCCGCCGAACGCGAGGGGCGAGTTGCAGTCCTCGCGCTTGGCCCATAGGTCGGCTCCGCCGAGATGACGGGTGAGCCGTTCGAGGCGGTGCACCGGCGAGGGACCGAACAGCAGCGGATGGCGCTCGTACGACGAGATCGACATGCTGAGCTCCTTCGGGTCAGGGGGCGGTGTCCTGTTCGCCGTCGGCCTGCGTGATGCCGGCCCCCTCTCCCCGGACAGGAGCGGGGTCGGCCCTGACCGGCGCGGGGTCGTCCGGGTCGTCGGCGAGATCTTCGAGGGAGTGCCAGATCGTCGCGGTGATCCGGGCCGCCTCGTCGGCGTCCCCCGCGGCGCAGGCGTCGATCAGCCGCTCGTGCCGGGCCGCCGACTCCAGCGCTCCCGCCTCGGCGAACCGGCGCCACTCCAGCCGCCGCAGCAGCGGTGTGAAGCGGGCGATCGTCGCGGCGACCGCACGGTTGCCGCAGGCCCGGACGAGCACCTCGTGAAGGTCGTCGTCGGCCCGCAGCGCCTCGCCGACCTCACCGGTACGGGTGGCCCGTACGAAGCGCTCGTTGGCTTCCCGCATGGCCTTGACGTCGTCCGCCCCGAGCAGGGGCACTCCGGTCCGCGCGGCGAGTTCGTGCATCGCCCGCACCACCACGGCGGCCTCGCGCACGGCCCGCGGGTCGAGCCGGGTCACCCGCGTGTAGCTCTGCGGCTTGGTCTCGACGAGTCCTTCCTCGGCGAGCCGGGCGAGGGCGTCACGGACCGGTGCCCGGGACAGGCCGAGCCGGCCCGCGAGGTCGGCGTCGCGCACCGGCTCCCCGGGCGGCAGCTCGCCGCACACGATGGCGTCGCGGATGGCCGCGTACGCGGTGTCCCGCAGCAGGGTCCGCCCGACGGGCCGCAGTGCTCCCATGAACTGACATGTTAGATGTCAACCACCGGGGAGCACAACGGCCCGGCCTTCAGGGGGTCGGGACCCACGGCCAGTCGGCGCTGTGACCGCGCTCCAGCAGCGGCACCATCCGGAACGCCGCGTCGGTCAGTCCGCCGAAGGTGTGCCGGCCGGGACCGCCCGAGGGCGCGTGGCCCGCCCGGTACCCCGCCAGGTTCCAGGTGTAGACGGGCACCTGTGCCGGGACCTGCTCGGTCGGGTCGCCGTAGTGGCTGTACGCGGCCTGCTCGTCGGTGACGATCAGCACCCGGTCGTGGCCCCGGTAGTGCGCCCGTACGGCCCGTGTCGTGTCCGTGCCGCCCAGGTCGCCGAAGCGGCCGAGCACCTTCAGCACCGACTCGCCCCGGCGGTACCTCACCCGGGAGCTGGTCGTGCCGAACTCCACCAGGTCGGCGTGGGCCGCCCGCATGGCCACGGCCGCGCCGAACACCGCCGCGGCGTCCGCCCGGTTGAGCTCGGAACGCTCCGACAGGCGCGCCCACATGGAGCCGGAGCGGTCGACCAGGACGAGCGTCCGGCCCGGCAGCGACGGCACGTTCGCCAGCGAGTGGCCGAGCGCCTTCTCCAGCGCGTACGACCAGCGCAGCGACGGGGCGTGCTGGTACGCCGCGAGGTAGCGGAAGGGGAACTGCCGTGACCGCGCGACCACGTCGGGGTCGGAGATCTCGGCCGCGACCCTCTCCGCGACCTCGTCACGGACACCCGCCTCGTCGAAGTTGCGCAGATTGCGGATCAGCGCCATCGGTCCCATCGACGGAATGACGGCCTCCCAGGCCGCCGCGTCCATCGGGCCCTGGAGCCACCCCGCGAGCGCCTCCCACGTCATGCCCGCCTCGGCGAGGCGGGCGGCGCCGTCCGGCGCGGTGACCACCGCGCGCCGCTCGGCGACGGGAGTGGCCATCAGCGCGCGGTGCGCGACGAGCGTGCGGTTGGAGGCCGGCGGCTCGGCGGAGTCCGGGTTGTGCCGGCGGTCGAGCGCGTAGCGGAACAGCTCTCCCTGCCACGGCTTCGCCGGATCGGGCTTCGCGTGCACGAGGTTGAGGATGTCGCCGAAGCGGTAGCCCTTGCCGGCGGTGTCGTACTTCAGCAGGGCCTTGCCGTTCCACAGGCGGGCGACCGCGTCGGCGATGCCGCGCTTGACGGGCTTGGGCACGTTCCGGCCGTACCGCGAGGTCCAGTAGCCGAGCAGTTCGCCCGGCTCATCGGGACGGCGCAGGACGGAGGCGACGACCTGACGGTTCGACGGGCCGGCGGTCGCGGACGCGTCGAGCCGCGCCTTGACGTATTCGGCGGCGCCGACGATCGAGGCGGTACGCAGATTCCCCTCGCCGCGCAGCCAGCCGAGCAGACCCGCGGTCCACTCCGGGTCCTCGACGGCGAGCTCGCGCACGAGCTGCGCGAATCGGCTGTCGCGGTCCTCGCCCGACTCGTAGAAGGTCTGCTGGGAGACGAAGTTGGCCACGGCGAGCAGGAAGAGCTCGGAACGCGCGTCGCGCTCGACGCCCTTGCCGCCCTGATGCGTACGGAGCGTACGGCCGATCGAGCGGACGGGCGAGGTGACCGACGCCTTCGCGCCGCGCACATTGAAACGTGCCATGTGAATTCCCCCGAATTCGGCGGGGAAGGGCGGCATCGGGGAATGCGGAAAACACTCTCCGCGCGTTGGTGACCCCCCGCATGCCGGCCTCCCGAGATCAAAGGTGGCGGCGGCGTGATTTCGGATAAGGAAGTAGCCGCAGCCTGCGCACCGGGAGGTGCATGAGCATGTGTCCAGAGGTCGAAGCCGGCGGAACCGACAAGGTGCTCTGCCGTCTGAGCTACATCGGCGGGAAAGCCGATGGCGGGACTCGAACCCGCGACCGCCCCATTAACAGTGGAAGTAGGTCCTGCCTTCGCACCTGGACAGGCATCACTCTAAAAGGCGGGTGTCCGGCGGCGCGAAGGGTTTTTCGCGAACACGGCCGATGAGGCAACGGATGCGACAGGGCCGGTCGCCGGCCCACGCGTCGCATGGCGTAGACAGGGCACGGTAGACGTCCCGACTCCGAAAGGCCGTTGAAGTCCATGACTTTCCCCGCAACCGGCAGGCGCGTCCTCGTCAGCGGTGCCTCCCGGGGCCTGGGCCGCGCCGTCGCGCAGGCTTTCGCCACCAACGGTGACCGGGTCGCCGTGCACTACGGCTCACGCGAAGAGGAGGCGCGGCAGACGCTCGGCTCCCTCCCCGGCACCGGGCATGTGCTGCTCGGCGGTGACCTGTCGGATCCGGAGGGCGCGCGTTCGGTCGCCGCACGGGCCGCGGAGGAACTCGGCTGCATCGATGTGCTCGTCAACAACGCGGCCGTCAACGAGGCGCATCCACTCCCCTCGACGCCGTACGACCGCTGGACGGCCGTCTGGCAGCGGCATGTGGCCGTCAACCTGCTGGCGACGGCGAACCTGAGCCATCTGGCGGCCCGCGGGATGATCGAGGCGGGCACGGGCGGACGGATCGTCAACATCGGCTCGCGCGGGGCGTTCCGCGGCGAGCCGGACCATCCCGCGTACGGGGCGACCAAGGCAGCCGTCCACGCGCTCGGCCAGTCGCTCGCGGTGTCCCTCGCGCCCTACGGCATCGCCGTCGCGTCGGTGGCGCCCGGCTTCTTCGAGACGGAGCGCGTGGCGGGCCGGCTGAGCGGCGCGGAGGGCGAGGCGATCCGCGCGCAGAGTCCGTTCGGCCGGGTGGCGTCCGCCGAGGAGATCGCGGCGGCGGTGCTGTGGCTGGCGTCCCCGGCGGCGGAGTGGTCGTCGGGCGCGGTGCTCGACCTCAACGGGGCGTCGCATCTGCGGACCTGACGCGGCACGGGCCGGCCGCGGCACGAGCGGCCGGGGCACGAGCGGCCGGGGCGGGGCCAGTGCGGTCGGCCGGCGCGATGGCTCAACCGCACGCGGGCGGCCGGGGCGGGTGGTCAGCCGCCCCACGGCGGCCAGGGCAGATGCTCAGCCGCAGCACGAGCGGCCGGCGCGCGTACCCCGTGCGGGCAGCCGGCGCGCGTGCCGCGTGCGGGTCCCGGCCGCTGTCAGCACCCCGCCACTGCCTTGCGCGCGCCCGCCGCCTACCCAGGCCCTCGCCCTCAGGCGCCCGGCTTGGAACGGGCCTTGAACGCCGCCTTGCGCGCGTCCTTGGCCACCTTCTTGTCCGGGTGCAGACGGCCCATCGTCTCCAGGACGTCCGCCGTCGCCGGGTGGTCCACCCGCCAGGCAGCGTCGAAGAAGCCGCTGTGCTGACCGGCGAGACCCTCCACCAGGCCCTGGAGCTCCTCCAGTTCACCGTCCGCGTCGAGCTGCGCCGCGATCGTGTCGATGGCGAGCCAGAAGATCATCGACTCGGGCGGTGCGGGCACGTCGGAGGCGCCCCGCTCGGCCAGCCAGACCCGTGCGAGACCGCCCAGTTCGGCGTCGTCGAGAACCGCGCGGACCTCGGACTCGGCCTGTGCGCCGACCAGGGTGAGCGCCTGCTGGCAGTGCAGCCGGCGCAGCGGCGCGCCCTTGTCGACGCCCCGGGCCGCGCCGAGCAGTTCGTGCGCGGCGACCGCGGGCTCGCGGCGGGCCAGCCACTGTTCGGTCTCCGCGCGGGCGGCGCGCTCGGGGTAGTGCGCGAGTCCGTCGAGCAGGACGTCGGCGCCCTTGTCGGCGAGGTCCCCCACGGCGGGCGCGTCGATGCCGCCCTCCAGCATCCGCGTGCGGATGCCGTAGAGACCGAGGGGGGTCAGCTTGACCAGGCCGTACCGCGAGACGTCCGCCTCGTCGACCGCGGACGGGGCCTCGGCGTCGTCCGGGACCTCGGCCATGAGGGCCTCGTCCACCGGCCGGTACTCCACCAGACCGACCGGCTCCAGCAGCCGGAACTGGTCGTCCAGCCGCATCATCGCCACCGAGACCTGCTCCAGCACGTCGTCGGTCGGCTCGCCCATGTCGTCCGGCACGATCATCGACGCGGCGAGCGCCGGCAGCGGCACGGGCTCGTCGCCCGCCCCGACGTCCGTGACGGTCAGCAGATAGAGATTGCCGAGCACACCGTCGAGGAACTCGGCCTCCGCGTCCGGGTCCCAGTCCAGCGCGTCGTAGTCGATCTCGCCGTCGTCACCGATCGCCTCGGCCAGGTCGTCCAGCAGCGGGGCGATCGCGTCGGCGTGCACGGCCTCCAGCGCGTCGAGCCAGATCGTGAGGACGTCCTGCGGTCCGCCGGAGGTGATCAGCGCCAGGTTCTCCCCGGCGGCGGCGGTGCCGTACTCGGCCTCGTCGTCCTCCGGGTCCTCGACGTCCACCAGACCGGTGTCGACGGCGGTACGCCAGGCCTCGCTCGCGTACGCGGGCCCGTCGTCCTCGGCGCCCAGACCCAGTTCCGCCGCCGCCGCGGCCAGTTGCTCCTCGGCCAGTTCGCCGCCCGCACCCACCCGGGTGTCCGGCCCCGCCCAACGGGCGAGCTTCACGGCCCTGGTCAGCAGCGGGGTGGCCAGCGCGTCCCGCGCCAGCTCCGCTTCCGAGTGCAGCCGCGCCGGCGGCAGGGTGGGGCGGTCTTCGGGCATCTGCTGCTTCTCCTCGGGGCGTACGGGTCCGGGCTGGGGTGACCGCCGCATGCCCGAGAGGCAGGGGCGAGGGCCCGGGGCCGCCCCCAGCGTAGACGTATTTCACCGGGTTTCGCCGCGCTCCGGCAGGGCGCACGGGGCGGCCGGGGACCGCGGGAACGCTCCCATGAGGGCGTTCATCCGTCCGTCGGTCGCCGTACACCCGGCGACTCTTGACAAGTGGGCTGCTCAGCAAAGAGATTGACGCGCGTAGAACAGAAGTGCAGCAAGCGAATCACCCCTCACCCTCGATTCCGGAGTTCCTCGATGCCTTCCTCTGTCGTACCGAGAACGGCCGCCGTCGCGGCCCTAGTCGCCTCCGCGCTGGCCGCCGGCCTGCTGGCCGGATCCTCCGCCTCGGCTGCCGCCGAGGCCGGGACCCGGATCCATGACATCCAGGGCTCCACCCGGATATCCCCGCTCGTCGGGCAGCAGGTCACCGACGTCGCCGGCATCGTCACGGGCGTGCGGACCTACGGCTCGTCGCGCGGCTTCTGGTTCCAGGACCCGCAGGCCGACAAGAACCCCGCCACCAGCGAAGGCATCTTCGTCTTCACCGGCTCCACCCCGACGGTCAAGACCGGCGACTCGGTGCTGGTCTCCGGCACCGTGGGCGAGTTCATCCCGGGCGGCACCTCCTCCGGCAACCAGTCGCTGACGCAGATCTCCCGGCCGACGATCACGGTCGTCTCGGCCGACAACCCGCTGCCGGCTCCGGTCACCATCGCCGGCCGCTCCGTGCCCACGGCGTACACCCCGGCCGGCGACCCGGCCAACGGCGGCAGCATCAACGCCCTGCCGCTGAAGCCCCGCAAGTACGCCCTGGACTACTACGAGTCCCTCGAGGGCACCAACGTCCGCGTCGGCACCTCCCGCGTCGTCGGTGCGACCGACGCGTTCGCCGAACTGTGGGTGACGGTCAAGCCGCACGAGAACATCACCGCGTCCGGCGGCACCCTCTACGGCTCGTACACCTCACAGAACACCGGCCGGCTCCAGATCCAGTCGCTGACGCCCACGGCCGAGCAGCCCTTCCCCAAGGCGAACGTCGGAGACGTGCTCGCCGGACGGACCGAAGGGCCCCTGGACTTCAACCAGTTCGGCGGCTACACGCTGACCGCGCGCACACTCGGCACGGTCGTCGACCGTGGCCTGGAGGCCGAGGAGACCCGCGCGCAGCGCCGGGGCGAACTCGCCGTCGCCACGTACAACGTGGAGAACCTCGACCCGTCCGACCCGCAGGAGAAGTTCGACGCGCTGGCGAAGGCCGTCGTGGAGAACCTGTCCTCGCCCGACATCCTCGCGCTGGAGGAGATCCAGGACAACAACGGCGCGAAGAACGACGGCACGGTCGCCGCCGACCAGACGGTCAAGAAGTTCACGGACGCGATCGCCGCGGCCGGCGGTCCGGCGTACGAGTGGCGCAGCGTGGACCCGGAGAACAACAAGGACGGCGGCGAGCCCGGCGGCAACATCCGTCAGGTCTTCCTCTTCAACCCCGAGCGGGTCTCCTTCACCGACCGCGCCGGCGGCGACGCCAGTACCGCTACCGGCGTCGTCGAGGAGCGCGGACGGGCGGCGCTGACGCTGTCCCCCGGACGCGTCGACCCCGCGAACGCCGCGTGGGAGGCCAGCCGCAAGCCGCTGGCCGGTGAGTTCACCTTCCGCGGCCGTACGGTCTTCGTGATCGCCAACCACTTCGGCTCGAAGGGCGGCGACGAGGCCCTCACCGCCCACCGGCAGCCGCCGAACCGTTCCTCCGAGGTCAAGCGGCTCCAGCAGGCCCAGACCGTGAACACCTTCGTGAAGCAGATCCTCACGGCCGACCGCCACGCCGACGTCCTGGTGCTCGGCGACATCAACGACTTCGAGTTCTCGGCGACGACGAAGGCGCTCACCGACGGCGGCGCGCTCCGCCCGGCAATCAAGTCCCTGCCGAAGCCGGAGCGTTACTCCTACGTCTACCAGGGCAACAGCCAGGTGCTCGACCAGATCCTGACCAGCCCGTCGATCGACCACTTCGAGTACGACAGCGTGCACATCAACGCGGAGTTCGCGGACCAGAACAGCGACCACGACCCGCAGGTGCTGCGCTTCCGGCCGTGACGCCGTAGTCATGTGACCCCGTGGACCCGCGGTCCGCGGGTCCCGTGAGAACCCGCAGCACCGCCACTACGTGCCCGCGCCGAGACTCAGCGCGGGCACGTAGCGGTTCACGCCGCCGCCGCTCACGCCGGGATAGGTGCGGACCCTCTCCCACGGCCCGGTGGGCGAGCCGATACCGGCGCCCGGCGCGCCCAGTGCCTCGCGATGCGCGTCGGCGCTCTCCCACTCGGCGTAGTTCAGCACCCGCGTACCGTCCGTACCGATGTGGAAGTGACCGGCGATCCCGCCGGGGTGCGGGTGCGGTTCGCTCTCCAGCGCGACGAAGACGGTGTCCACCCAGTCCCGCGCGCGTTCCGCGTCGGGTCCGTCGAACTCGACGTCCACGATCACCACACAGCCCGGCACCCGCCGGTCGTCCCCGCCGAGCGAGGCGCTGCGGTAGAGCTCGTAGGAGTGCAGCCCGAGCCGCTCGATACCGGGCACGGCCACGTCGATCTCCGCGTTCCGGTCGTCCCGGAAGGTCCGCACGAAGTCCTGATAGGCGTCCTCGCCGGTCCACTGCGAGTAGTGCAGCAGTGTGCGCCCGTCCTCGCCCCGGTGGACGGTGTAGGAGAGCAGTCCGGAGTCCGGCCAGTCCCTGCTCCGCCAGGCCGTGGCGATGGCGTCGACGGTGGCCCGCTGCCGCTCGGGGGTGCCGACGTCCCAGGTCGAGGCCTTGACGACACCGACGCCCGGGCGGGTGAGGTCAGGTCTGGCGTCGGGCTGCACGGTCACGGTCATGGCGATGTCCCCTCGGCTCGGCGCACCCCGGCGGTGCGCCGCTGATCACCAGCCTGAAACATCAACCTCGGTCGAGGTCAACTGCCCGGCTCCTCCCGCGGAAGTGCCCAGGCGGTGACGTCCAACTCGGCCGAGGTGCCGATGTCGAGGAAGAAGGGCACGGTCTGCTCCTTCTCCCCGCGGACGGGCGCGACCACCAGATACGCCCCCGGCCGGACGGCGTCGAACGAGGTCACCCTGTTGTTCCAGTTCAGGACCGACACGGCGCTCCTGCCGGGCGCCAGCGTCAGGGGCCGAGGCCCCTGGTCCCTGCTGGAGTCCGTGTACGCGTACGCGCCGTGCGTGACCTTCAGCTTCAGCGGGTCACGGTCCTTGTCGAGGGCGCCGATCCGCGGATACCCCTCGACGCGGTACGGCTTCTTTCCGCAGTTCGTCAGCCGGATCGTGGTGGCCCGCCGCCCCATCGCGGCGTCGACGACACCGGTGACGACGGCAACTCCCGTGTCGGGACAGGCGGTTGGCGTGGGCTCCTGGAACTGCTCCCCGTCGTTCGGGATGCGCGGCCCCGGCGTGATCGACGGAGGAGCGGTGTACGGAGCCGGTGTCCCGGTGAGCTTGTCGGCACGCACCTTCCACCGCGAGTCGGGCGACGCGCTCGCAGCGCTCTCCCCCGCACCGCCCGACGCCTCCGCGCAGCCCGCGAGCACGAGCGCGGCCACCGCCGTGAGCGCCGCTACCGGCACCGCGCCGTTCCGTCGCGCCCTGACTGCCCCGCCTGTCCCCTCTGTCCCGCCTGTCCCGCCTGTCATGCCGGGCCCCCTCCCCTGTGACATGTCCCTGGGGGCGATCATGCCAGACGTACGCCGGACAACCTTTCAGTTCTGCTTGCCCCTCACCCCAAGAAGATCTAAGTAGACCTTCACGGTCTCGCGGACCGAGACTGCTGGGATGACCACACCGCACCCCTTCGGCCGGGCGCTCTGCGCGATGATCACCCCGTTCACCGACGCCGGCGGACCCGATCTGGACGCCGCCGCACGTCATGCCGCCCATCTGGTGGCCGAGGGCTGCGACGGGCTGGTTCTCAGCGGGACCACCGGCGAGTCCCCCACCACGTCGGACGCCGAGAAGACGGCCCTGGTCCGGGCGGTGCGCGCGGCGGTGGGCGACGGCGTGCCGGTCGTGGCGGGCACCGGCACCGCGGACACCCGGCACACGGTGGAACAGGCGCGGGCCGCCGAAGCGGCGGGCGCCGACGGGGTCCTGGTGGTGACCCCGTACTACAGCCGCCCGCCGCAGGCGGCCCTGGAGGCGCACTTCCGCCGGGTCGCGGACGCCGTCGGCGTCCCGGTGATGCTCTACGACATCCCGGGCCGCACAGGCACCCGGATCGAGGTCGAGACGATGCTGCGGCTCGCGGACCATCCGCGGATCGTGGCGGTCAAGGACTGCGCGTACGACCTGCTGGGTTCCACCAAGGTGATCGCGCGGACCCCGCTCGCGTACTACTCCGGGTGCGAGGAGCTGAATCTGCCGCTGTACGCGGTCGGCGGGGCGGGCTTCGTCAGCACGGTCGCCAACATCGTCCCGGGGCCGCTGCGCGCGGTGCTCGACGCCTTCGACCGGGGTGACACCGCCCGGGCCGCCCGTCTGAACCAACTCCTCTTGCCGCTCACGGAGTTGATGATGGCCTCCGGGCTGCCGGGCACGGTGACGGCGAAGGCGCTGCTGGACGCGGGGCCGGTCCGGGAACCGCTGCAGCCCGCCGGCCGCGAGGCGGCCGACGGGCTGCGCAGGGCGTACGGCGAACTGCTCGCCGCCCTCGGAGACGCGTGAGGCCGGAGCCCCTGAGCCCCTGAGCCCCTGACAGGGGACCCTAGTTGTGGCTGTGCAGGACCTCGTTGAGGCCGCCCCACACCGCGTTGTTCGGCCGGGCCTCGACGGCGCCGGTGACCGAGTTGCGGCGGAAGAGGATGTTGGAGGCGCCGGAGAGTTCACGGGCCTTGACGATCTGGCCGTCGGGCATGGTGATCCGGGTGCCCGCCGTGACGTACAGACCGGCCTCGACGACGCACTCGTCGCCGAGCGCGATGCCCACACCGGCCTCGGCGCCGACGAGGCAGCGCTCGCCGACGGAGATGATGACATTGCCGCCGCCCGAGAGCGTGCCCATCGTGGAGGCGCCGCCGCCGATGTCGGAGCCGTTGCCCACGACGACACCCGCGGAGATCCGGCCCTCGACCATGGAGGTGCCCAGCGTGCCGGCGTTGAAGTTGACGAAGCCCTCGTGCATCACGGTGGTGCCCTCGGCGAGGTGCGCGCCGAGGCGCACCCGGTCGGCGTCGGCGATACGGACGCCCTTCGGGGCGACGTAGTCCGTCATCCGCGGGAACTTGTCGACGCTGGTCACCTGAAGGTGCAGTCCTTCGGCACGGGCGTTGAGCCGTACCGTCTCCAGCGCGTCGACGGCTACCGGACCGAGCGAGGTCCAGGCGACGTTGGCGAGCAGGCCGAAGAGTCCGTCCAGGCTCTGGCCGTGCGGCTTGACGAGCCGGTGGCTCAGCAGGTGGAGGCGGAGGTAGGCGTCGTGCGCGTCGAGCGGCTTCTCGTCGAGCGAGGAGATGACCGTGCGGACGGCGACGACCTCGACACCGCGGCGGGCGTCGGGGCCGACGGCCTTCGCGGCTCCTTCGCCGAGCAGTTCGGCGGCCCGCTCGGCGGTGAGCCGCTCGGTGCCGGCGGGACCCGGCTCGGCGGTGAGCGCGGGGGCGGGGAACCAGGTGTCGAGGACGGTGCCGTCGGCCGCGATGGTGGCGAGCCCGGCGGCGACGGCGCCGGTGGTGCGAGGAGCAGTGGTGTCGGTCATGGGGAAAACCTAACCGGCGCGGCGCCCGCCGGGCGAACCGGTCTCACGTCCCGGTCGCGAGGACCGCGAGCCCCGCGGCTCCGGCGAGCACCGCGCACGCCGGCCACAGCAGACCGGGGGCGGCCGAGTACAGCAGACCCCCGATCGGCGGGGCCAGCACCTGCCCGCTGATGGAGGCGCCGGCGTACAGACTCTGGAACCTGCCCTGCGCGTGGGCGGGCGCCTCGTCAGCCACATAGGCGGTGGCGGTGGTCTTGTAGAGGATCTCGCCGGCGGTCAGCGACAGCATCATGGTGATCGCGAAGAGGAGTCCCGCGCCGGGTATCAGGAAGGCGTAGCCGAGCCCGACGAGCAGCAGCCCGGTACCGATGACGGGGAGCGGCGCGCGTCTGCGCAGGGCGTGGGCGACGGGGAGTTCGAGGCACAGGATGACCCCGCCGTTGACGGCGAGGAGCCAGCCGTAGACCTGGGTGTCCAGGCCGTGGTCGGCGAGCGAGAGCGGCAGGGTCGAGTACTGCTGCCGGTAGACGAGATCGACGCAGCCGATCGCGAGGAGCAGCACCAGCACGGCGGGCCGCGCGCGCAGTTCGTGCAGGACGCCAGGGGCGTCGGGGTCGCGAACGGGCTTGGCGTGCACGGCCGCCCGGGCCGGGAGCACGCGCGAGGCGTAGCCGGCGAAGGCGAGGGTGCCGAGGCCGTCGGCGACGAAGAGCCAGTCGTAGGAGACGGTGGTGGCGAGCAGCGCGCCGAGCGGCGGGCCGAGGGTGAAGCCGGCGTTGCCCGCGAAGCGCATCACGGCGAAGCCCTGACGGCGCGAGCCCTCGGGGACGGAGACGGCGACAAGGGCGGCGCTCGCGGCGCGGACGACCCCGGTGGCGTACTCGGCGAGCGGCAGGGCGGCGCAGAGCACGGGGATCGGGAGCACGGGCAGGGCGACGAGCACCACGCCGGCGACCGTCGCGCCGGCGAGGAGGGCCCTGCGATGACCGTGGCGGTCGCCGAACCATCCGCCGGTGAAGTTGCCGGCGACGAGGCCGGCGCCTCCGATTCCGCTGATGACGCCCGCCTCGGCGACGGTGAGACCGCGAGGGCCGGTCAGATAGAGGAAGAGATAGACGAAGGTGAAGCTGACGGCGGAGTTGAAGAACGCGCCGAAGGCGAGCATCCGCACGGTCCGTGGCACGTTCCGCAGCATGGTCACTCCGCCCCCCGAGTGAGTCTCTATAGGGAACTGACTATCGCAGCGGGCCGGATCAAGGTCAACGGGCTTTGTCCGCGGCGGTGTTCAGAGGCTGTTCGGACGGCGGCCGGTCGAACGGCGGCCGGTCAGCCGATGACGCGAGCCAGCACGTCGCGCGCGTACTCCGCGTCGTACGACGCGTCGGTGAGGAGCACCTGGAGACAGACGCCGTCCATCATCGCCATCAGGGCGCGGGCCGTGACGGGATCGGTCCTGCGGGCCAGGATCTCGGCGACCGAGTCGGTCCACTCGGCGGCCACCGGCCGCAGGGCGGGCCTGCGCAGTGCCGCCAGATAGAGCTCGTACTCCAGCTCCACCCCGGTTCGCTCGCCCGAGAGCCACTCCCCCATCAGCCGGGCGAGTTCGGTGGCGAGATCGGCGTCCGGGTCGGCGAGCGCCCGGCTGTCGCGCACCGCCGCGCCGAAGCCCTCGTTGGCCTGCCGCAGCGCGGCGACCAGCAGCTCGTCCAGCGAGGCGAAGTGGTACGTCGTCGAACCGAGCGGCACATCGGCCTCGGCCGCCACCGTGCGATGGCTGAGCCCGGCGATCCCGCGGCGCCCGACCACCCGGATCGCGGCGTCGATGATGCGCTGGCGGCGCTCGGGGTCGTAACGGCGGGGCATCAGTGCGCCCCGCCCAGATTCAGCACCACCACTCCGGCGATCACCAGCAGGATGCCGCCGATCCTCACCAGGCCGGCCGACTCCCCCAGGAAGATCATGCCGATGGCGGCCACCGCCGCGGTGCCGATGCCCGCCCAGATCGCATAGGCGGTGCCCACGGACATGGTCTTGAGGGTCTGGGCGAGCAGCGAGAAGGCGATCACATAGCCGATGACGGTGAGCACCGAGGGCCACAGCCTGGTGAATCCGTCGCTGTACTTCATGGCCGTGGTGCCGGCCACCTCCGCCACGATGGCCGCGGCGAGCAGTCCGTATCCCATGCGTACAAGCGTACACAACGTTGCGTACAGCCGTACACAACACCCGGATGCACACACGACGAAGCGGCCGTGTCCACCGGATGGCCCGGCGGTCACGGCCGCTTGTGTCGTACGGGAAGACGGATCAGACGTTGAACCCCAGCGCGCGCAGCTGCTCGCGCCCGTCGTCCGTGATCTTGTCCGGACCCCACGGCGGCATCCAGACCCAGTTGATCTTCAGCTCGTTGACGAGACCGTCCGTCGCCGACTTCGCCTGGTCCTCGATCACATCGGTCAGCGGGCAGGCCGCCGACGTCAGCGTCATGTCCAGCGTCGCGATGTTGGCGTCGTCGATGTGGATGCCGTAGATCAGACCGAGGTTGACCACGTCGATACCCAGCTCGGGGTCGACGACGTCGTACAGCGCCTCGCGGACTTCTTCCTCGGAGGCCGGCTTCAGCGCCGCCCCTGCGTTCTCCGTCATGCCGTCTTCCTCTCGGGGCTCTCGCCCAGCGCCTGTGCGGTCGCGTCCTTCCAAGCCATCCAGCTCAGCAGTGCGCACTTCACCCGGGCCGGGTACTTGGAGACACCGGCGAACGCGACCGCGTCCTCCAGCACCTCCTCCATCGCGTCGTCGGGCTCGATCTGGCCCTTGGACTGCATCAGCTCCAGGAAGGTCGCCTGGATCTTCTGCGCGTCCGCGAGGTCCTTGCCGACCAGCAGGTCGTTGAGCACGGAGGCGCTGGCCTGGCTGATGGAACAGCCCTGGCCCTCGTAGCTCACGTCCTCGATGCGGTCGCCGTCGTACTTCACGCGCAGCGTGATCTCGTCACCGCACGTCGGGTTGACGTGGTGCACCTCGGCGTCGCCGTCCCGCAGACCACGCCCGTGCGGGTGCTTGTAGTGGTCCAGGATGACTTCCTGGTACATCGAATCCAGCTTCACGCGTCAATCCCTCATCCGAAGAAGTTACGGACGTGCTCCAGCCCGTCGACGAGTGCGTCGACCTCGGCGGGCGTGGAGTACAGATAGAACGACGCTCGCGTGGTCGCAGGAATTCCGTACCGCAGGCAGACCGGGCGGGCGCAGTGGTGGCCGACACGGACGGCGATGCCCAGCTCGTCCAGGACCTGGCCGACGTCGTGCGGGTGGATGTCACCGAGCGTGAACGAGATCGCGGCACCGCGGTCCTCGGCCGTCACGGGGCCGATGATCCGCAGACCGGGCACCTCCTGGAGCCGCTTCACCGCGTACTCGGTGATCGCGTGCTCGTGGGCGGCGACGTTCTCCATGCCGATGGCGTTCAGGTAGTCCACCGCCGCGCCGAGACCGACGGCCTGGGCGATCGGAGGCGTACCGGCCTCGAACTTGTGCGGCGCGGGAGCGTACGTGGACGAGTGCATCGACACGGTCTCGATCATCTCGCCGCCACCGAGGAACGGCGGCAGGTCCTCGAGCAGCTCCTGCCGGCCCCACAGCACGCCGATACCGGTCGGGCCGCACATCTTGTGGCCGGTGAAGGCCACGAAGTCCGCGCCCAGCGCCTGGACGTCGACCGGCATGTGCGGCACGGCCTGCGAGGCGTCGATCAGCACCAGCGCGCCGACCTCCTGCGCACGGCGGACGATCGCGTCGACCGGGTTGATCGTGCCCATGATGTTCGAGACCAGCACGAAGGAGACGATCTTCGTCTTCTCGTTGATGAGCTCGTCGATGTTGGACAGGTCGAGCCGGCCGTCGTCGGTGAGGCCGAACCACTTCAGCTTCGCGCCGGTGCGCTGCGAGAGCAGCTGCCACGGAACGATGTTGGAGTGGTGCTCCATCTCCGTGATGACGATCTCGGTCTCGTGGTCCACCCGGTAGGGCTCGTCGGCCCAGCCGAGCATGTTGGCCACGAGGTTGAGCGACTCCGATGCGTTCTTGGTGAAGATCACCTCGTCGCGGCTCGGAGCGTTGATGAAGGACGCGACCTTGTCACGCGCGCCCTCGTACAGCGCCGTGGCCTCCTCGGCGAGGACGTGCACACCGCGGTGGACGTTGGCGTTGTGACGCTCGTAGTACTCGGTGACGGCGTCCAGCACCTGGCGCGGCGTCTGCGAGGTCGCCGCGTTGTCCAGGTACACGAGCTTCTTGTCGTCGTGGAGCACCCGGTCGAGGATCGCGAAGTCCTTGCGGATCGCCTCGGTGTCGAGGAGGCCCGGCAGCTGTGTCACGCGGATACGCCACCCTTCGTGTATGCCTCGTAGCCCTCGGACTCGAGCTTGTCGGCGAGCTCGGCACCGCCGGACTCGGCGATCCGCCCGTTCGCGAAGACGTGGACGAAGTCGGGCTTGATGTAGCGCAGGATGCGCGTGTAGTGGGTGATCAGCAGGGTGCCGACCTCACCGGTCTCGCGGACGCGGTTGACGCCCTCGGAGACGGTGCGCAGCGCGTCGACGTCCAGACCGGAGTCCGTCTCGTCGAGGATCGCGATCTTCGGCTTGAGGAGCTCCAGCTGAAGGATCTCGTGGCGCTTCTTCTCACCGCCGGAGAAGCCCTCGTTGACGTTGCGCTCGGCGAACGCCGGGTCCATGTGGAGCTGCTCCATGGCGGTCTTGACCTCCTTCACCCACGTACGCAGCTTGGGTGCCTCGCCGCGGATCGCGGTGGCGGAGGTGCGCAGGAAGTTGGAGACCGAGACGCCGGGGACCTCGACCGGGTACTGCATGGCGAGGAACATGCCGGCGCGGGCGCGCTCGTCGACGGACATCTCCAGGACGTCTTCGCCGTCCAGGGTCACGGTGCCACCGGTGATCGTGTACTTGGGGTGGCCCGCGATGGAGTAGGCGAGGGTCGACTTGCCGGAGCCGTTGGGGCCCATGATGGCGTGCGTCTCGCCCTGCTTCACGGTCAGGTCGACGCCCTTGAGGATCTCCCGGGGGCCGTTCTCGGCCTCGACGGAAACGTGCAGGTCGCGGATTTCAAGCGTTGCCATGGGTGACTCAGGACTCCTGGGTGACGGAGACGAGCACATCGTCCCCTTCGATCTTGACGGGGTATACGGGGACGGGGCGCGTCGCGGGCAGTCCGGACGGCTTGCCGGTGCGGAGGTCGAAGCTGGAGCCGTGCAGCCAGCACTCGATCTGGCAGTCCTCCACCTCGCCCTCGGACAGGGAGACGTTCGCGTGCGAGCAGATGTCGTTGATCGCGAACACCTCGCCCTCGGTCTGGACGAGCGAGACGGGCGTGCCGTCGAGTTCCACCCTCTTGGGGGTGTCCTCCTCCAGCTCGCTCAGCGCACAGGCCTTGACGAAGGACATCAGACCGACGCCTCCAGCTCCGCGTCGATCTTGGCGAGCAGTCGCTCCTCGACGTCCGGGAGACCGATCTGCTGGACCAGCTCCGCGAAGAAGCCGCGGACCACCAGTCGGCGGGCCTCCTCGGCGGGGATGCCGCGGGCCTGGAGGTAGAAGAGCTGCTCGTCGTCGAAGCGGCCGGTCGCGGAGGCGTGGCCGGCGCCGACGATCTCGCCGGTCTCGATCTCCAGGTTCGGCACCGAGTCGACCCGCGCGCCGTCCGTGAGGACGAGGTTGCGGTTCATCTCGTAGGTGTCGGTGCCCTCGGCCGCGGCCTGGATGAGCACGTCACCGATCCACACCGCGTGTGCGTCGTCGCCCTGGAGCGCGCCCTTGTACACGGCGTTGGACTTGCAGTGCGGGGTGTTGTGGTCGACCAGCAGACGGTGCTCCTGGTGCTGGCCCTTGTCGGTGAAGTACAGGCCGAAGAGCTCGGCCTCGCCACCGGTGCCCGCGTAGGAGACCCGCGGGTGCAGGCGCACGACGTCGCCGCCGAAGGTGACCACGACGGACTTGAAGGAGGCGTCGCGGCCGACCAGCGCGTTGTGCTGGGCGACGTGGACGGCCTTGCCGTCCCAGTCCTGCACGGAGACGACGGTGAGCTTGGCGCCGTCTCCCACCACGAAGTCGACGTTGGCCGCGAGGACCGCGTCACCGGTGTGGTCGATGACCACGACGGCCTCGGCGAACGCGCCGAGCTCGACGAGCTGGTGGCCGAAGGTCGTGCCGCCCTCACCGTGCACGGTGATGCGGACGGGCTCGGTGAGCACCGTGTCCTTGGGGACCGTGACGACCGAGGCCTTCTCGAAGGAGGAGTACGCCTGGGCGGCGACCCGGTCCACCGGGGTGCCGGCCCGGCCGAGCCGGGCGTCGTCGCGGCCGACGGTCTCCACGGTGACGCCCTCGGGCGCGTCGATCTCCACGGTGACGGCACCGCCCGTCGCGACGGCGGTGCCGTCGTGCAGGCCGGCCAGCCGCTCCAGCGGAGTGAAGCGCCACTCCTCCTCGCGGCCGTGCGGGACCGGGAAGTCCGCCACGTCGAACGAGGGCGGCGCACTCATACGAGTGGCGACGGTGGACTCTGCGGCCACCGCGATCGAACCGGCGGTGGTGGATCCCACCGGAATGTTCTGAGCCTCAGCCATGGCTGTCGGGGTGCTCTCTCTCTGCCTCTGCGTAAAGAAATCAGTCGCTGCGGGAAGGGCGGGCCGGGACTAACCGACCGAGCCCTCCATCTGCAGCTCGATCAGCCGGTTGAGCTCCAGCGCGTACTCCATGGGGAGCTCCTTGGCGATCGGCTCGACGAAGCCGCGCACGATCATCGCCATCGCCTCAAACTCCGTCATGCCACGGCTCATCAGGTAGAAGAGCTGGTCCTCGGAGACCTTGGAGACGGTCGCCTCGTGGCCCATGGACACGTCGTCCTCGCGGACGTCCACGTAGGGGTAGGTGTCCGAGCGGGAGATCGTGTCGACCAGCAGCGCGTCACAGAGCACGTTGGACTTCGCGCCCGGCGCGCCCTCGCCGATCTCGATCAGACCGCGGTAGGAGGTGCGGCCGCCGCCTCGCGCCACCGACTTGGAGACGATGTTGGAGGAGGTGTTCGGAGCCATGTGGACCATCTTGGCGCCGGCGTCCTGGTGCTGGCCCTCGCCCGCGAAGGCGATGGACAGGGTCTCGCCCTTGGCGTGCTCGCCCATCAGGTAGACCGCCGGGTACTTCATGGTCACCTTGGAGCCGATGTTGCCGTCGACCCACTCCATGGTCGCGCCCTCGTAGGCCACGGCCCGCTTGGTGACCAGGTTGTAGACGTTGTTCGACCAGTTCTGGATCGTCGTGTAGCGGCAGCGGCCGCCCTTCTTGACGATGATCTCGACCACGGCGCTGTGCAGCGAGTCCGAGGAGTAGATCGGGGCGGTGCAGCCCTCGACGTAGTGGACGTAGGCGTCCTCGTCGACGATGATCAGCGTCCGCTCGAACTGGCCCATGTTCTCCGTGTTGATACGGAAGTAGGCCTGGAGCGGGATGTCGACGTGGACACCCTTGGGCACGTAGATGAACGAGCCACCGGACCAGACGGCGGAGTTCAGCGACGCGAACTTGTTGTCGCCGACCGGGATGACCGTGCCGAAGTACTCCTGGAAGAGCTCCGGGTGCTCCTTCAGCGCGGTGTCCGTGTCGAGGAAGATGACGCCCTGCTCCTCCAGGTCCTCACGGATCTGGTGGTAGACGACCTCGGACTCGTACTGGGCCGCGACACCGGCGACGAGGCGCTGCTTCTCCGCCTCCGGGATGCCGAGCTTGTCGTACGTGTTCTTGATGTCCTCGGGCAGCTCTTCCCAGGACGCCGCCTGCTTCTCCGTGGAGCGCACGAAGTACTTGATGTTGTCGAAGTCGATACCCGACAGGTCGGAGCCCCAGCTCGGCATGGGCTTCTTGTCGAACAGACGCAGACCCTTGAGCCGCAGCTTCAGCATCCACTCCGGCTCGTTCTTCTTCTCCGAGATGTCGCGGACGACCGCCTCGGAGAGGCCGCGCTTGGCCGTGGCGCCTGCCGCGTCGGAGTCGGCCCAGCCGAATTCGTACGTACCCAGGCCCTCGAGTTCGGGGTGGGCAGTCTCCGTGGGGAGAGTCATGCGGGGTTCCTCCCGGCCGTGCTTGCAGATGCTGATGATGGTGTGGTCTTGGGAATGAACGTCGTGCACACCCCGTCGCCGTGGGCGATGGTGGCCAGACGCTGAACATGCGTGCCGAGCAGGCGGGAGAAGAACTCCGTCTCCGCCTCGCACAGCTGCGGGTACCGCTCGGCGGCGTGAGCGACCGGGCAGTGATGCTGGCAGAGCTGTTCCCCCGCCTGGGCATTGGGGGCGCTGCGCGCCGCAGCAGCGTACCCGTCGGCGCTCAGGGCCTTGGCCAGCGCTTCCGTGCGCCGGTCGGGGGCGGCCGCATCGATGGCCTTGCGGTAGGTCTCCGCCTGGGCCTCGATACGGTCCCGGGCGAAGGCGGCGACGGCCGCCTCTCCCGCCGCTCCGCCGCCCGCGGACCGCTCGATCCAGCGCAGGGCGTCCACGGCCAGTGCGTCGTACGACTGGTCGAAGGCGTCCCGGCCGCAGTCGGTCAGGGCGAACACCTTGGCGGGCCTGCCGCGGGTGCGCGCGCCGTAGATGCGCTGTTCCCGGGGCTCGACGACATTGTCGGCGACGAGCGTGTCGAGGTGACGGCGTACGGCTGCCTGGGTCAGTCCGAGGCGTGAGGCGAGGTCGGCCACGGTGGACGGGCCGTGGTCCAGCACGGACCGCGCGACCCGGTTGCGCGTCGAATGGTCCGAGCGCACACCGGTCGTGAGTTCCTCCTGCGGAGCCTCGCCGACGTTTTTCACAACACCATTGTTGCGTAATTCCTCCGGAGGTGACAACCGCCGTCCGGCCGACGGACCGGTGCGCTGCGTCACTAAGGGTTACCTAACGAAATCATCCGCCGGGTAGCCTCCGAACATGCTCTGAGCTGGCCGTTCTCCGGAATTCGATGCGGTGGAACGGGCCGCTCAACCTTGATCGTATTCAGCGAAAGTTACGCCGGAATTGGTCAGGAAACGCAGACGCAGGTGCCCGGGCCCGGCGTGGCCCGCCTCGATCCGGTACGTCTTGTGACCCGCTCCCCGAACCACCACATGGCCCGCCTAGACTTCCCCGCATGCGAAGCGAGTCCGTCGTCCAGATCCGGGGCCTGGTCAAGCGGTACGGATCCAAGACGGCCGTGGACGGCCTCGATCTCGAGGTCCCCCAGGGCTTGGTGACCGCTGTCCTCGGCCCCAACGGTGCCGGCAAGACCACCACCATCGAGACATGCGAGGGCTACCGCCGCCCCGACGGCGGCATGGTCCGGGTGCTCGGACTCGACCCGATCGCCGACGCGGCGGACCTGCGCCCCCGGATCGGTGTGATGCTCCAGTCCGGCGGGGTCTACTCCGGCTCACGCGCCGAGGAGATGCTGCGCCACATGGCGAAGCTGCACGCCCACCCGCTCGACGTGGACGCCCTGATCGAGCGGCTCGGCCTCGGCAGCTGCGGCCGTACGTCCTACCGGCGCCTCTCCGGCGGACAGCAGCAGCGGCTCGCGCTGGCTATGGCCGTCGTCGGCCGCCCCGAGCTGCTCTTCCTCGACGAGCCGACCGCGGGCCTGGACCCACAGGCCCGGCGCTCCACCTGGGACCTGGTGCGCGAACTGCGCGCCGACGGCGTCTCCACCGTGCTGACCACCCATTTCATGGACGAGGCCGAAGCCCTCGCCGACGATGTCGCCATCGTCGACGCGGGCCGGATCATCGCCCAGGGCAGTCCCGAGCAGCTGTGCCGGGGCGGGGCCGAGAACACCCTGCGCTTCACCGGCCGGCCCGGGCTCGACGTCGGCTCGCTGCTGAAGGCACTGCCCGACGGCACCGAGGCGGTCGAGCTGACGCCGGGCGCGTACCGGATAACCGGCCAGGTCGACCCGCAGCTGCTGGCGACCGTCACGTCCTGGTGCGCCCAGCACGGGGTGATGCCGGACGGCATCTCCGTCGAGCGCCACACCCTCGAGGATGTCTTCCTGGAGCTGACCGGCAAGGAGCTGCGCCGATGAGCGCCGGTACATACGCACCGCGGCCGGGTGCCGCGCCGCTGGCCCGGATGATCGGGGCGCAGGCCGCGTTCGAGACGAGGATGCTGCTGCGCAACGGCGAACAGCTGCTGCTCACCGTCGTCATCCCCTCGCTCGTGCTGGTGCTGTTCTCGACCGTCGGCATCATCGACACCGGCACGGGTGAGCCCGTCGACTTCCTCGCCCCCGGTGTGCTCGCCCTCGCCGTGATGTCCACCGCCTTCACCGGCCAGGCCATCGCCACCGGCTTCGAGCGGCGCTACGGGGTGCTCAAGCGGCTCGGCGCCTCGCCGCTGCCCCGCTGGGGCCTGCTGAGCGCCAAGACGCTCTCCGTCCTCGCCACCGAGGTGCTCCAGATCGCCCTGCTGACGGTGATCGCCTTCGCGCTCGGCTGGTCCCCGCACGGGGACCCGCTCTCCGTCCTGCTGCTGTTCGTCCTCGGCACCGTCGCCTTCTCCGGCCTCGGCCTGCTGATGGCCGGAACCCTGCGGGCCGAGGCGACCCTCGCCGCCGCGAACCTGGTCTTCCTGCTGCTGCTGGTGGGCGGCGGGGTGATCGTGCCGCTGGACCGGTTCCCGGACGGTGTGGAGTCGGTGCTCGCGCTGCTGCCGATCTCGGCGCTCTCCGACGGGCTGCGCGATGTTCTCCAGCACGGCACGTCCCTGCCGTGGGGCGATCTGGGCATCCTCGCCGGATGGTCGGTGCTCGGGCTCGGCGCGGCGGCCCGCTGGTTCCAGTGGGAGTGACGCGCCGCCGCTTTCCTCCGGGCCGGAAGTGACGCGCCCGCTTTCCTGCGTGCCGGAAGTGACCGGCGTCTTCCGTAGGTACTGACCCACGCGCCAGTATGGCTGCGAAGATCAGCGCGTGGGAGGCCTCGATGGAACGGACTGCCGCACTCCGGCTCGACGCGGAGTGGACGAAGGTCAGATCCGGCAGAGCCGGGGTGTCGCCGGACGTACGAGAGCGGATGCTCATCGAGCTGATCGCCGCCCTCACCCCGCACGCCGAACACGATCTCCCGCTCACCGCGCGGCTGAGTCTGCGCTACGGAGATCTGGCCCGGCACCACTTCGACACCGGCCGCCGCGCGGACGCGCTGATCGCCGTGCACGAGGCCGTACGGACGTGTGCGGAGCCTGCCGTGCACGACCCCGAGCACGCCCGCTGGTACGCCAGGGCGCTGATCAGCCAGGCCGTGTATCTCGCCGAACCCCTCAGCGACGAACTGGGGCTGCCGCGCTACGCCTTCCAGCCGGTCGGCGACCGGCCTCCGGCCGAGGCCCGCGCGGACGGCATCGCCGCGCTGGCGGCCGTCCACCGCGCCATCACGGTCTGGGAGAGCCTCGATCTGTCGGACCCGCAGAACCGGGAGGGCCTGGCCCAGGCCCATGCCTTCCTCGGCGACCGGCTGGAGGAGCTCGGCGATCCGGTGGAGGCGGCGGCCTGGGCCGTGCGGGCGGAGCGGGAGTACCACGAGCTGTGGTCGGGGGCGCAGGCGCGGGAGAGTCTGCAGGCGGCGACCCTGGAGCATCTGGGCGACCAGCTGGAACGGCGGCTGCGGCGCTGCCCGTTCAAGGGCGGGCTGACACGGCTCCGGTCCGATGACCTGCTGCCCGACCGGCTGCTCCCGCTGGCGGTGGTGGCCGCCCGCATCGAGGGCGCGGAACCGGACACCATCGCCGAGGGCCTGGACCTGGACCCCGCGGAGGTACGCCGGATGCTGCGGGCCCGGTCGTGGCGAGCGGTGTGGCGCTTCGACATCCGTGGCGCGGAGGGCGGGCCCTGGCTCCCGATGGAGTACCCGTGGCGGGGCATGGACGCGGTGACGGACCGCAGTGCGGCGGCCGTGGGACAGGAGCTGACCGACGCGTTCCTGCACTCCCCCGCGCGTCCGGGCCCGTCGGCATCATGGCGGATCGCCGTGTGGTGGGAGGAGGAGGACCACCTCGACGGGTCACGGTACCGCCGGACGTACGGGCCGGAGGTGGAACAGCAGCCGGGAGCGGGAGCGCGCGGAGGCGCGGGCCTGGAGGCCGCCCGGCCCGAAGCGGGCGCGGGGCCCACGGCGGACGCGCCCTGACGCCCGAGGGCGCACGAGGTGTGCACGCGACACCGCCGGCCCCGGCGCGGGCGCCCTGGCACCGTCGCCCCGGCTCAAGCTGACACCGTCGCCCCGGCGCGGGCGCCCTGACACCCCGGACCCGACGCGGCGTCCCGACACCCGCCGGACGGGGTGCACTCGCCCTGACTCCGGCGGCTCGCGGCGTACGCGCCTGGGCATCCGGCGGACGCGAACGGACGGTCCCGCCCGGCATTCAGGCGTATGTCCGACCCTTCCGGCACCCGAAGCCGACCCTCGTGAATGCATGCACAAGGCCCCGCCTACCATGGTGCCCGTGCAAACCCCCCTCGCCCTCATCGCCCGACGCTGGACGCCCACCCCCAGGACACTCCGGCGCGCCGCGCTCTCCGCCGTCGTCATGAGCGTGGTCATCATCGTCACGGGTGGCGCGGTCCGCCTGACCGGCTCCGGTCTCGGCTGCGACACCTGGCCCAAGTGCACGGACGACAGCCTCTTCGCCACACCCGAGCAGGGCCTGCACGGCGCGATCGAGTTCGGCAACCGGATGCTGACCTACGTCCTGTCGGCCGCGGTCGGCTGGGCCATCATCGCGGCGCGCTCCACCGAGCCGCGGCGCCGCGGGCTGACCCGGCTCGCCTGGGCGCAGTTCTGGATCGTGGCGAGCAACGCGGTGCTGGGCGGCATCACGGTGTGGGCGGGCCTCAACCCGTGGACCGTGGCGGGGCACTTCCTGGCCGCCAACGCGCTGCTCACCGTCGCGGTGATCACCTGGCACCGGGCCGGCGAGGGCGACACCGCACCGCGTCCCCGGGTCCCGCGCCCGGTCCGCAGGCTGTCCTGGGCCATCGTCGTCACCTCCGCGCTGCTGATCACGCTGGGCACCTCGGTGACCGGTTCCGGCAAGCACGCCGGTGACAGCAGCGACGTACCGCGCATGCCGTGGGACTGGGTGGACGCCGCACACATCCACGCGATCGCGGCCTGGGTGGTCTGCGCGCTGGCGCTCGCCATGTGGCTGGTGCTGCGGGTCGTGGACGCCCCCGACGACACCCGGGCCCGCGCCCGCGACCTGCTGCTGGTGCTCCTGGCACAGGGCGTCATCGGCTACGTCCAGTACTTCACCCAGGTCCCCGAGGCCCTGGTCGCCGCCCACATGCTCGGGTCCGCGCTGATGTGGATCGCGGTGCTGCGCCTCGCGCTGAGCCTGCGGGAGCGGCCCAGCCCGACGGCGGAGATCCCGGCCCAGAGCGACGTGGCACTGTCCCGCGCCTGAGCACCCACTCACCGCCCGCTGCCGCGGTCAGGGCCCGCTGATCACACCGCTTCCCGGAGCCCGTAGACCCTGCGGGCATTGGCCGAAGAGATCATCGTCGCCACCCGCTGGGCATCTGCCCGGGACCAGGCACCGTCGCCGACCCAGTCGCCGAGCACCCGCGCCAGCGACTCCCGGAAGATCCTGGCGCCCACCACATGCAGTTCGGGCAGCCCGCGCGCGCCGCTGGAGAACAGCAGCTTGCCGAACGGCGCGAGCTCCAGGATCTCCGCCAGTACCGCGGCCGCCCGGGCGCCCGTGTGCACGAGCGCCGGCCCGAGGTCCGCGTACACATGCGGGAAGACACTCGCCAGATGGGCCGCGTGGCGGTGGTACGGATAACCGTGCAGCAGCACGAGGTCGGTTCCGAGCCCCGCGGTCGCCGCGGCGAAACTCGTCAGCAGCATCGGGTCCTCCACCCCCACATGGAGCTGGAGCGGCAGCCCGGAGGCGACGGCGACCCACAGCACATGCCGTACGAGGACGGGGTCGGTGAGCGCGCCGCCGACCTGGCGCGCCGCCAGCCAGCGCCCGACCGCCCCGCGCACCTCGCCGGGGCCGGGGGGATCCGGCGCGAGGGCGAGCCCGTGGCACACGGCGGCGACGGAGGTGAAGGCCACCGCGGACGCGGCGGCGCCGTGGACGGCTTCGGCGAGGTTGGCGAGGAAGCCCTCGACGGTGCCCGAGGTGTCGGCGACCTGTTCGGCGAGAAGTTCGAGCCGTACGATCTCGCGGGCCTCGGCCGCGCCGGCGGCGGCGATCTCCGGCGGTCCGGTGAGATCCCCGGGCAGCCCGGTGTCCACCAGATAGGTGGAGATGCCGCTGCCTCTCAGCAGCCGTCTGCCCGCCTCCAGCACCCCGAGCTCACGGCGCCGGGCGAGGTAGCGGGCAGGCGGGCAGTGCGGTTCGAGCCCCAGCAGGGGCGGGCACCAGCGCCGGACGGCGAACCCCGTCTGGGTGTCGAAGAAGGTCGTGCCCGGCGCGGGCGGTCCCGTGGTGCGGCCCAGATGCGCCTCGAAGGTGCCGAGACCCAGCTCGGTGCGGAGCACCCCGTGACAGTACTGGTCCACGAGGGTCGGGGTGTCGATCATCCGGGCTCCCAGTCGTGGACCGTGTTTCCACAGTCCTAACGGGTGACACCCCGGCGAGGTGTTGCTCAGCCGTTGGAAGGACCGCCGACCTGGATGCCCGCCATACGGCTCCACTCGTACGGCCCTGTGCGGACCTTGGCGGCCAGGTCGCCGTCGAAGGAGTCATGGAGGGTGAGGCCGGCCTTCTCGGCGGCCGCGGCCGCGATCGCGTGCGTCGGCGCCACGAGGTCGCCCCACTCGCCGTCCTCGCCGATGAGCACGATCCGGGTGCCCGCTTGGCCGAGGTACTCGATGGTCCCGTCGGCGCCGCCGTGCGCCTTGGCGAAGGCGCCGATCTGCTTGGCGATCCGGGCCGCCTTGCGCCCCACCTGGCTGTCTGCCTGCTGCGTGTCTGCCATGGGGCGATGCTACTCGCGGGTAGGGCGCACCGGCCACGGCGGGTGCACGTGGCATGGGCCACGGCGGGGCCGCATCAGATCCGGGACGGCACGGAGAAAGAGGGCTGGTGCCGCGACAGGGCAAAGCCCGCCGCAAGCGGCGCTAGCGCAGGAAGGGGTCCACCGCGACCGCCACGAAGAGCAGCGAGACATAGGTGATGGACCAGTGGAAGAGCCGCATCTCCTTGAGCTTGCCGCCCATCACCTCGGCCTTGGCGCGTGCCTGGAGGGCGTGCGCCTCCCACAGCCACCAACCGCCCGCCGCCAGCGCCACCACCGTGTAGAACCAGCCGGTGTAGCCGAGCGGGGTGAGCAGCAGGGAGACCGCGACCATCACCCAGCTGTAGAGGACGATCTGGCGGGCCACCACCTTGTTGGAGGCGACGACCGGGAGCATCGGCACACCGACGCGCGCGTAGTCCTCCTTCACCTTCATCGACAGCGGCCAGTAGTGCGGCGGCGTCCAGAAGAAGATGACGAGGAAGAGGATGAGCGCGGCCCAGGACACCGAGTTGGTGACGGCGGACCAGCCGATCAGGACCGGCATGCAGCCGGCGATGCCGCCCCACACGATGTTCTGCGCGGTGCGCCGCTTCAGGATCATCGTGTAGACGACCACGTAGAAGAGGAGCGCGCCGAGCGAGAGAGCCGCTGACAGCCAGTTGACGAGCAGTCCGAACCAGAGGGTGGAGACCACCGTGAGGGTGAGGCCGAAGACCAGGCCCTCGCGCGGCGACACCATGCCGGTCACCAGCGGCCGCTGCGACGTACGGTCCATCAGCGCGTCGATGTCGCGGTCGATGTACATGTTGAGCGCGTTCGCGCCACCCGCGGAGAGGTAACCGCCGACACAGGTGGTGAGCACCAGCCACAGGTCGGGCACGTCCTGAGCGGCCAGGAACATCACCGGCACCGTGGTGATCAGCAGCAACTCGATGATCCGCGGCTTGGTCAACGCCACGAAGGCCTTGACCCGGGCTCCGAACGGCCGGTGACCGCGGTTCCTCGGGAACTCCCCCGCGGCCTCGACGGCATGGGCGGTGCCACCACCCGCTGGACGGGATTCGACGGCCGTCACGCACACCCCTGACAGAGACTCCTTGCAAGCCCGGGCAAGGAGAAAGGGCCCGGTAAAGACTTGCGCGTACCACGCCACTCTAGACGTTGCCCATACGTCGTCCCGCACGGGGGTGGCGTCGTGTTGAGCAGCGACCCCGGCCTGTGCGTATAGGTCGTCGAAGCTCGTCGAGCGCGCCGCCGGGAGGCGAAGTCGTCCCCGGGGCTGCACCCTGGCTGTGTCCGATTTTTCGAAAGGCATGCACTCGAAAAGGTGCGCGTTGTTCCGGGGGTAGGCTCGACAACGCCCGGTGCTTCCGTCGTCACCGGGATACGACATGTGGAGAGGAGCCCTGACTCAGGGTGAGCACCAAGCCGACCACCACAGACCTCGAGTGGACCGATCTGGACCAGCGGGCCGTCGATACCGTCCGCGTCCTGGCCATGGATTCCGTACAGAAGGTCGGCAACGGCCACCCCGGTACGGCCATGAGCCTCGCGCCCGCCGCGTACGTCCTGTTCCAGAAGCTGATGCAGCACGACCCGGCCGACCCGGACTGGACCGGCCGTGACCGGTTCGTCCTGTCCGCCGGTCACTCGTCGCTGACCCTCTACATCCAGCTCTACCTGGCCGGTTACGGCCTGGAACTCGACGACCTCAAGGCCTTCAGGACCTGGGGTTCGAAGACCCCCGGACACCCGGAGTACGGACACACCACCGGCGTCGAGACGACGACCGGCCCGCTCGGCCAGGGTGTCGCCAACGCGGTGGGCATGGCCATGGCCGCCCGCTACGAGCGCGGTCTGTTCGACCCGGACGCCGCCCCCGGCACCTCCCCGTTCGACCACACCATCTGGGCCATCGCCGGTGACGGCTGCCTCCAGGAGGGCATCTCCTCGGAGGCGTCCTCGCTGGCCGGGCACCAGAAGCTGGGCAACCTGGTGCTGCTGTGGGACGACAACCACATCTCCATCGAGGGCGACACGGAGACGGCCGTCTCCGAGGACACCCTCAAGCGCTACGAGGCGTACGGCTGGCACGTCCAGCGCGTCGAGCAGCTGCCGAGCGGCGACCTCGACCCGGAGGGCCTCTACCGTGCCCTCCAGGCCGCCAAGGCCGAGACCGAGCGCCCCTCCTTCATCGCGGCGCGCTCGATCATCGCCTGGCCGGCCCCGCACGCGCAGAACACCGAGGCCGCGCACGGCTCGGCGCTCGGCGACGACGAGGTCGCGGCCACCAAGCGTGTCCTCGGCTTCGACCCGGAGAAGAGCTTCGAGGTCTCCGACGAGGTCATCGCCCACACCCGCGGGGCGCTCGACCGCGGCCGTGAGGCCCGTGGCGAGTGGGAGAAGATCTTCGCCGCGTGGCGCACCGCGAATCCGGAGCGTGCCGCGGAGTTCGACCGGATCCGCTCGACCGAACTGCCCGGCGGCTGGGAGGAGAAGCTCCCCGACTTCGAGACCGGCAAGGGTGTGGCCACCCGCGCCGCCTCCGGCAAGATCCTTCAGGCGCTGGGCGCGGTCATCCCCGAGCTGTGGGGCGGCTCCGCGGACCTGGCGGGCTCGAACAACACGACGATCGACAAGACGTCGTCGTTCCTGCCCGCGGGCAACCCGCTGCCGGGCGCCGACCCGTACGGCCGCACCATCCACTTCGGTATCCGTGAGCACGCGATGGCCGCGGTCATGAACGGCATCACGCTGCACGGCAACACCCGTGTCTACGGCGGCACCTTCCTGGTGTTCTCCGACTACATGCGCAACGCGGTGCGGCTGTCGGCCCTGATGCACCTGCCGGTCACCTATGTGTGGACGCACGACTCGATCGGCCTCGGCGAGGACGGCCCGACGCACCAGCCGGTCGAGCACCTGGCCTCGCTGCGCGCCATCCCCGGTCTGAACGTCGTCCGTCCGGCGGACGCCAACGAGACCGCGATCGCGTGGCGCGAGATCATGCGCCGCTGGACCAAGGAGTTCGGCAAGGGCGCCCCGCACGGTCTGGCACTGACCCGGCAGGGTGTGCCGACCTACGAGCGCAACGAGGACGCCGCGCGCGGCGGTTACGTCCTCTTCGACGCCGAGGGCGGCGAGCCCCAGGTCGTCCTGATCGGCACCGGCTCCGAGGTCCAGCTGGCCGTCGAGGCGCGCGAGCAGCTCCAGGCCGAGGGCATCCCGACCCGGGTGGTCTCGATGCCGTCGGTCGAGTGGTTCGACGAGCAGGACCAGGCGTACCGCGACTCGGTGCTGCCGCCCGCCGTACGCGCTCGGGTGGCGGTCGAAGCCGGTATCGGACTCACCTGGTACCGCTTCGTCGGTGATGCCGGCCGCATCGTTTCGCTGGAGCACTTCGGCGCTTCGGCGGACGGCAAGGTTCTCTTCCGCGAGTTCGGCTTCACTGCCGACAATGTCGCCAGGGCCGCGCGGGAGTCTCTCGAAGCCGCCGCACGCTGACGCCGGTACACGACAAGTAGGAGATGCAACTCTCATGACAGACGCACTCAAGCGCCTCTCCGACGAAGGCGTCGCGATCTGGCTCGACGACCTGTCACGCAAGCGGATCACGTCCGGCAATCTCGCCGAACTGATCGACCAGCAGCACGTGGTGGGCGTCACCACCAACCCGTCGATCTTCCAGAAGGCGATTTCGCAGGGCGACGGCTACGACCAGCAGCTCACCGACCTCGCGGCCCGCAGGGTGACCGTCGAGGAAGCCCTGCGCATGATCACGACGGCCGACGTCCGTGACGCCGCCGACATCCTGCGTCCGGTCTACGACGCGACGCAGGGCCAGGACGGCCGGGTCTCCATCGAGGTCGACCCGCGCCTGGCGCACAACACCAGGGCCACCGTCGCCGAGGCCCGGCAGCTCGCCTGGCTGGTGGACCGGCCCAACACGCTCATCAAGATCCCGGCCACCAAGGCGGGCCTGCCGGCGATCACCGAGACCATCGGCCGCGGCATCAGCGTCAATGTGACGCTGATCTTCTCGCTGGAGCGCTACCGCGAGGTCATGGACGCGTACGTCTCCGGCCTGGAGCAGGCCAAGGAGCGCGGACTCGACCTGTCGAAGATCCATTCGGTGGCGTCGTTCTTCGTGTCCCGTGTGGACACCGAGATCGACAAGCGGCTGGACGCGCTGGGCACCCCGGAGGCCAAGGAGGCGCGCGGCAAGGCGGCTCTGGCCAACGCCCGGCTCGCCTACGAGGCGTTCGAGGAGGTCTTCTCCTCCGACCGCTGGGCCGCGCTCGACAAGGCGCAGGCCAACAAGCAGCGTCCGCTGTGGGCCTCGACCGGCGTGAAGGACAAGGCGTACAAGGACACGCTGTACGTCGACGAGCTGGTCGCGCCGGGCACGGTGAACACCATGCCGGAGTCGACCATGGAGGCCGTGGCCGACCACGGCCAGATCACCGGTGACACGGTTCGCGGCACGTACGACGACGCGCGCGCCGCCATCGAGGCTGTCGAAAAGCTCGGCATCAAGTACGACGACGTCGTGCAGCTGCTCGAGGACGAGGGCGTCGAGAAGTTCGAGGCGTCCTGGAACGACCTGCTCAAGTCGACCGAGGCCGAACTCAAGCGCCTCGCCCCTTCGGAGGGCTGACCACCTTGTCCGGTACGTACGAAGCCAATCCGCTTCGTGACCCCGCAGACCGACGGCTCCCGCGTATCGCGGGGCCGTCGGGCCTGGTCATTTTCGGTGTCACGGGCGATTTGTCCCGTAAAAAGCTGATGCCCGCCGTCTACGACCTGGCCAACCGGGGACTGCTCCCGCCGGGCTTCTCCCTCGTCGGGTTCGCCCGGCGCGAGTGGCACGACGAGGACTTCGCCCAGGAGGTCCACGACGCCGTCAAGGCGCACGCCCGCACCCCCTTCCGTGAGGAGGTCTGGCAGCAGCTCATCCAGGGGATGCGCTTCGTCCAGGGCGACTTCGACGACGACGACGCCTTCGAGCAGCTGAAGGCGACCATAGAGGACCTGGACAAGAAGCAGGGCACCGGCGGCAACTTCGCCTTCTATCTGTCCGTCCCGCCGAAGTTCTTCCCCAAGGTCGTCCAGCAGCTCAAGAAGCACGGGCTCGCCGACCAGAAGGAGGGCTCCTGGCGCCGCGCCGTCATCGAGAAGCCGTTCGGCCACGATCTGGTCTCCGCCAAGGAGCTCAACCAGGTGGTGCACGAGGTCTTCCCGGCCAACGAGGTCTTCCGGATCGACCACTACCTCGGCAAGGAGACGGTCCAGAACATCCTGGCCCTGCGCTTCGCCAACACGCTCTTCGAGCCGATCTGGAACCGGTCGTACGTCGACCATGTGCAGATCACCATGGCCGAGGACATCGGCATCGGCGGCCGGGCCGGGTACTACGACGGCATCGGCGCCGCCCGTGACGTCATCCAGAACCACCTTCTCCAACTCCTCGCGCTGACCGCGATGGAGGAGCCCGCCTCCTTCGAGGCGGACGCCCTCGCCGCCGAGAAGACCAAGGTGCTGGGCGCGGTGAAGCTGCCCAAGGACCTCGGCACCGGTACGGTCCGCGGGCAGTACGCCGAGGGCTGGCAGGGCGGCGAGAAGGTCGTCGGCTACCTCCAGGAAGACGGCATCGACGCCAAGTCGAAGACCGACACCTACGCGGCGGTCAAGCTCGAGATCGACAACCGCCGCTGGGCGGGCGTGCCGTTCTATCTGCGGACGGGCAAGCGGCTCGGCCGCCGTGTCACCGAGATCGCGGTCGTCTTCCAGCGCGCCCCGCACTCGCCCTTCGACCACACGGCGACGGAGGAGCTGGGCCAGAACGCCCTGGTCATCCGCGTGCAGCCGGACGAGGGCGTGACCCTGCGGTTCGGCTCGAAGGTGCCGGGCACCTCGATGGAGGTACGGGACGTCTCGATGGACTTCGCCTACGGCGAGTCCTTCACCGAGTCCAGCCCCGAGGCGTACGAACGCCTTCTCCTCGACGTACTGCTCGGCGACTCCAACCTCTTCCCGCGGGTCGAGGAGGTCGAGCGCTCCTGGATGATCCTCGATCCCGTCACGGAGTACTGGGCCAAGCACGGCAAGCCCGCCCAGTACCCGGCTGGGACCTGGGGGCCGGACGAGGCGGACGAAATGCTCGCACGAGACGGACGGAGCTGGCGTCGGCCATGAAGATCGACCTCACGGACACCACGTCCAGCAAGATCAACAAAGCACTGGTGCAGGCACGCCGGGCGATCGGCACACCGGCCGTCGGCATGGTCCTCACCCTCGTCATCGTCACCGACGAGGAGAACGCCTACGACGCGCTGAAGGCGGCCAGCGAGGCATCGCGCGAGCACCCCTCGCGCAAGCTCGTCGTCATCAAGCGGGTCTCGCGCTCGCCGCGCGACCGGGCGAAGGCACGCCTGGACGCCGAGGTGCGGGTGGGCACGGACGCCGGCACCGGCGAGACGGTGGTCCTGCGGCTGTACGGCGAGGTCATCGACCACGCCCAGTCCGTGGTGCTGCCGCTCCTGCTGCCCGACGCCCCGGTCGTCGTCTGGTGGCCGGTGAACGCACCGCTCGACCCGGCCAAGGAGCCGCTCGGCGCGCTCGCGCAGCGACGGGTCACGGACTCCTATGCGGCCGAGGAGCCCGTGAAGGAGCTCGTGGCACGCGCCTCCGCCTACACCCCCGGCGACACGGACCTGTCCTGGGCCAGGATCACCCCCTGGCGCTCGATGCTGGCCGCCGCCCTGGACCAGGTGGCCTGCGACGTCACCGCGGTCGAGGTGGAGGGCGAGGAGTTCAACCCGAGCTGCGAGCTGCTCGCCATGTGGCTGGCGGACCGGCTGAAGGTGCCGGTCAAGCGCACCGGATCGGCGGGCCCCGGGCTCACGGCCGTGCGCATGGAGAGCTCGTGCGGTCCGATCGTGCTGGACCGGGCCGACGGCTCGCTGGCCACCCTGTCCATCAAGGGGCAGCCGGATCGCGCGGTCGCCCTGAAGCGGCGCGAGACCGCCGAGCTGATCGCGGAGGAGCTCCGTCGGCTGGACCCCGACGAGATCTACGCCTCGGCGCTGCGGTTCGGCGTGCACCGGCTCTCGGACGGCGGGGACATCGCACCGGACAAGGCCGAGGCCACCCCGGCGAAGAAGGCTCCCGCAAAGAAGGCGGCAGCGAAGTGAGTGCGCCGCAGCTCGTCGTCCACCGCGACAAGGAGCTGATGGCGCAGGCCGCGGCGGCCCGGCTGATCACGAAGATCGTGGACGCCCAGGCCGCGCGCGGTTCGGCGTCGGTGGTCCTGACGGGCGGTCGCAACGGCAATGCGCTGCTGGACGCCCTCGGGACCTCGCCGGCCCGCGACGCGATCGACTGGGGGCGGCTGGACCTGTGGTGGGGGGACGAGCGGTTCCTCCCCGACGGCGACCCCGAGCGCAATGTCACGCAGGCCCACGCGGCCCTGCTGGACAGGGTTCCCGTTGATCCGGCCCGGGTGCATGCGATGGCCCCCTCGGACGGCGCGTACGGCAGCGACGTGGAGGCCGCGGCCGCCGCGTACGCCACCGCGCTCGCCGCCGCGGCGGGTCCGGAGGACCACGGTCCGGTCCCCCGGTTCGACGTCCTGATGCTGGGCGTCGGCCCCGACACCCATGTCGCCTCGCTCTTCCCGGAGCATCCGGCGGTGCGGGAGACCGAACGCACGGTGGTGGGCGTGCACGGCTCGCCGAAGCCGCCGCCGACCCGCATCACGCTCACGCTCCCGGCGATCCGGGCGGCGCGTGAGGTGTGGCTGCTGGCGGCCGGTGAGGACAAGGCGAAGGCGGTGCAGATCGCCCTGTCGGGTGCGGGTGAGGTGCAGGCGCCCGCGGCCGGTGCGTACGGACGCAGCAGGACGCTGTGGCTGCTGGACGGGGCTGCGGCCTCGGAGCTGCCGCGTGATCTCTACCCGCCGGCGTCGCCCTGACATCGCCCCTGAGGGGACGGGCTCCACGGAGTCCTCTGTTCCGACCGCCGCCGGCCCTGTTCCTCCGGGCCGGCGGCGGTCGGCGTACGGGGGCGGGCGCGGGCTCACGATGTACGGCGTACCGGCGGCGGGGCCGTCATACCGGGATGGTCGCGCCGCCGTCCCGGCCGTCGCGTCCCCGCGCGTCCCCGTCCCTCAGCAGGAACGGCTCCAGCAGCCCCGGAACAGCATCCGCCGCGAAGCCGAGACCCTCGCTCGCGTCGGCGTCGAGGATCGCGTAGGCGCCCGCTCCGGCGGCCGTCGTCGCGGTCAGGGTCAGCACCCCGGCCCGGCGCTGGAACACGGACTGTTTCACCACCCAGCCGATGACTCCCCCACGCTGCAACGCAACCGTCGCACGCCGGACCGTGCCCGAGCGGGTGACGAGATAGCCGCCGCTCACGCCGTGGCCCAGGCTGCGGTAGGCGTCGAGGGCGAGGAGCACCGCCGCCGGCAGCGCGAGGACCGCGCAGACCGCCGCGATGTGGAGCAGGACATCGGTGAGCCACAGGCCCAGCGCGGTGAGCAGGGCGAGCGGAAGGACCGCGGTCGCCAGCGCCCAGCGCAGCCTGCGGGTGCGTGCGGCCCGCGGGTGGGCCGTGAGCGGGGCGTCCGTCGGGGTCCGCGCCTCACGCAGGACCTGTCCGGCCACGTCGTCCGCCACCGCCCGGGGCACCGGCGGCAGCAGCACCTTGAGGTCGGCGTGCTTGTCCTGATCGTCGTGGGCGATACCGGTGGCGACCGCGTCCACCCGTGCCGCGCCGAACAGCCGTACGCCGAGCGGCTCCACCAGCTCCACCCCGCGCAGCCGGCGCTCCTCCATGGATATCGAGCGCGCGGTGAACAGTCCGCGCCGCACCCGCAGGGTGCCGCCGGGCTCGCGCTCCAGCCGGTAGTTCCACCACATCTCGATCCACAGGCCGAGCGAGCCGACGACGCCGGCGGCGACGGCCGCCAGCAGCAGCACCACGATCATCATGAGGACGGAGGTGTGCGAGAAGCGCTCGCCCACCCAGTCGATGACCTCGCCCTGCGCCCCGAACCACTCGCTGACCTGCATCACACCGCCGGCCGCCGCGCCGCCGAGCAGCGGGGCGACGAAGGAGACCGGCGCGTAGCGGATCCACGCCAGGTCGACGGATGCGAGCTGTCCTTCGCGGTGTTCGCCGGGTGCGGCGGTGGCGGTGCGGCCGAGGAGTTCCCGGCGCAGCCGCTCGCCCTCCGCCTTGGTGACGGGGTTGAGCTCCAGCGTCGACTCACCCCCGGTGTGCTCGCCGGTGCCGATGCGCACCTTCACCAGGTCGAGGATCCGCAGCAGGGGGTTGGCCGTCAGGTCGACGCTGCGGATCCGGTCCCGGGCCAGCGAACGCCGTTTGACCAGCAGTACTCCGGTGCGCAGTTCGGCGCGCTCGGTGCCTATCCGGTAGTGGGTCCTGCGCCAGCGCAGATACTCCGCGCCCGCCCCGGCGAGCACCAGCAGGACCCCGCCGAGCAGCAGCAGGGCGATGCCGGTGCCGCTGCGGGCCTCTCCACGGAGCCAGTCCCCGCCGGAGAGCCCCAGCAGGACGGGCAGGCAGATGCCTCCCGCGACGCCGGACATCACCGCGGCCCTCACCACCAGGGCCCGCTTGTCGAGCCGAAGCCAGTCCTCGCCGGATGCCTGCCCGTCCGCGGTGCTCTCGCCGGACGCCGGTCCCGCCGTCCGTTCGCCGTCGCCGTACGCCGCGCCCGGCAGAGCGGCCTCCCCCGCGGCCGGCTCCTCCGCGGTGCTCATGTCGCGTCCCCGGGCGTCGCCTGGGTGATGTGCGTGAGCTGCTCGGCGAGTTCGGCCGCGACCTCGTGGTCGAGCCCCTCGATCTTGATCGCGCCCTTGGAGGAGGCCGTGGTGACGATGACCGTCGCCAGCCGGAAGGCGCGTTCGAGGGGCCCGCGCAGGGTGTCCACGGTCTGGATGCGGGACATCGGCGCGATCCGCCACTCCTGCCAGAAGGCGCCGCTGCGGACGTAGACCGCCTCGTCAGTGACCTCCCACCGGTGGACCCGGAACCACCAGGACGGGAAGAAGGCGGTGCACAGCAGCCCGAGCACCGCCAGTCCTGCGGCGACGGCCAGCAGCCAGGTCCGGGCGGGCCCGATCAAGGCGCCCAGCACGGCCAGCACCACGACCGGGACGCCCGTCAGCAGCAGCCACTGCACCCGCCACCAGCCGACGACCCGGTCATTGAGCGTGTTGTTCGGCGGCCTCAGCCGAACCGTCCCCTCCCCCGCGGCCATCGGTTCAACGACCCCGCAGTGAGCGGTAGGTGGCCACCAGTGCGGCGGTCGAGCCGTCCAGATCCCCGCCGCCCGTGCCCTCCGTGAGCACCGGCTCGATCCTCTTCGCGAGGACCTTGCCCAGCTCGACGCCCCACTGGTCGAAGGAGTCGATGTTCCAGATGGCTCCCTGGACGAACACCTTGTGCTCGTACAGCGCGATCAGCTGGCCGAGGACCGAGGGGGTGAGCTCGTCGGCGAGGATCGTGGTCGTGGGGCGGTTGCCGGGGAACGTCTTGTGCGGCACCAGTTCCTCGGGCACGCCCTCCGCCCGTACCTCGTCCGGCGTCTTGCCGAAGGCGAGCGCCTGCGTCTGTGCGAAGAAGTTGGCCATCAGCAGGTCGTGCTGGGCGACGAGACCGGGCAGCAGGTCATCGACCGGATTGGCGAAGCCGATGAAGTCCGCCGGGATGAGCTTCGTCCCCTGGTGGATCAACTGGTAGTACGCGTGCTGTCCGTTGGTGCCGGGCGTACCCCACACCACCGGACCGGTCTGCCACTCCACCCGGTTGCCCTCGCGGTCCACCGACTTGCCGTTGGACTCCATGTCCAGTTGCTGGAGATAGGCGGTGAACTTGCTCAGATAGTGGGAGTACGGCAGCACCGCGTGCGACTGGGCGTCGAAGAAGTCGCCGTACCAGACCCCGAGCAGGCCGAGCAGCATCGGCGCGTTGGACTCGGCGGGGGCGGTCCGGAAGTGCTCGTCGACGAGGTGGAATCCGTCGAGCATCTCCCGGAAGCGGTCCGGGCCGATCGCGATGAGCAGCGAGAGGCCGATGGCGGAGTCGAACGAGTAGCGCCCGCCGACCCAGTCCCAGAACTCGAACATGTTGGCCGTGTCGATGCCGAAGTCGGAGACCTTCTCGGCGTTGGTCGACAGGGCCACGAAGTGCTTGGCCACGGCCTCCTGACCGGCCTTCAGCTCGGTGAGCAGCCAGTCGCGCACGGAGGTGGCGTTGGTGATGGTCTCGATCGTGGTGAAGGTCTTGGACGCGATGATGAACAGCGTCTCGGACGCGTCCAGCTCACGGACGGCCTCGTGCAGATCGGCGCCGTCGACGTTGGAGACGAAATGGAACGTCAGATCGCGGGCGGTGTAGGCGCGCAGCGCCTCGTACGCCATGGCGGGGCCGAGGTCGGATCCGCCGATACCGATGTTGACGACGTTCTTGATGCGCCTGCCGGTGTGACCGGTCCACTCGCCCGAGCGGATCCGGTCCGCGAACGCGGCCATCTTGTCGAGCACGGCGTGCACGGCCGGCACCACGTTCTCGCCGTCGACCTCGACGACGGCGTCCCGCGGGGCCCGCAGTGCCGTGTGCAGGACGGCGCGGTTCTCGGTGGTGTTGATCTTCTCGCCACGGAACATCGCGTCCCGCAGCCCGGTGACGTCGGTCGCCGCCGCGAGCTCACGCAGCAGCGTCAGCGTCTCGTCGGTCACCAGGTGCTTGGAGTAGTCGAGATGGAGGTTGCCGACCTGCAGGGTGTACCTGCTGCCGCGCTGCGCGTCGGCCGCGAACAGCTCCCGCAGCTGCGTCTGTCCGAGCTGCTCGCGATGCTTGCCGAGAGCAGCCCATTCGGGCGTCTTGTTGAGCCTGGTACGGCCGTCTGCGTTCATTCTGGACATCAGCCCACTTCTCTTGTACCTGCCTGCATGCCCCGCTGCCCTTCCAACCTAGTTGATCAGACCGGCCAGCGAGGCGACAGCAGGCACGAACAGCGCCGCCGCGAGCAGTGCCGGAGCGTTACCGCCCCAGGCGGCCGCCGCCGCGCCGCCGGCGAGCGCGCCGAGCGGAGCGCCGGCGACGCCGAGGGTGCGGAACGCCGAGCTGATCCGGCCGAGCATGTCCGCCGGGCTGCGCTCCTGCACCAGCGTCGCCTGGTTGACGTTCCACACCATGCTCATGACGCCGAAGACCGCCATCGCGGCGACCGTCACCCACAACGCGCGGACCGTCCCGGTGATCAGCAGACAGCCGGCCTGCACGGTCCCGGCGATGAACACGCTGCGGATGCGGCCGACGCGCTCCGCGAGCCGGCGGGCCAGCAGCCCGCCCGTCACGCTGCCCGCGCCCACGGCGGTCAGCACCGCCGCGTACGCCCCGCTGCCCGCGTCCAGCCAGCCGGTTACATGGACGACGAGGGTGGCGATGAGAGCGCCCATGCCGATGTTGCAGAGGGTGGTGGCCACGCACAGACGGCGCAGCGCGGGGTCGCTCCACAACCGGCGCAGCCCTTCCGCGATCTCCGCCCGCAGGGTGCTTCCGGCGGGCCTCGGCGCCCGCTCCGGCGCCCGCAGGCGCAGGGAGGCGATCAGGGCCGCGGCCACGAGATAGGTGACGGCGTCCGCCGCGTACGGCACGGCCGCGCCGGCGAGGAGGAGCACCGGCACCACGGGCGCGGCCACAAAGGCCCCGACGATCTGCTGTGCGGTCATCAGCCGGGCGTTGGCTCCGGCCAGCGCGCCCTCGGGGACCAGGGCGGGCAGCAGAGCGGTCGCGGCGTTGTCGAAGAGCGTCTGGAGGGTGGTGAGGGCGAAGGCGAGCGTCAGCAGCAGGGCGATCGAGCCGAGTCCCTGCCCGACCGCCAGGGCGAAGGCCGCCATCAGCAGGCCGCGCAGCAGGTCCACGGCCCACATGGCCCGCTGCTGGTCCACCCGGTCGGCGACCGCGCCGCCCAGCAGCCCGAAGAGCAGCCAGGGCAGATACCCGCAGGCGGTCACCGAGGCGATCAGCAGCGGATCGTCGGTGAGCGAGGCGGCGAGCAGCGGCATGGCGGCAAGTCGCAGTGCGTCGCCGAACTTGGAGACGACGGCGGCCGTCCACAGCCGTCCGAATCCCCCGCGCCAGGAGATGCTCCGCGCCTCCACCGTCTCGGCCGTCGTCACAACATCCCCTTCCCGTCCCATGATCCGGAACGCTACGGGGTGCCACTGACAGTCGGCCCGGCCGACGAGAGGGGGCGGAAAAGCAGACCGGCCGGGCACCGTGAGGTGTCCGGCCGGACGCAAGTTCTAGATCTCGCCCCGCAGTTTGGCAAGCGCTTCGGCGAGGATCGCCTCGCCGTCCGCGTCGCTGCGCCGCTCGCGTACGTACGCGAGGTGCGTCTTGTACGGCTCGGTCCGCGGCGGGTCCGGCGGGTTGTCCCGGTCCTGACCGGCCGGGAACCCGCAGCGCGGGCAGTCCCAAGTGTCAGGGACCTGTGCGTCGCTGGCGAAGCTCGGCTGCGTCTCGTGCCCGTTCGAGCACCAGAAGGAGATGCGCAGGCGTGGCGCGGACTCGCCACGCTCGGCCTCGCCCATCGGCCCCGCTCCGACCCGGCTTCCCCGGATCGCGTTGCCACTTGCCACGGTCGTAACTCCCTGCGTGATGGTGCTGCACAGCCTCTCACAGCGGCTGCGCCGCGGTGCCCCAGTCTACGTAAGGCCCAACGCTCGTCCAGTGGTGGGAGTTACACCCCAGCCCGGGACGCGGAAGGCGCGGGTCAGCTGTCCAGCTTCATCAGCAGACCAAGTACGACAATGCACGCGAACCACAGCAGACCGACCACCACGGTGATGCGGTCGAGGTTGCGCTCGGCGACCGAGGAGCCGCCCACGGACGACTGCATGCCACCGCCGAACATGTCGGAGAGGCCGCCGCCCTTCCCCTTGTGCATCAGCACGAGCAGCATCAGCAGCAGGCTGAAAGCGATCAGGGCGATCGAGAACCCCATAACCACGGCTGGACCCTACTTCCTGGCAATTCTCTCGGGACATCTACGGACGAGCGGGGGCCCGGGCTCCACAGCCTCAGGCCCCCGCAAGGGTACGACGGATCCGCGCTACCGCATACTCACTGGTCGCGGAACCGGACGATCTTGACGAACTCGTCGGCGTCCAGCGCCGCGCCACCGACCAGAGCGCCGTCCACATCGGGCTGCGCCATGATCGCGGCGACGTTTCCGGACTTCACGGAGCCGCCGTACTGGATGCGCACCTGGTCGGCGAGCTCCTGCGAGTACAGCTCGGCCAGCCGCCCGCGGATCGCCCCGCAGACCTCCTGGGCGTCCTCCGGGGTGGCGACCTCACCGGTGCCGATGGCCCACACGGGCTCGTACGCGATCACGATGGACTCGGCCTGCTCGGCCGGGACGTCCTTCAGACCGCCTTCGAGCTGGTTCAGCGTGTACTGGACCTGCTGGCCGGCCTTGCGGACCTCCAGGCCCTCGCCGACGCAGAGGATCGGGGTGAGACCGTGCCGGAACGCGGCCTTCACCTTGGCGTTGCAGATCTCGTCCGTCTCGGCGTGGTACTGCCGGCGCTCGGAGTGGCCGACCGCGACATAGGTGCACTTCAGCTTGGCCAGCATCAGGCCCGAGATCTCGCCGGTGTACGCGCCGGAGTCGTGCGCGGAGATGTCCTGGGCGCCGTACTTGATCTTCAGCTTGTCGCCGTCGACCAGGGTCTGGACGGACCGCAGATCGGTGAAGGGCGGCAGGACCGACACCTCCACGGCGTCGTAGTCCTTGTCGGACAGTGCGAAGGCGAGCTTCTGGACGTGGGCGATGGCCTCGAGGTGGTTGAGGTTCATCTTCCAGTTGCCCGCCATCAGCGGGGTACGGGTGGTCATGAGTGGGTCAGTCCTCCAGTGCGGCGAGGCCGGGAAGCGTCTTGCCCTCGAGGTACTCGAGGCTTGCGCCGCCACCGGTCGAGATGTGGCCGAATGCCTTCTCGTCGAAGCCCAGGATCCGCACGGCCGCGGCGGAGTCCCCGCCGCCGACCACGCTGAAGGCCGGGGAGTCGACGAGCGCCTGGGCGACGGCCTTGGTGCCCTCGGCGTAGTCGGGGTGCTCGAAGACGCCCATCGGACCGTTCCAGAAGACGGTGGCCGCGTCGGCGAGCTTCGATGCGTACAGCTTGCGGGTCTCGGGACCGATGTCCAGACCCTCCTCGTCGGCCGGGATCGCGTCCGCGGCGACGACGGTGGGGTTGGCCGGAGTCTTGGTCTTGAGGTCCGGGAATTCCGGGGCGACCAGGACATCGACGGGGAGCACGAACTCCACGCCCTTCTCCTCGGCGCGCGTCAGGTACTCCCTGACCGCCGGGATCTGGTCCTCCTGGAGCAGCGAGATGCCGACCTCGTGACCCTGGGCCTTGAGGAAGGTGTACGCCATGCCGCCGCCGATCAGGATGCGGTCGGCCTTCTCCAGCAGATGGTCGATGACACCGAGCTTGTCGGAGACCTTGGCGCCGCCGAGCACGACGACGTACGGCCGCGCCACGTCCTCCGTGAGCTTCTTGAGGACGCCGACCTCGGTGGCGATCAGCCCGCCTGCCGCGTGCGGCAGGCGGGCCGGCAGGTCGTACACGGAGGCGTGCTTGCGGTGCACGGCGCCGAAGCCGTCGCCGACGTACACATCGGCCAGGGCGGCGAGCTCGTCGGCGAAGGCGCCGCGCTCGGCGTCGTCCTTGCTCGTCTCGCCGGGGTTGAAGCGCAGGTTCTCGATCACCGCGACCTGGCCGTCCGCGAGAGCCGCGACGACGGACCGGGCCGACTCTCCGACGGTGTCGGTCGCGAAGGCGACATCGGTGCCGAGCAGTTCACCGAGCCGGGCGGCCGCGGGAGCCAGCGAGAAGGCCGGGTCCGGGGCGCCCTTGGGGCGGCCGAGGTGGGAGGCGACGACGACGCGGGCGCCGGCCTCGGCGAGCTTGGCGACGGTCGGCTGGACGGCACGGATGCGGCCGTCGTCGGTGATGGTGGTGCCGTCGAGCGGCACGTTCAGGTCGGCGCGGACGAAAACGCGCTGACCCGCGACCCCTTCGGCGAGAAGCTGGTCGATCGTCTTCATGGTCAGAACTCCTGGGACGGCGGGACGTGCGACAGGGCTCGAACCGCGCCACACTGCGCGTGCCCGAGCCCTGTCGCTCACATCGGGGTGCTCTCGGTGCCGGTCGGAGCTGTCAGAGCCGGCCGCCGACGAAGACCGTGAGGTCCACGAGGCGGTTGGAGTAGCCCCACTCGTTGTCGTACCAGCCGAGGATCTTCACCGTGTTGCCCTCCTGGACCATGGTCAGGGAGGAGTCGAAGGTGCAGGAGGCCGGGTCGCCGACGATGTCCGAGGAGACGATCGGGTCCTCGGTGTAGGTCAGGAAGCCCTTGAGGTCACCGTCGTCGGACGCCTTCTTGAACGCGGCGTTGACCTCGTCCTTGGTGACCTCGCGCTGGAGCGTCACGACCAGGTCGGTGGCCGAACCGGTCGGGACCGGCACGCGCATCGCGATGCCGTCGAGCTTGCCCTTGAGCTGCGGGAGGACCAGGGCGGTGGCCTTGGCGGCGCCCGTCGTGGTCGGAATGATGTTCTCGGCCGCGGCACGGGCGCGACGCAGGTCCGAGTGCGGGAAGTCCAGGATGCGCTGGTCGTTGGTGTACGCGTGGACCGTGGTCATCAGGCCCTTGACGATGCCGAAGTTCTCGTCGAGAACCTTGGCCATCGGCGCCACACAGTTGGTGGTGCAGGAGGCGTTGGAGATGACGTGGTGCTTGTCCGCGTCGTACTTGTCCTGGTTGACGCCCATCACGATGGTGATGTCCTCGTCCTTGGCCGGAGCCGAGATGAGGACCTTCTTGGCGCCGCCCGCGATGTGCTTCGCGGCGTCCGCCTTCTTCGTGAAGATGCCGGTCGACTCGACGACGATGTCGACGCCCAGCTCGCCCCACGGGATGTCGGCGGGGTTGCGCTCGGAGAGCACCTTGATCGTGTGGCCGTCGACCGTGATGGTGTCGGCGGTGTGGGTCACCTCGGCCTTGAGGCGGCCCAGGATCGTGTCGTACTTCAGCAAGTGGGCCGTGGTCGCAGTGTCACCCAGGTCGTTGACAGCCACGATCTCGATGTCTGCACCCTGCTCCAGCAGCGCGCGGAAGTAGTTACGACCGATGCGGCCAAAGCCGTTGATGCCTACGCGGATCGTCACGAACCGATCTCCTCGTTAGGTACGCCGGTTTTCGACGCCGGCGAGTTGTATGGGATGTCCCCGACCGCCTCCGACCCTACCTCTCCGGAAGCCGCGGAGTGACATCGGAACGGCCCCTGTGTGGCGGTGGCGGCCCGTACCCCTCAGTAGGGTGCACGGGCCGCCGGAACCGCGGTGAGAGCCGCGGTCTCCGTCACGCGGGGTCAGCGCCCGAGTGCGCCGAGAGCACGGCCGACGATCTTCCTGCGGTCGGTCGCGCCGGGGACGTGTTCCAGGCCGAATCCGATCAGCACGGTGTCCCGCGTGGTGACCGCGGCCGCCGACGGGAACAGGTCCTGGCTGCGCTCCCAGGTCCCGCGCAGCGCCGGACTGCCCTCCGGTGCCGGACCCGTCGTCCACGGCCCGAGCGAGGTCTCGAATCCCTCGGCGCCCTGTCCGGCGGCGGTGACCAGCCTGGTGTCGTCCACGAAGATGCCGCGGCCGCCGTCACTGGGGTCGGTGATGTACGAGACGGAGACCTCGATCTGCTTGCCCGCGTAGGCGCTCAGATCGAACGAGGCGGCCTTCCAGCCGTCGGAGGCACCGGTGAACGAGTGCCAGGCGCCGCTGGTGCCGGTCGCCGTGCAGCCGCCGGATCCCACGGTGAGGTAATGCCGCAGGAACGGGTGCTGGTTGACGTAGAACCCCTGGTCGCACTGGGTAGGCACGGTCGTCCGTGTACCGCCGTTGCTGTCCGGCAGGGTGGTCCAGTCGTCCTGGCCGACGGTGTGGACCTCGACGACGGCGTTGTCGTAACCGGGTTCGGTGTTGAAGCTGATCCGCAGGTTCAGCGCCGGCCGGTCGGCGGCGGTGGTGCCGGTCAGATCGACCGCCTGCGACAGCCGCATCCAGGAGGAGTTGCGGTGGCTCGCCGCCGCGTACCACTGCCCCTCGTACGGCGAGAACGGCATCTTCACGCCCGGGTAGTCGCCCGCGGCCGCGCTGCGGAACTGCGGGAACCGCGCGGGCGGCAGGCTGTCCGAGGTGATCGTGTACGCACCCGCCGCGTCCAGCGGGTTGCCGGGTGCGTCACCGAGCGCGCCCGCTGCGCCGGAGAGGCGTCCGGTGCCGAGGAAGTCCGCGGCCCCGGCGAGCGAGGCGCGTCCCGACGCACCGAGGTAGTACTGCGCGAAGTCGTCGCTGAGCGCTCCGCCGAGGTCGGCGTTGCCGCCGGCCCGTTCACCGGTGGTGATGAGCTTGCCGCCCTCGTTGACGAAGTCGCGTACGGCCTGGGTGGTGGGCCAGGACGGTGCGGCGGCTCCGGTGTACCAGAGGGCCGTGTCGAAGTGGCCGAGCACGCCGAGCCGGTGCGGCACGCCCTGGGTGGCGACGTCCCAGACCGCGCTGCGCTCGCCGTTGTCGGCGAGTGCCTTGGTGTAGGCGGCCGTGTTCTTCGCGGCGGAGGTGCCGCCCTCCTCGGCGATCACGAGGGTGTCGCCGCGCGGCCGCTCGGCGATCCGGTACGTGAAGTGCTCGCTCGCGGTGGCCTTTCCGGCCCGGGTCCTGCCGGTGAACCAGACCTCGACCGTGTCGCCGACGTCGCCGTCCTTGACCTTGGCGCGGTACTCGTCGAAGAGGATGTTGTCCTCGCCGCCGTAGGTCTCGCCGCCCTTCCAGGGCTTCAGCGCCTGGTCGTGGACCCGGCCGCCGTTGACGCGGTAGCGGAGCTCCTTGTCGCGCACCGACTTGCGCGCCACGACGGAGACTTCCTGGTCATCGCCGCGCGCATAGGAGACGGTGAAGGGGTCGGGGGTGAAGTCCGCGGCCTTCAGGCCCAGCGAGGAGGACGGCTGGTCCGGGTGCAGGGACGTCTCGGCGACGGAGAGCGCGAACGGGACGTTCTTGGCGAACTCCTGCTGGATCAGCTTCTCGTCGTCGGGGAAGGTGAAGACGGAGGCGCAGTCGGCCGCGTTCCAGGGGTCCTGGGGATCGATCCTGGAGACGGTGGCGCAGGTCGACATCTCCGGGGTGTACATCATCATCCCGTTGACATTGGCCGCGTGCCCGTCGGCCTCACCGTTGGTGGTGTAGAGCTCCGAGGAGACCTGCGGACGGTAGCCGGGGATCGCCGAGTTCTCGGGTGTGCCGGCGAGCGAGCGGTAGAGGACGTCGTCCGGGGTCGGTGTGGCGACCTGCCAGCCCACTCCGTACAGCAGCAGTTCGGCCGCGGAGTGGTAGTTGATGCCGTAGGAGAAGCCGATGCGCTTCTGGAAGCGGTCGATGGCCTTGGTCTCCGGCTCGGAGGCCGGGCCGGTGCCCCGGAAGGTCTCGTCGAACGGGTCGGGGGACGAACCCTCGTTGTCGTAGCCCCACTTGTAGGAGAAGTTCCGGTTGAGGTCGACGCCGTCGCCCGTGTTGACCGCGCCGTCACCGTTGTTGTCGCGGAGGTTCTTGCGCCACTGCCGCTGCTGGGTGCCGGTGAAGGAGTAGTCGTAGCCGTCGGGGTTGGCGGACAGCACGAACCACAGCTCGCTGCTGTTCACGATCTTGGTGACGCGGGGGTCCTTGCCGTAGTTGGCGAGGTAGTAGTGCATCAGACGCCGGGTCATCTCCGGGGTGATCCACTCGCGCGCGTGCTGGTTGGACATGTAGAGCGTCGCGGGCTTGGAGCCGTCCGCCGTCCTCGCCGCGCCCTTGCTGAGCTTGAGGGCGAGGATGTCCTGGCCCTTGACCGTCTTGCCGATGCTGATGACCTTGGTGAGGCCGGGGTTGGCCTGCGCGGTGGCGAGGATCTCGCGCTGAAGGCCCTTCTCGCCGCTGTACGGGCGGAAGACGCCGTCACCGGCGGCGGCGACCCGGTTCCTCGCCGCCGGGGAGACGGTGTGCTCGGTGATGCCGACGCCCTGCTCGCGCAGTTCACCGGCCTGACGTTTCGTGAGGTAGAGCTCGACGGTCGCCGTGCCCTTGTCGGGCACCTGTTCCGTCAGTTCGTGCCCGTCGGCGCCCGCCGCGAGGATCAGGGGCACCTGGGCCTTGGTGACTTTCGCGTGCCATACGGACAGCCCGTCGCCGTTCCCTCCGCCGGGTTCGGCGCGGGCGATCGGAGCCGCCGCAAGTGTTGCGGTCAGCAGTGAAGCCGCGGCGAGGATCGATCTCGCTCTGCGTCTCATAAGCCCCCCTTGCTGGTGTCTGCCAGGAAAGTGAACAGACGCCAGACTCATCACACCCCATGGCCATGTCAAGAAGGCCGGGCCGGGCACACGAGTGAACAACGGAAGCTGCCGGTGCCCAGGGGGCACCGGCAGCGTCGGAACGGACGAGAGAGCGGTGGGTCAGCCGACGAGACCGTCGGCCAGTTCCTCGGAGAGGGTGGACTCGGTGCCGGGGATACCGAGGTCCTGTGCCCGCTTGTCGGCCATCGCCAGCAGCCGGCGGATCCGGCCCGCGACCGCGTCCTTCGTCAGCGGCGGGTCGGCGAGCGCGCCCAGCTCCTCCAGGGATGCCTGCTTGTGCTCCATGCGCAGCCGTCCGGCGGCCGCGAGGTGCTCGGGCACCTCCTCGCCCAGGATCTCCAGCGCGCGCTGGACCCGGGCACCCGCCGCCACAGCGGCCCGTGCCGAGCGGCGGAGGTTGGCGTCGTCGAAGTTGGCGAGGCGGTTGGCGGTGGCGCGGACCTCGCGCCGCATACGCCGCTCCTCCCAGGCGAGCACCGACTCGTGCGCACCCAGACGCGTCAACAGCGCGCCGATCGCATCACCGTCACGGACGACGACGCGGTCCACACCGCGCACCTCCCGCGCCTTCGCGGCGATGGAGAGCCGGCGGGCCGCGCCGACCAGCGCGAGCGCCGCCTCGGGGCCGGGGCAGGTGACCTCCAGCGACGAGGAGCGGCCGGGCTCGGTCAGCGAACCGTGCGCCAGGAACGCCCCGCGCCAGGCGGCCTCCGCGTCACAGGTGGCACCGGAGACGACCTGCGGCGGCAGGCCGCGGATCGGCCTCCCCCGGCCGTCGACCAGCCCTGTCTGGCGGGCGAGCTGGTCGCCGCCCGCCACCACGCGTACGACATAGCGCGAGCCGCGGCGCAGTCCCCCGGGCGCCATCACCATCAGCTCGGAGCTGTGTCCGAAGATCTCCAGGATGTCCCGCTTCAGCCGGCGCGCGGCGATGCCGGTGTCCAGCTCCGCCTCGATCACGATGCGGCCGCTCACCAGGTGCAGCCCGCCCGCGAACCGCAGGATCGCCGAGACCTCCGCCTTTCTGCAGCAGGTCCGGGTGACGGGAAGCCGGGAGATTTCGTCCTTCACCGCTGCCGTCATCGCCATGGGCCGATCCTTCCATGCATCCGAAAAATACGGTCGTACGCGGCGGCCAACAGCTCCGGATCATGCTTCGGAACGCCGTCGGGCGAGGCCACGGGGGCCAGCTCGACCGCGGCGCCGAGGCTCTTTGCGGCATCGGCGAGGGACTCTCGGTCGGGCACGGCGGCCTCGTCGGCCAGCACCACGTCGAGGGCGAGTTTAGGCGCGTGTCGTCCCAAAACCTCCAAATGACGCTGCGGTGAGAAGCCTTCTGTTTCGCCGGGTTGGGGCGCGAGGTTCAACGACAGGACCCGGCGGGCCTTCGTCTCGACCAGCGCGTCCAGCAGTTCGGGCACCAGAAGGTGCGGAATCACCGACGAGAACCAGGATCCGGGCCCGAGAACCACCCAGTCGGCGTCCCGTACGGCGGCGACGGCCTCCGGGACGGCCGGCGGGTCGTGCGGCACGAGGTGCACGGACTGCACCTCTCCCGGGGTCAGCGCCACGGTCGCCTGGCCACGGACCGTCTCCACGTCGTCCGGGCGCGCCGGGTCGTGGCCCCTGACCAGTGCCTGGAGCTCCAGCGGCACGGCGGACATGGGGAGCACCCGGCCGTGCGCGCCGAGCAGCCTGCCGATGAGGTCGAGCGCCTGGACGTGGTCGCCGAGCTGTTCCCACAGCGCCACCATCAGCAGATTGCCGACCGCGTGCTCGTGCAGATCGCCCTTGGACTGGAAGCGGTGCTGGATCACCCGGGCCCAGGTCTGGCCCCATTCGTCGTCGCCGCACAGGGCCGCCAGCGCCTTGCGCAGATCGCCGGGCGGCAGCACGCCCAGCTCCTCCCGGAGCCGGCCGCTGGAGCCGCCGTCGTCGGCGACGGTGACGACCGCGGTGAGGTCGCCGGTGATACGGCGCAGGGCCGTGAGCGACGCGGAGAGGCCCATGCCGCCGCCGAGGGCGACCACCTTGGGCTGGGCGCCGCGGTTCCGCCCCGCGAGCGTGTGCGCGGTCCTGCGCAGCCGACGCAGACGGATGGCCTGTCCGCTCACTCGCGCCCCATGTCACGGTGGACGACGACCGTCTCGACGCCCGCGGAGGAGAGCCGGGCGGCGAGCTTCTCGGACGTGGCGACGGAGCGGTGCTTGCCGCCCGTGCAGCCGACGGCGATGGTCACGTACCGCTTGCCCTCACGGCGGTAGCCGGCGGCGATCAGCTGGAGCAGCTCGGTGTAGCGGTCGAGGAACTCCTTGGCGCCGGGCTGGTTGAAGACGTAGTTCGACACCTCTTCGTTCAGGCCGGTGAAGGGGCGCAGCTCCGGGACCCAGTGCGGGTTCGGCAGGAACCGCATGTCGACGACGAGGTCCGCGTCCACGGGCAGCCCGTACTTGAAGCCGAACGACATGACGGTGGCCCGCAGCTCGGGCTCCTCGTCGCCGGCGAACTGGGCGTCCATCTTGGCGCGCAGCTCGTGCACGTTCAGGCTGGAGGTGTCGATCACCAGGTCGGCGTCGCCGCGCAGCTCACGCAGCAGATCGCGCTCGGCCGCGATGCCGTCGACGATCCTGCCGTCGCCCTGGAGGGGGTGCGGCCTGCGGACCGACTCGAAGCGGCGGACCAGGGCGTCGTCGGAGGACTCCAGGAACACGATCCGGCGCGTGACCTGCTTGGAGTCGAGGTCGGCGAGGGACTCGCGGAGGTTGTCGAAGAACCGCCGGCCGCGGACGTCGACGACGACCGCGATCCGGGCCACATTGCCCTGCGAGCGGGCGCCGAGCTCCACCATGGTGGGGATCAGGGCGGGTGGGAGGTTGTCGACGACGAACCAGCCGAGGTCCTCCAGACACTTGGCCGCCGTGCTGCGCCCGGCGCCGGACATACCGGAGATGATCACCAGCTCGGGGATGGCCGCGTCCGCGGCACCGCCGGGCTCGATCGTGGTGCCCGTACTCACGTCTGCTCCGTCTCCGTCGTGCTCGGTCATGTCGTACTGCCCCCGTCGTTCTCTTCCATGATCTCTCCTGTTGCCGTATTCACGGCAGGGACGGCCGGAGCCGCCTGGGCAAGGGCCACCACCACGGATTCCGCCGTCTTGCGGCCCATGCCGGGAACCTCGCAGATCTGCTCGATTGTCGCCTGTCGCAGCCGCTTGACCGACCCGAAATGCTTGATCAGCGCCTGTTTGCGGGTCTCGCCCAGACCGGGCACCGCGTCCAGCGGGCTGGTCCTGATGCGCTTGGTCCGCTTGGAGCGCTGGTAGCGGATGGCGAAGTCGTGGGCGGTGTCCCGGACGCGCTGAAGGAGGTAGAGCCCCTCGCTGGAACGCGGCAGGATCACCGGGTCGTCCTCACGCGGCAGCCAGACCTCTTCCAGCCGCTTGGCCAGTCCGCAGACCGCCACGTCGTCGATGCCCAGCTCGTCGAGCGCGCGCTGGGCGGCGGCCACCTGCGGCTTTCCGCCGTCGACGACGACGAGCTGCGGCGGGTAAGCGAATCGCTTGGGCTTCCCGTCGTCCTCGGCGGGCGCGTCCTCGCCGATCCACTCGCCGGTCCTGTCCTTCTCCGCGAGATAGCGGCGGAAGCGCCGGCTGATCACCTCGTGCATGGACCGGACGTCGTCCTGGCCCTCGAAGGTCTTGATCTGGAAGCGGCGGTACTCGCTCTTGCGTGCCAGGCCGTCCTCGAAGACCACCATCGAGGCCACGACGTCCTCGCCCTGGAGGTGGGAGATGTCGAAGCACTCGATCCGCAGCGGCGCCGAGTCCAGCCCGAGGGCCTCCGCGATCTCCTCCAGGGCGCGTGAGCGGGTGGTGAGGTCGCTGGCGCGCTTGGTCTTGTGCAGGCCCAGCGCCTGGAGCGCGTTGCGCTGGACCGTCGCCATCAGGTCCTTCTTGTCCCCGCGCTGGGGGATGCGCAGGGAGACGTTCGACCCCCGGCGCTGGCCGAGCCACTGGCTGACGGCGTCCGAGTCGTCGGGGAGGGCGGGGACGAGGACCTCCTTGGGCACCGCGTCGCCGCTCTCCTCGCCGTACAGCTGCTGGAGCGCGTGCTCGACGAGCCCTGCGGTGTCGACGGCCTCGACCTTGTCGGTGACCCAGCCGCGCTGTCCGCGCACCCGGCCGCCGCGGACGTGGAAGATCTGCACGGCCGCTTCCAGCTCGTCCTCGGCGACCGCGATCACGTCGGCGTCGGTGGCGTCGGCGAGCACGACGGCGTTCTTCTCCAGGGCGCGCCGGAGCGCCCCTATGTCGTCCCGCAGCCGGGCCGCACGCTCGTACTCCATCTCCTCGGCCGCGTCGGTCATCTGCCGCTCCAGGCGGCGGATGTAGGTGCCGGTGCGGCCGGCCATGAAGTCGCAGAACTCGTCGGCCAGTTCGCGGTGCTCCTCGGGCGTGACCCGGCCGACGCAGGGCGCGGAGCACTTGCCGATGTAGCCGAGCAGACAGGGCCGGCCCTTCTGCTGATGGTTCCTGAAGACGCCGGCGGAGCAGGTGCGTACGGGGAAGACACGCAGCATCAGGTCGACGGTCTCGCGGATCGCCCAGGCGTGGCCGTACGGACCGAAGTACCGCACGCCCTTGCGCTTGGCACCGCGCATCACCTGGACGCGCGGGAACTCCTCGTTGAGCGTGACCGCGAGATAGGGGTAGCTCTTGTCGTCCCGGTACTTGACGTTGAACCGCGGGTCGTACTCCTTGATCCAGGAGTACTCCAGCTGGAGCGCCTCGACCTCGGTGGAGACGACGGTCCACTCGACGGAGGACGCGGTGGTGACCATCGTCGCCGTGCGCGGGTGCAGATTCGCCAGGTCCTGGAAGTAGCTGGCGAGGCGCTGGCGGAGGCTTTTCGCCTTCCCGACGTAGATCACCCGGCGGTGATCGTCGCGGAACCGGTAGACCCCCGGCGAGTCGGGGATCTCTCCCGGCTTGGGACGGTAGCTGGAGGGGTCTGCCATGCCGACCACCCTACTGGCGGAGGGTGACACCGCGGGGCGCGCGGGCGTGCACCGGGCAGGAGGCTCCAGCGGCTCTCAGGTGCCGCTACGGCGTCCGGCGCGGCTCGCCCCGGGACGCGCTCCGCTCACCGTGCGAGAGGCTGCCGGCACGGCGCGTGCGCAAGGGGGACGGAGCGCGTCCGGGGACCCTGCGGTTGTGCCCGAATCCTTGTCGCGGATAGGTCAACCCGCTTCAATGCGGTGGACACGGGACTGTGAACGCGCGACCGGGATGTGAACACCTCCCCCGCCCCGGCCGGACGGCCGGGCCGCCCGCTCACGGCGCCCCGTTCCCGTCCCGACCGTTCATCCGGGCCGTCGCAGGCCGCGCAGCCGTACCCCGAAGCCGCTGGAGGTTCCATGGGTCGCCCCGACCTTGATACCGCCGATCTGGCACAGGTGCTGCACACCGGGCCGTTCCATCTGGCGCTGCGGGCCGCCCTCGCGGTGCGCGGACTGCCGCTCCAGCGGGTGCAGCACCATCTCGCCCACCGCGGCATCAAGGTCGGGGTGACCAGCCTCAGTTACTGGCAGCAGGGCGCCCGCCGGCCGCAGCGTCCGGAGTCGCTGCGGGCGGTACGCGCGCTGGAGGAGGTGCTGGAGCTGCCCGGCAACTCACTGACCCGGCTCCTCGGCGTCGGCGAGCACGGCGCGGGCCTCGACGTCGAACGTCCCGCCGGACGTTCCCACCGCTCCCTGGCCGAGGTGTCCGGTGTCGTGGAGCGGCTGCTCGCCGACATGGAGACGCCGGCGGACGCCGGGCTGCACACCGTGGGACACCACGAGCGGGTGCGGATCGGCGCCGGGCGGGAGCTGGTGGGCCGGGATTCGCAGCATGTCGTCCGCGCCCACCGTGACGGCGTCGACCGCTATCTGGCCGTCCACCACGGGGACCCGGGCTGCGACCCGGCGCTGGTCCGGGTGAGCGCCCTGGAGAACTGCCGTACCGGCCGGGTCCGCTGGCACCGCGAGACCGGGATCATCGTCGCGGAACTGCTCTTCGACGCCCGGCTGCGGACGGGTGAGACGTATCTCTTCGGCTACGGCTTCGAGGACGGCACCGGCGGCCCCAGCAGTGAGTACGTCCGCGGCTTCACCTTCGCGGGCGGGCAGTACGTCCTTCAGGTCCGGTTCGACGAAGGGGCCCTGCCGGCCCGGTGCCGCCGGTTCGCCCAGGCCACCACGGGTGCGCCGCGGGGCGCCCGGACGGCTCTGCCGCTCAGCGGCAGGCACCGGACGGTGCATCTGGTCGAGCAGGGTGTGCGGCCCGGGATCCTCGGGATCGACTGGGACTGGGAGTGAGCCCGGACAGGTCGACCATCCGGCCGGTGGCCGGTGCCGGACGTCTTACGCGCTCGGCCCCGCGACCAGCTTTCCGTCCTTGGCGGTGACCGGCACCTCGGGCAGCGGCACGGTCGCCGGGCCCTGGAGCGCCTTGCCGGTGGTCACGTCGAAGCGGCTGCCGTGGCACGGGCAGTTGCCCTCGGTGCCTTCGACCTTGTCGAGGACGCAGCCGGCGTGGGTGCACTGGGCGCTGAACGCCCGGTACTGGCCCGCGGCCGGGCAGCTCACGATCAGGCGCTGCTCGCGGTAGAGCTTGGCACCACCGACCGGCACGGCGTCGGCCGCGCCGAGGTCGACGGGCGCGGTCGGGGTGGGGTTCTCCGCGTGGCCGAGCTTGGACTCGGTCGAGCAGGCGGCGACCCCGAGGCCGGCGGCCCCGGCGAGGGCGGCGCCTTTCAGCACGGTGCGGCGGGCGGCTGAGGGGTGGCCGGACATGCAGACTCCACAGATCAGAGCATCGGTCGCAGGGCTTGCGACAGACCCGACAATACCGGCGCGTACCCGCGGCCCCGAGGGCGGGATGCCTCCCCCCGGCCGTGGTTATGAGTTACGTTCTGGGCCGTGATCGTCGTCGCCGGTGAATCCCTGATCGACCTGGTCCCGCACGGGGACGGCGAGCCCCTGCCGATGCTGCTGCCTCGCCTCGGCGGCGGACCGTACAACACCGCTGTGGCGCTGGGGCGCCTCGGCGCGCGCGCCGCCTTCTGCTCCCGGATGTCCACGGACGGCTTCGGGGAGGCACTGCTGGCCGGCCTACGGGACGCGGGTGTCGACACCGGGCTGGTGGCGCGCGGTCCGGAGCCGACGACGCTGGCGGTCGCGTCCCTCGGCGCGGACGGCTCCGCCGGCTACGGCTTCTACGCCGAGGGCAGCGCCGACCGGCTGTTCGAACTGCCGCTCCAGCTGCCGGACGCGGCACGGGCGGTGGCGTTCGGCACCTGCTCGCTGGTCCTGGAGCCGGGCGCGAGCGCGTACGAGGCACTGCTGCGGCGGGAGGCGGAGCGCGGGCTGTTCACGCTGCTCGACCCGAACATCAGGCCGGGGCTGATCCCGGACCCGGACGCCTACCGTGCGCGGTTCGCCGACTGGCTGCCGTCGGTGTCGCTGCTGAAGCTCTCGGAGGACGACGCCCGCTGGCTGGGCGGTGTGCCCGAGGGCCCGGCGGCGGTGGTGCTGACGCGGGGCGACGAGGGCATGAGGGTGCGGACGCGGACCGGGACGGAGGTCTCCGTGCCCGCGACACAGGTGCGCGTCGCCGACACCATCGGCGCGGGCGACACGGTGAACGCGGCCCTGCTGCACGGCCTCGCGGCCCGGGACGCCCTGTCGGCGGACGGCATGGCCCGGTTGGACGCGGAGGGCTGGCGTGCGGTGCTGGACTTCGCGGCACGAGCGGCGGCGGTGACCTGCTCCCGTACGGGGGCGGAGCCGCCCTACGCCTGGGAACTGCGCCGGGACTGACGAGCCGTCGGGGATCGAACGCGGGCGGGACGCCCGACGCGGCCGGGATTCCGCACGCGGGCGGAAGGCCGCACACGGACCGAACGAGATCGGTCTCCCCCCGATGGCTCGGGGAGAGACCGATGACGCTGTCGACTACGGTGCTCAGGCCTTGCGGGCGCGGGCCGCCGTCTTCTTCGCCGCCGTCTTCTTGGCCACCGCCTTCTTCGCGGTGTTCTTGGTGACGGGTGCCTTCACGGTGGGGACCGAGTTCGCGGCGGCCGTGGTCGCGGGCTTCTTCGCCGCGGCCTTCTTCCTGGTGCCCGAGCGCGCCTGCGGCACCACCGCGTCGCTGATCCGCTCCGTGTCCAGGATGTCCCGCAGGAACTTGCCGGTGTGGCTGGTCGGGACCCCGGCGATCTGCTCCGGAGTGCCTTCCGCGATGACGAGTCCGCCGCCGCTGCCGCCTTCCGGTCCCATGTCGACGACCCAGTCCGCGGTCTTGATCACATCGAGGTTGTGCTCGATGACGATGACCGTGTTGCCCTTGTCGACCAATCCGGACAGCACGTTGATCAGCTTGCTGATGTCCTCGAAGTGCAGACCGGTCGTCGGCTCGTCGAGCACGTACACCGTGCTGCCCGTCGAGCGCTTCTGGAGCTCGGACGCCAGCTTCACCCGCTGGGCCTCACCGCCGGAGAGCGTCGGCGCGGACTGGCCGAGCCGGACGTATCCGAGACCGACCTCGTTGAGCGTGCGCAGATGACGGGAGATCGTCGGGACGGCCTCGAAGAAGTCCAAGGCCTCCTCGATCGGCATGTCCAGCACCTCGGCGATGGACTTGCCCTTGTAGTGGACCTCCAGGGTCTCCCGGTTGTAGCGCGCACCGTGGCAGACCTCGCACGGGACGTAGACGTCCGGAAGGAAGTTCATCTCGATCTTGATGGTGCCGTCGCCCGAGCAGTTCTCGCAGCGGCCGCCCTTGACGTTGAAGGAGAACCGGCCGGGGAGGTAGCCCCGGACCTTGGCCTCCATCGTCTCGGCGAAGAGCCTGCGGACATGGTCGAAGACACCGGTGTACGTCGCCGGGTTCGACCGCGGGGTGCGGCCGATCGGCGACTGGTCGACATGCACGACCTTGTCGACGAGGTCGTCGCCGTCGACGCGGGTGTGCCGGCCGGGCACCGACTTGGCGCCGTTCAGCTCACGCGCCAGGTGCGTGTAGAGGATGTCGTTGACCAGGGTCGACTTGCCGGAGCCGGAGACACCGGTGACGGCGGTCAGGACACCGAGCGGGAAGGAGACGTCGATGTCCCGCAGGTTGTTCTCACGGGCGCCGTGGACGGTGAGCTGCCGTCCCGGGTCCATGGGCCGACGGATGTCGGGGGTCGGGATGGACCGCTTCCCGGCGAGGTACTGACCGGTGATCGACGCCTTGTTGGCGAGCAGATCCTTGAGCGAGCCCGAGTGCACGACCTTGCCGCCGTGCTCGCCGGCGCCCGGACCGATGTCGACGACCCAGTCGGCCACCTTGATGGTGTCCTCGTCGTGCTCGACGACGATGAGGGTGTTTCCCATGTCACGGAGCCGGACGAGGGTCTCGATGAGCCGGTGGTTGTCACGCTGGTGCAGACCGATGGACGGCTCGTCCAGGACGTACAGCACACCGACGAGTCCGGAGCCGATCTGGGTGGCGAGCCGGATGCGCTGGGCCTCGCCGCCGGAGAGGGTGCCGGCCGCGCGGTTCAGCGAGAGGTAGTCCAGGCCGACGTCGACCAGGAACCGCAACCGCTCGTTGACCTCCTTGAGCACCCGCTCGGCGATCTTCTTGTCCCGGGCGTTCAGCGTCAGACGGCCGAGGAACTCGGCGCACTCGCTGATCGACATCGCGGAGACGTCGGCGATGGACTTCTCCATCACCGTCACCGCGAGGACGATCGGCTTCAGCCGGGTGCCCTGGCAGGTGGGACAGGGGACTTCGCGCATGTAGCCCTCGAAGCGCTCCCTGCTGGAGTCGCTCTCGGCCTCCTGATGCCGCCGCTTGACGAACTGCACCGCGCCTTCGAAGGCGGGCGTGGTGTACGCGCGCTCCCTGCCGTACCTGTTGCGGTAGCGGACCTCGACCTGGGTCTTGTGGCCGTACAGCAGGGCCTTCTTGGCACGCTGCGGCAGTCCGCCCCAGGGCATGTCGGTGGAGAACCCGAGCGCCTGGGCGAGCCCGCCGATCAGCCGGCCGAAGTACTCCTTGGTGTGGCCGTGCGACCAGGGGTGGATCGCACCCTCGTCGAGGGACTTCTCCTCGTCCGGGACGATCAGCTCGGGGTCGACCTCCATGCGCGTGCCGATGCCGGTGCAGTCGGGGCAGGCGCCGAAGGGCGAGTTGAAGGAGAACGAGCGCGGCTCGAGCTCCTCGAAGGACAGGTCGTCGTACGGGCAGTACAGGTGCTCCGAGTACATCCGCTCGCGCTCGGGGTCGTCCTCGGGGAGGTCGACGAAGTCGAGCACGACCATGCCGCCGGAGAGGCCGAGCGCGGTCTCCACGGAGTCCGTCAGCCGGCGCTTGGCGCTGTCCTTGACCGTGAGGCGGTCGATGACCACCTCGATGGTGTGCTTCTCCTGCTTCTTCAGCGTCGGCGGCTCGGCGAGCTGGATCGTCTGCCCGTCGACCCGGGCGCGGCTGTATCCCTTGGTCTGGAGATCGGAGAAGAGGTCGACGAACTCGCCCTTGCGTTCGCGCACCAGCGGCGAGAGCACCTGGAAGCGGCTGCCCTCGGGAAGCTCGAGCACCCTGTCGACGATGGCCTGCGGCGACTGGCGCGTGATGGGGCGGCCGCACTCGGGACAGTGCGGCTTGCCGATCCGCGCGAACAGCAGGCGGAGGTAGTCGTAGACCTCGGTGATGGTGCCGACCGTCGAGCGCGGGTTGCGCGAGGTCGACTTCTGGTCGATGGAGACGGCCGGGGAGAGACCCTCGATGAAGTCGACGTCCGGCTTGTCCATCTGACCGAGGAACTGGCGGGCGTACGACGACAGGGATTCCACGTACCGGCGCTGGCCCTCGGCGAAGATCGTGTCGAAGGCGAGCGAGGACTTGCCCGACCCGGAGAGCCCCGTGAAGACGATGAGGGAGTCACGGGGGAGGTCGAGCGAAACGTTCTTGAGATTGTGCTCGCGAGCGCCACGAACGATGAGACGGTCGGCCACGCCGGGTCCGCACCTTTCTTCAGAGAAGCGGGGGCACCGGCCCCCGTCCCAGACTGTTCCAGCCTACGGAGGGCGCCAGATCGATGAATGCCAGACAAGCAAGGATGCCTCGGACCAGGCTATAGCACGTGCATTCGATTTCAGACCGCGCTCAGCCACCTTCACCCGAACGTGTGGCCGGGCTATCGTCGGCCTCATGATCGATCCCCTGCGCGACCTGGCATCTGTACGTGAAGCGACCGAGCGGCTGCTCACCGCAGTCGACTCCTTGGACAACGCCGCCCTCGCCGGTCCGTCACGGCTACCGGGCTGGAGCCGCGGACATGTCCTTGCTCATGTATCCCGTAACGCCGACGCGATCGTAAATATTCTCGAAGGCCGTCCGATGTACGCGAGCGCCGAGGCGCGCGAGGCCGACATCGAGCGGGACGCCCCGCGCCCGCTGGACGTCCAGCTCGCCGACCTGCGCGACAGCGCGGCCCGCCTGGAGGCCGTGGGCTCGCTCCCCGCCGACTGGCGGCGCACGGTCCAGCTGCGCAACGGCGTCACCGACGCCGCCGCCCGGGTCCCCTTCCGCCGCCTCGTCGAGGTCGAGCTGCACCATGTGGACCTCGACGTGGGCTACGAGCTCGAGGACCTTTCGGAGGAGTTCACCGCCCGGGAGATCGACTTCCTCGCGCAGCGGTTCTCCGGCCGGCCGGACGTCCCCCCGACCCGGATCGTCGCGACGGACGGCTCCGGTGGCGAGTGGCACACCGGTGGTACCGACGGCGCCCCGGTCACCGTCTCCGGCCCCGCGGCCGCGCTCGTGGGCTGGCTCGCCGGCCGCCGGGACGGGGCCGCCCTGGACACCGCGGGAGCCCTGCTCCCCGCGCTGCCCCCGCTATAGGCTGATCTCCATGACGTACAGCGGAGTGGTGAAGGTCGGCGGCGCTGCGGACGTTCACGAACTGACGGACCTGATGATCTCCAAGGTCGCCGTCGGTCCGATGGACAACAACGCTTTTCTGCTGCGCTGCCGCGCCACGGACGAGCAGTTGCTGATCGACGCGGCGAACGAGCCGGAGACGCTGCTCCGGCTGATCGGCGACGACTCCATCGCCTCGGTGGTCACCACGCACCGCCACGGCGACCACTGGCAGGCACTCTCCGATGTGGTCGCGGCGACGGGCGCGCGGACCTATGCGGGGCGCTTCGACGCCGAGGGCATTCCCGTCGCCACGGACGTACAGGTCGAGGACGGCGACGTCATCCGCGTCGGCCGGGTCGAGCTGACCGCCCGGCATCTGGTGGGCCACACGCCGGGGTCGATCGTCCTGGTCTACGACGACCCGCACGGACACCCGCACATCTTCACCGGCGACTGCCTCTTTCCCGGCGGGGTGGGCAACACCCGCAAGGACCCGGTGGCGTTCCAGAGCCTGATCGACGGTGTCGAGGAGAAGCTCTTCGGGCCGCTGCCGGACGAGACGTGGGTGTATCCGGGCCACGGCAAGGACACGACGCTCGGCGACGAGCGGCCGCACCTGGCGGAGTGGCGCCGACGCGGCTGGTGAACGCACAGCTGTTGGGGAGTTCCGGCGCCCGGGCGGCGATGGGGACGGGGTCGCGGCGCGTGTGCGGGTCGGTCCGCGTCCGGGCGGCGGTACGCGTCGCTCCATGTCGGGGGCGGAGGTGGGGAAGAGTCCGCGTCCGGGCGGCGGTTCGCGTGGTCCGCTTCCGGGCCGCGGTACGCGTCGATCCGTTTCCCGACTGCCATACCGAATGCCGTACACCTCGGTCCGCGTCCGGCGAGAAACCGTTGTCGCCCGATGGCGGCGCACGGCTAACCTCCGGGCCATGACGCAGCCCGTCCACCCTCCCAAGCCCCGTCCCGGCGACCGGATCGCGGTCCTCTCGCCCTCCAGCGGACTTCCGGGACTGCTGCCGCTGCCGTTCGAACTCGGTCTCGCCCGGCTGCGCGACGACTTCGGGCTCGTTCCGGTCGAGTACCCGACGACCCGCAGGATGGGCTCGTCGCCGCGGGAGCGGGCCCGCGACATCCACGCGGCCTTCGCGGATCCCGGCATCACGGCCGTCATCGCGAGCATCGGCGGGGACGACCAGATCACCGTGCTGCCGTATCTGGACCGGGAGTTGATCCGGGCGAACCCGAAGCCCTTCTTCGGGTACAGCGACAACACGGCCCTGCACTGCTACCTCTGGAACACCGGCATCGTCAGCTACCACGGCGGCAGCGTGATGGTCGAGCTGGGCCGACCGGGAGCCATGGAGCCGCTGACCGCCGACTCAATGCGGGCCGCCCTGTTCACCTCGGGTCCGTACGAACTCCGCGCCGCCGACCGGTTCCGGGTCGTCGACCGAGACTGGGCGGATCCGGCGACGTTCGAGGCCGAGCCGGAGACGGATCCGGGCGGCGGCTGGTGGTGGCACGGGCCCGAGCACGTCGTCGAGGGGCGTTCGTGGGGCGGGAATCTCTCGGTGCTGTCCTGGCTGTTGATGGCGGACCGCGAGATCAGCTCCGACCTCTCGGCGTACGACGGCGGAGTGCTGGTGCTGGAGACCGACGAGGAACTGCCGTCGGCCGAGGAGGTGTTCCGGATCCTGCGTGCCATGGGCGAGCGGGGACTCCTGGAGCGCTTCGACGCGCTGCTGATGGGCCGGGCCAAGACCTGGTCCTTCGACCGGCCCGGCGGCCTGGCGGAGCGGGCCCGGTACGCGCGCGACCAGCGCGAGGCGGTGCTGCGCGCGCTGGAGGTCTACGCGCCGGACATCATGGCCGTCTTCGACGTCGACCTCGGACACACCGATCCGCAGCTGATCATTCCCTACGGCGGGCACGTCCGGGTGGACGGGCCGGCCCGGCGTATCACGGTGACGTACTGACTCGGCGAAGGCCGGGACCGAGGGAACGCCGGTGGGCACGGAAACGCCGGTGGGCGGGGACAGCAGCCGCTGTCCCCGCCCACCGTTCATCAGGTCCGTCAGGCCCCGATGCTGTCCTTCTCCGGCGACTCCGGCGTCTGGGCCGCCTCGCGCTCGGACTGCCTCTTGGAGGCGATGAGGCTGGTGATCGTGGTGATGATCAGCACGCCGCAGATGACCGCCAGCGAGACCGGGATCGAGATCTCGGGGACATGCACCCCGCTCTCGTGCAGTGCGTGCAACACCAGTTTCACGCCGATGAAGCCGAGGATCACCGACAGGCCGTAGCTGAGGTGGACCAGCTTCCTCAGCAGTCCGCCGATCAGGAAGTACAGCTGCCGCAGACCCATCAGGGCGAAGGCATTGGCGGCGAAGACGATGTACGGGTCCTGGGTGAGGCCGAAGATCGCCGGGATCGAGTCCAGCGCGAACAGCACGTCGGTGGTGCCGATGGCCAGCATGACCACCATCAGGGGGGTCAGGACGCGCTTGCCGTTGTTGCGGATGAAGAGCTTCGTGCCGTGGTACTTGTCGGCGACGCCGAACTTCTTCTCGATGGACTTCAGGAGGCGGTTCTCCTCGAACTCCTCGTCCTCGTCGTCGGCCCGCGCCTCCTGGATGAGCTTCCAGGCGGTGTAGATCAGGAACGCGCCGAAGATGTAGAAGACCCAGGAGAAGCTGGCGATGATCGCGGCACCGGCGGCGATGAAGATCGCTCGCAGGACCAGGGCGATCAGCACACCGATGAGCAGCACCCGCTGCTGGAGGTGTGAGGGCACCGAGAACTTCGCCATGATCAGGACGAAGACGAAGAGGTTGTCGACGCTGAGCGATTTCTCGGTGATGAAGCCCGCGAAGAACTCGCCGGACGCCTGGCTCTCGCCCGCCATCAGCAGGCCGAGGCCGAACAGAGCGGCGAGGACGATCCAGACGATCGTCCAGATTCCGGCTTCCTTGATGGACACGTCATGGGGCTTGCGCCCGATGAAGAAGTCCACGGCGATGAGGGCTGACAGACCAAGAATGGTCAGCAACCAGATGTTCAATGAAACGTCCACTGCGCCTCCGGCTTCGTACGGCTACTGATCAGCGTCGTCGCTGCCGGAGGTCTCCTCCACCCGAGCGGTCCTTGCCGCTCCGGCCGGCGCCCCGGGACCTGTGAATCGGTCCGTATTGACGGGCACGCCGCAGTCGGGAGTACTCCCCTCCGTTCAAAAGGAGAGTACAGGAATCACCAAGTAAAGGTAAAGCGCAGGGTAAAGGACGCTTCAAATCAGCAGGTCAGCGGCCCCAGTTGCGCCGAGCGGCGGTCACCGCGTCCAGCACCTGACGCAGTACCGCGCTGCCCGGCGGGACCGTCAGCGGCTGGTACGTCCAGGCGTGCCGGACCCAGGGGTCGGCGAGGTGATCGTCCGGCACGGGCGTGATCCGCAGCAGGGAGCGCCACAGCGGGTCCAGCACCGGCCCGTAGGCGCTCGCGTCCTCGCGGTCCGCGACCATCATCAGATGCACCCCGACCGCCGGACCCTCGTCGGCGAGGTAGCGCAACTGGGTGACGGCCCGGTCGTCGAAGCCGTGCGGGAAGTCGTTGACGATCAGCAGCTGCTCGCCGGTGTCCAGGTCGGGCGGGAGGGCGTCGGCCGCGCCGCCGCGCACCGCCATCGTCACCAGGTCCACCCGCTGGGTGAGCTTGGCGAGCGTGTCGCTCACCCCCTGCGCGCCGGTCGCGGGCGGTCCGGCGAGCGCGCCCGACTCGACCAGCGGGGCGAGCGAGGCCGCTGCCGTACGGGCGGGGTCGATGACGTGGACGGTGAACTCGCCGGGCGGGTAGACCCCGAGCAGCCGGGCCGCGTGGGAGACCGCGCAGTCCATGGCGAGCTTCCGCAGCTGGCCCTCGTCCAGCATCATCGCGGCCTCGGAGCCGGTGCGTCCGCTGTCCACCCACAAGCCGCGCTCCAGCGGCAGTCTGATCAGGAACGGGATGCGCAGCTCCGGCGTCTCGGGCAGCTGGAGATCACCGAGGCGCAGGGCCATCGGGATCTCCATGGGCACGCGGTAGGCGTGCCAGACAGGGTTGTCCCAGCGGGCGAAGGCCGGCGGCAGGGCCGGCTCGACGACATCGGACTCGGCCGACAGCTGGGCCAGGTCCCGGTCGAGTGCCTGGCGCGCCTGGGTCGTCAGCTCCTCGCACTTGGCGCGGGCCGCCGCACGGGCGGTGTCCCCGGCGCCGCCGATACGGTTGCGCGGGTCCGACAGGGCCCGGTCCAGTTCCTGGTCGAGGCGGTTCTCGGCGAACTCGACCGCGCTGCGGTAGGCGGCGACCGAGCGGGCCAGGTCCTCGAACATCCCCCAGATCTGGTTGTAGAGCCGCTCCTCCATGGACCAGCCGGTGGCATCGCCGGCGACGGGACGGGCGGGCTGCCCGGGCTCGGCGGCCGGCGCGGTCGGAGGCGGCGGGGGCGGGGCCGAGCGGCGACGCGGGTGGGCGTAGTCGATGGGCCCGCCGGATCCCGGCGGGGCGTCGGGGGTGGTGGCGTGCTGGGGGTCGGCGGGTGGCGGGGCCTGTCCGCCGCCGGCCCCGAGACCGTCCGCGGCCGTCGGGTCCACCGCGGAGGTCTGGCCGGAGGCCGGGCGGGTGTAGGCGCCGTCGGCGCCGCGGGTGTTCAGCGGCGCGGGCGCGGTCCGCGGAGTGCGCGGTGCGGCGGTGGCCTGGATCTCGGCGGCCTTCTCACGGGCCGTGGCCAGTCCCTGGTCGCCGAGGAGCTGGGCGAGCCCGCCCGCGTACCCCTGGCCCATGGCGCGCACCTTCCAGGCGCCCTGGCGGCGGTAGACCTCGACGGCGACAACGGCCGTCTCGGTGTCCAGACCGGTGATGGTGAAGCTGGCCACCTCGCTGCCGTCCTCGGCGACGACGGCGAGGAACGGGGCGGCCGTGGCGCCGAACTGGGCCGGCCCGCCGGTGCCTTCGGGGAGCGCGAGCAGGATGTTGAGCCGGTGGACGGCCGCAGGCACCGCCGACAGGTCGACGGCGAAGCGGGGCGCCTCGGTGGCCCGGCGGGGCACCTCGACGCCGTGGACGGTGGGCGCTCCGGGGTGGGCGATCCAGTCGTCCCGGACGGCGCCCCGCTCGTCGGCGCAGGTCGCGCAGGCCACGACCGGGTGTCCGGCCGACACCCGTATCTCCAGGCGGGCGTCGGGCAGTGGATGGTTCTGCCCCCGGACCAGCTCGGCCGTCATCGCCTTGTCCCCTCGTGCTGTGGTCGGTGCTGAGCGGTGGTGCCAATCGGTGCAGCTCCCGGCGGCCTCATGCCTCCGGGAGCTGCGTCGTCCGTGCGAGCCGTGCTTACAGGTGCGGCAGGATCGACGGCATCAGGTCCTGGAAGGTGCGGCCGTTGGCGGGGTTGCCGAGGGCCGTCATCTGCCAGCCCGAGCCCGCGCGGTGCACCTTCGCCATGATCTGGGCGGTGTACTGGCCACCGCCGTCGAGCGTGTAGCGGGCGAGCTCCTGGCCGTTCGTCTCGTCGACGATGCGGCAGAAGGCGTTCTGCACTTCCTGGAACGTCTGGCCGGTGAAGGAGTTCACCGTGAAGACGATCTGGTCGATGTGGACCGGCACTCGCTGAAGATCGACGAGGATCGCCTCGTCGTCGCCGCCCGAACCCGCCCCGCCGACCAGGTTGTCACCGGTGTGCTTCACCGAACCGTCGTCGCTGACCAGGTGACGGAAGAAGACCACGTCCACCGGCTGCTTGTCGGCGAACAGCACCGCCGAGGCATCCAGATCGATCTCCCTGGTGCGCGAGCCGAACAGACCGCGCCGGGGCGCCGCCTGCCAGCCGAGCCCCATCCGTACAGCCGTGAGGGTGCCCCCGTCGCTCTTCTGCAGGCTGATGGCCTGACCCTTGGTCATGTTGACCGTCACGCGCTGTCCCCTTCTCCCTGAATTCCGCCGCCCAACGCGCGGCTTCCCAGCACCCTACGCAGTTGCGTCAACGGTGCAGCACAAATGGCTCGATTTTGTGTCGGTCTTGCAACACACCAGACGAATCACCAGGTGTGCGAGGGCTGCCGCACACCTGGTGAGCGGGGTGGTGACCCGCCGGTGGAGGCGGCTCAGGCCAGACCCGCCTCCTTCATCTGACGGAGCTCCTTCTTCAACTCGCCGACCTCGTCGCGCAGCCGGGCCGCGACCTCGAACTGAAGGTCCGCGGCGGCCGCGCGCATCCGGTCGGTCATCTCCTCGATGATTCCGGCCAGTTCGGCGGCGGGCCGGTCGCTCAGCACCTCGCCCTTCCTGCCCGCCTTGCCGCCGAGCGCGGGGACCGGAGCCTTGGCGCCCTTGCCCGGCTTCTCGGCCTTCGCCTGCCGGTAGCCGGTGCCGAGCAACTGCTCGGTGTCGACCTCCTCGCGTGCGATGGTGGCGACGATGTCGTTGATCTTCTTGCGCAGCGGCTGCGGGTCGATGCCCCGCTCCGTGTTGTACGCGATCTGCTTCTCCCGGCGGCGGTTGGTCTCCTCGATGGCCTTCTCCATCGCCGGGGTGACCTTGTCCGCGTACATGTGGACCTGGCCGGAGACGTTGCGCGCCGCGCGGCCGATGGTCTGGATCAGCGAGGTGCCGGAGCGCAGGAAGCCCTCCTTGTCGGCGTCGAGGATCGCCACCAGGGACACCTCGGGGAGGTCGAGGCCCTCCCGCAGGAGGTTGATGCCGACCAGGACGTCGTACTCACCGGCGCGCAGCTCGCGCAGCAGCTCGACGCGGCGCAGGGTGTCGACGTCGCTGTGCAGATAGCGGACCTGGATGCCCAGTTCGAGGAAGTAGTCGGTGAGGTCCTCGGCCATCTTCTTGGTGAGGGTGGTGACGAGGACCCGCTCGTTCTTCTCGGTGCGCAGCCGGATCTCGTGCACCAGGTCGTCGATCTGGCCCTCGGTCGGCTTGACGACGACCTCCGGGTCGACGAGTCCGGTGGGGCGGATGATCTGCTCCACGAATCCGTCGCCGCGGGAGAGTTCGTACGCGCCGGGGGTGGCCGACAGGTACACGGTCTGACCGGTCCGCTCCTTGAACTCCTCCCACTTCAGCGGGCGGTTGTCGAGCGCGGAGGGCAGCCGGAAGCCGTGGTCGACCAGGGTCCGCTTGCGGGACGCATCGCCCTCGTACATCGCGCCGATCTGCGGAACGGTGACGTGCGACTCGTCGATGACGAGGAGGAAGTCCTCGGGGAAGTAGTCGAGAAGGGTGTTGGGCGGCGAGCCGGGTCCGCGGTCGTCGAAGTGCATCGAGTAGTTCTCGATGCCCGAGCAGGAGCCGATCTGGCGCATCATCTCCAGGTCGTAGGTGGTGCGCATCCGCAGCCGCTGCGACTCCAGGAGCTTGCCCTGCTTGTCCAGCTCTGCCAGCCGCTGCTCCAGCTCGGCCTCGATGCCGTTGACCGCCTTCTCCATGCGCTCGGGGCCCGCCACGTAGTGCGTCGCCGGGAACACGTAGAGCGACTGGTCCTCGCTGATGATCTCGCCGGTGAGCGGGTGGAGGGTGGAGAGCGCCTCGATCTCGTCGCCGAACATCTCGATGCGGACCGCGAGCTCCTCGTAGACCGGGAAGATCTCGATGGTGTCGCCGCGGACCCGGAAGGTGCCGCGCTGGAACGCCGTGTCGTTGCGCGTGTACTGGATGTCGACGAAGCGGCGCAGCAGCTGGTCGCGGTCGATCTCCTCGCCGACCTTGAGCTGCACCATGCGGTCGACGTACTCCTGCGGGGTGCCGAGGCCGTAGATGCACGAGACGGAGGCGACGACGATCACATCACGCCGGGTGAGCAGCGAATTGGTCGCGGAGTGGCGCAGCCGCTCGACCTCTTCGTTGATCGAGGAGTCCTTCTCGATGTAGGTGTCCGACTGCGGGACGTAGGCCTCGGGCTGGTAGTAGTCGTAGTACGAGACGAAGTACTCGACGGCGTTGTTCGGCAGGAGCTCGCGGAACTCGTTCGCCAGCTGGGCGGCCAGCGTCTTGTTCGGCGCCATCACCAGGGTGGGGCGCTGGAGCTTCTCGATCATCCAGGCGGTCGTCGCCGACTTGCCGGTGCCGGTCGCGCCGAGCAGCACGACATCGTCCTCACCCGCGCGGATACGGCGCTCCAGGTCGGCGATGGCCGCGGGCTGGTCGCCACTGGGCTGAAAGGGACTGACGACCTCGAAGGGCGCCACCGTACGTTCGATCTTGGAAACGGGCCGCATGGATCCAACGGTACGACCCCCCACTGACAACCGGGCTCGGGTCCGTCCTGTGGATCAGGCCGGATCGGGCCGGATCAGGCCGGCGCCCCCGGGAATCGCCCCCGCCGGGCGGCCGCCGTGGTCACCAGCTGTCGGACCGGTGCCGCTCGCCCCTCTCGACCGCCCAGCCGGGCGACCGGTACCCGGACGGGCTCCCCGTCCGCTGGGCCGGCACCCCCGGACGCAGGTCAACGGCGGAGGGCGCCCCGCGGTCCGGCTCTCCCAGCATCAGGAGCGGGTCGAACATCACCACCACCCCCGCCAGTACCAGGAAGATCACGGGACCGATCAGCATGGGGATGAGCAGCGCGGCGGGGTCGTCGCCCGTGCCCGCGGTCACGCCGTGCAGATGGACGCTGACGGCCGCCATGCCGGTGTAGTGCATGCCGCTCACCGCCACGCCCATGACCAGGCCGGCGCCGAGACCGGCCCACAGGCCCCGGACGGAGACCGCCGCCCACAGGGCGATCGTGGCCGCGGCGACGGCGACCACCACAGACGCGGCGACGGTCAGGGTGTCGTACGCCAGAGCCCCCTGGAGGCGCATCCCCGCCATGCCGAGGTAGTGCATGGAGGCGATGCCGAGGCCGGTGATCGTGCCGCCGGTCATCAGGGCCATCGGCGTGGCCCCGCGGTAGCCGACGAGGAAGATCCCGATGCCGGTCATGAGGACGGCGACGCCGAGCCCGGCGAAGACGACCGGCCGGTCGTAGGCGATCGGCGCCTCGTCCACGCTGAAGCCCATCATCGCGATGAAGTGCATGCTCCAGATGCCGGAGCCGATCGCGGTCGCTCCGAGCGCCAGCCAGCCGGCCTTGAACGACCCCCTGTTGCGGACGGAGCGTGCCGTGCAGCGGAGCCCGAGGGCACCGCCCAGCCACGCCATCACAAAGGCGGCCACGGGTGTGACCAGTCCGTAGCTGAAGCCGTCGACTGTTCCCTGCATGCCTGTAACGCCCTTCGCTCCCGGCGTGGTTCCGCGATCCCCGCGATCCTGGATCCCCCGCGATCCTGATGGAACGTCCGGTCAGGGGCCGAGGGTATGACTCCGGCCACGGTTGGCAAACAGGTGTGCGGAGATTTGTCGACACGAGAGCGGACACGCGATGTGTTCTGGGCGGATCCGTTCACGTTCTGGCCATACTTCGCCTGTTCCGCGTTGACCGGCGGGTGTCACTCTCGGCCCGTCCGTGACCGACACCGTGAGGAGTCAGGGTGTACGCACGTCCCGTCGCCGCAACCGCCGCCGCCGTCCTGGGAGTCGGCGCGGCCCTGTTGTCCCCTCCGGCCGCCGCCGCCGGCCCGAGCCCCGCCGAGACCGCCGGCCGCCACGGCGAACCGATCGTCTTCGCCCACCGAGGTGCTTCCGCGTACGCCCCGGAGAACACCCTCGCGGCCGTGGACCTCGCCGCCGACATGGGTTTCGCCTGGGTCGAGAACGACGTCCAGCGCACCGAGGACGGCGAGCTCGTCGTCGTCCACGACGACTCTCTGGCGCGCACGACGGACGTCGAGCAGCGGTTCCCCACGCGGTCGCCCTGGAAGGTCAAGGACTTCACGGCCGCCGAGATCGCCACACTGGACGCGGGCAGCTGGTTCGATCCGAAGTGGGCGGGCGCCCGGGTGCCGACCCTCAAGCAGTATCTGAACCGCGTCGAGGACAACGGCCAGAAGCTGCTGCTCGAGATCAAGAAGCCCGAGCTCTACCCGGGTATCGAGAAGGACACCCTGCGCGTGCTGCGCCAGGAGGGGTGGCTCGACCGGGGGCACGTCCGCTGCCGGCTCGTGATCCAGAGCTTCGGCGCGGCCAGTGTGCGGGAGGTGCACCGGCAGCGCCCGGACGTCACCACCGGGTTCCTGGGTACGCCCGCGGTCGCCGATCTGCCGTCGTACGCGGCGTTCACCGATCAGATCAACCCGACGTACAGCACCCTCACCGCCGACTACGTGACCGCGGTCCACCGGCTCAAGGGCGCGCACGGCAAGCGGCTCCGGGTGAACACCTGGACCGTGGACGCCGCGGCGGACGCGCGGCGGGTCGCCGGGTACGGAGTCGACGGCATCATCACCAACAAGCCCGACGTGGTGGCGGACGCGGTGGGCTGAGCCGCACCGGAGCCGCGGCCGGAGGGCACTGTCAGTGCCCGGTCGTACGGTGGTCCGCATGAAGAGCTTCGAGTGGACCGTCGTGAGCACGGACATCGGGCCCCTGCTGGTCGCCGCGACCGAGCAGGGCCTGGTGAGCGTCGTCTTCCACGCGGACGCGGGCATACGGGACCGGGCGCTCGGGCAGCTGGCCGGGCGTCTGGGTGCCGAGCCGGTCGAGGACGCGACCGGCCTGCTGGCGGAGCCGGTGCGCCAGCTGACGGCGTACTTCGCGGGCGGCCTGCGGGAGTTCACGCTGCCGCTCGACTGGTCGCTGTCGGGCGGCTTCAACCGTCAGGTGCTGCGCGAGCTCGCCGCCGGCGTCCCCTTCGGCGCGGTCGTCGGTTACGGCGACCTGGCGTCGCGGGTGGGCCAGCCGGGTGCCGCCCAGGCCGTGGGGGCGGCCATGGGATCCAATCCGCTGCCGGTGGTGGTGCCCTGCCACCGCGTGGTGGAGACCGACGGCAAGCTGGGGGGCTTCGGCGGAGGTCTGGAGACGAAGCGGAAACTGCTGGCGCTGGAAGGGGTTCTGCCGGAGCCGCTGTTCTGAGGCGGGATCCGGCCGTGCGCACCGGGGCGGGAATGCGGTTTCGCACTGCCGTGCGAGCTGCCAGACTGCGCCAGTGACTCTCCGCGCTGACGCACCCTCCCTCTGTTCCGGCGGTGGAACGGCGTACGCGTCGTGACCTCGCTCGACAAGGCTCCGGCCGTCGCTCCGCTGTCCGAGACCGAGCTGGCGGCCGTGCGGCGGCGTATCACCGCCGTGCTCGTCGCCAGTCAGATCCTCGGCGGGCTCGGAGTCGCCACCGGCATCGCGCTCGCCGTCGTGCTGGCGCAGCAGGTGAGCGGCACCGAGGCGCTGGCCGGACTCGCGCCGACGGCGACCGTCGCGGGGACGGCACTGATGTCCGTGCCGCTGGCCGCGCTGATGACGGCCAGGGGACGGCGGCCCGGGCTGGTCCTCGCGTATCTGATCGGCGCTCTCGGCGCGGGTGTCGTCGTGCTCGGCACCGTCATGGACAACTTCGTGGTGCTGCTGGTGGGCATGGCCGCGTTCGGCGCCTCCTCCTCGGCCAATCTCCAGGCCAGGTTCGCCGCCGCGGATCTGGCCGTGCCCGAGCGGCGTGGCCGGGCCATCTCGAATGTGGTGTGGGCGACCACGATCGGTGCCGTCCTCGGCCCCAACATCGCGGCGCCCGCGGGCCGCAGCGTCGCCGGTGCCGGCATACCGGCCACGGCGGGCCCGTTCGTCTGGGCCGCCGGAGTGTTCCTGATAGCGGCCGTCATGGTCCTGGTGCTGCTGCGACCCGACCCGCTGCTGACCGCCCGTGCCCTGTCCCCCGCCGACCGGTCCCCCGAGGGCCGCTCGCTGCGGGCCGGAGTACAGGCCGTGCGCGCATCTCCCATGGCCCGGCTCGCGCTGGTGACCGTCGCCCTGTCGCACACGGCCATGGTGTCGATCATGTCGATGACACCCGTGGCCCTCAGCCACCACGGCGCCGGCATCGAACTGATCGGGCTCGTCATCAGCGGCCACATCGCGGGCATGTACGCGTTCTCGCCGGTCATGGGCTGGCTGGCGGACCGGGTCGGCAGGCTCGCCGTGATCGGACTCGCCGTCGGCCTGCTGTCGGTGGCCGCGCTGCTCGCCGGCACGGCGGGTGCGAGCCATGTCCAGACCACCGTGGGGCTCTTTCTGCTGGGGCTCGGCTGGTCGGCGGGCGTGGTCTCCGGTTCGGCGCTGCTGACCGACTCGGTGCCGCAGCCGGCCCGGGCCGCCGCCCAGGGACTGTCCGACCTGGCCATGAGCGCCACCGCGGGTCTCGGCGGCGCTGCCGCCGGACTGATCGTCGCGCAGGCGGGCTACGGCTGGCTGAACCTGGTCGGGGCCTGTCTGCTGCTGCCGATGGCGGCCCTGACGATCCGCAGGTCGATCCGCTGACGCACCCGGGCCCGGGACTTCGGGCCGGGGACCGCGGTCGGTGGCTCCGGGTCCGGGACGAGGGCGGCGGGGTTTGGGCGGCCTGCCCGTGTGCCAGGGATGGGACATGCAGCTCACCGAGATGACGGATGAAGTACGGGAAGCACTCGCCGCCCACCGGCCCGTCGTGGCCCTGGAGTCGACGATCATCGCGCACGGGCTGCCGCGTCCGCGCAATCTGGCCGTGGCCGAGGAGCTGGAGGGGCTCGTACGGTCCGAGGGGGCCGTCCCCGCCACGATCGCCGTACTGGACGGGCGGGCCCACATCGGCCTGGACAAGCGGCAGTTGGAGCGCGTCGCCGGGGACGAGGACGTGCGCAAGCTCGGGCACCGGGACCTCGCACCGGCGCTGGCCTCGGGAGCCGGCGGGGCGACGACGGTGTCGGCGACGGCCTTTCTGGCCGCGCGGGCCGGTATCCGGGTGTTCGCGACGGGCGGGCTCGGCGGAGTACACCGTGAGTGGACCCACTCCCAGGACGAGTCCGCGGATCTGCGGGTGCTGGCCCAGACGCCGATCGCGGTGGTGTGCGCGGGCGTGAAGTCGGTGCTGGACGTTCCCGCGACGCTGCAACGGCTGGAGACCCTCGGCGTCGGGATTCTCGGATACGGGACGGATCGTTTCCCCGGCTTCTACCTCACCTCCTCCGGGGAGCCGGTCGACTGGACGGTCCACTCCCCCGGCGAGGTCGCCGAGGTGATCCGCGCGCGGGAGGCGCTCGGCGGGCCGGAGTCGTCGCTGATCGTCGCCAATCCGGTCGCGGAGTCGGACCAGCTCGATCCGGCGCTCCACGACCGCGTGCTCCGCGAGGCGCTGGACGAGTGCACGGAGCGGGGCATCGTGGGTCAGGCGGTGACGCCGTTCCTGCTGGAGTTCCTGATGCAGCGGACGGAGGGCGCGTCGCTGGAGGCCAACATCGCGGCGGTGCGCGGGAATGTACGGCTGGCGGCGCGGATCGCGGCGGCCCTGTGAGGGCGGAGCTTCCGCACGAAGAGGCGGCGCCGGGTGAGGGGGGTGCCGGGCCCGCGCTGCTCGTCATCGGGGACGTCGTCACCGACGTCGTCGCACGTCATACCGCAGCGCTCAGCCACGGCACGGACACGACGGCCACGATCCGCATCCTGCCGGGCGGCGCGGGAGCCAACGTGGCCTGCTGGGCGGCGCGCGGGGGCCACGTCGACGTACGTCTCCTCGGGCGGGTCGGCCGCGCGGAGGCCGGCTGGCACGAAGAGCAGCTGCGGTCCGCCGGGGTCCGCCCGCTGCTGGTCCCCGACGACGACGCGCCCACCGCCACGGTCATCGCCCTGGTCGACGCGAGCGCGGAGAGGACCTTCCTCACCGACAGCGGCGCGGTGCTGCGCATCTCGCCCGCCGACTGGTCGCCGTCACTGCTGGACGGCATCACGCATCTGCACCTCTCCGGCTATCTGCTCTTCGCCGAGGCCAGCCGAGCACTCGCCCGCCTCGCCATGGCCTCGGCGCGCGCCCGGAGCGTCACGGTGAGCCTGGACCCGGCCTCGGCGGGCTTCATCCGCAGTGCCGGCGCACCGGAGGTGCTGGCGGAACTCGATGACGTGGACGTCCTCGTCCCCAACGCGGACGAGGCGTGCCTTCTCACCGGTCTGACCGACCCGGCGGACGCGGCGGCACGGCTCAGCCGCCGGGTTCCGCTGACCGTCGTCACCCTGGGCGCCGACGGCGCGCTGGTGGCGGAGTCCGGCGCGGTCACGGCACGCGTTCTGCCGCCCCGGTCGCAGGCGGTCGACTCGACGGGCGCGGGCGACGCCTTCACCGGGGCGTTCCTGGCGTCACGGCTCACCGGGGCGGACCCGGCGAGTGCGGCGGCCGAGGGCTGCCGGGCCGGCGCGGAGGCCGTGACGCTGATCGGCGGCCGGCCCGCTCAGGTCGTCCCGCCCCAGGCGGGATGACGCGGGTCGTCCACACGGACCAGCACATCGGCGGCCTCGGCGGGCCCCACCTCGTCCTCGTACCGCCGGAACGCGGGCAGGGTCCACTGTTCGCTCTCCGGTGTCCTCCTCCGCAGCGCGCCGGGCGACAGCTGGAGGTGGACGGTCAGGTCGAACGGGAACCAGTGGCCCAGCAGAAAGGGACCGTGCAGCAACAGCACTCCCCCGGGCGGGAGTCGGACGTGCGGACTGCGGGTCGCCCGGTCGGTCGCCGGGTTCCACAGATCGGGCAGGACGAGTCCGCTGCCCCCGGCCTCCAGCGGCCCGAAGACCTCCCGCCACAGGGCACCCGTGTCGAACCAGCCGCTGTAGTACGAGTCGGGGTCCTCACGCCCGTACTCCAGGCGCAGCGACGCGGGTCGCAGGAAGCCCTCGGTCCCGACGACGAGAGCGGCCCGGCCGCGTAGCCGCAGTGCCTCCTCGACGCGCCGGGCGAACTCCCCGCCGGGCGCCCCGCCGGCGCCGTCCACGGCGACGCGCAGCCACGGGCTGCCGTCCTCGGCTTCGCCCGCCGTGACCGTGTCCGCCACGGCCTCGGTCAGCCGCTCCCAGGTGATCGCTTCGAGTCGCACGGATCCATGATGCGGCGGGCGCGGTGGCGATGCCCGAAGGAGGGGGTGGTGCTGCCCGACGGGAGGGCGGCGGCGGTGCCCGGCACACGTGGGCCGGGCGGAAAAGGAGCGGGCCCGGAGGCGTAGCCGGCCCCCGAGCCCTGTGATGCCGCCCATGTGGCACGCCGGCACACTTGAGGACCCCGGTCAGTCATGATGTCGTCGCGTCCTGCCTTTGGACCACCGCACATCGAGCTGTGCGGGCCGGACTTGAACCGGCATCTCGGCGTACTGGGCCCGGGCCCGGTCGATCCGGCGATCGGCGGCGAATACTGAATCTGGAGCAATAGTCTGAGATTGACGGCGGCTGCCTCTGCCGGGCTTGGGCCACCGCGGCGCGTCAATGCCGCGGGGAGGATTCGAACCTCCACTGGAACCGCCTCGTTCACGACAAACTTCAGTTTCAGCTTGCGCTCCTCGCGCACCCCGTCCGCAAGCAGCGGACGGGGAGTCTTGAAGGCTACCCGAACAGGTAGCCGAACACCGCGTCACCGACGCGCTCGTCGGTGACCTCCGCGCCGTTGGCCTCCTCGCGCGCGAACTTCACGGCCTGCTGCAACTTCTCCACCCGCTCCAGCAGTTCGTTCACCCGCCGGGCCGGCAGCGCGCCGGAGAACTTCACCGTCGTCCAGTAACCGACCGGGATGTCCTCGTAGTACACCTCGACCTGGGCCGGGTGCTTGTCGGTCGCCTCGGCCTTCACATGGTTGCGGGGGACCTTCTTGGTCCGCAGCGTGCGGACCGACTCGGTCTTCCACGCGTCCGTCGACGGGTCCTGCGTCCACGACTCCGACGCGTCCAGCACGGGCAGCTTGCGCACGAAGGTGTTGATGTCCGTCAGCTGCTTCTCCAGGAACAGGAGGTACGCCACCGGCACATCGCTCACCAGCACCCGCCCGTCCACGGTCACATCGGCGCGCGCGGTGCAGTTGGCCCAGTCCTTGGTGGCGGTCACGTCGAACAGCCGCGTCAGCGTCTTCGCCGTGTCGCGCAGCACGTCCTCGGCCTTGACCTGAACCCGTGTCGACTCGGGAGGAAGCTGCTCGCCCTCCTCGTCCTTGGGCTGGTACGTACGCGAGATGCCGGCGAGCAACGCGGGCTTCTGGAGCCCGTGGTGGGCAGCCGTCAGGTCCTGGTGCGTCTTGGACTTGACGCCCTTCTCCACTGCGATGATCTGATTGAGTTTCGCCACGTCGATCACGTTACCAAGACCCTCCGACGCGCTCGAACCCTTATTCGGAGCCACCGGGAGCAGGCATTTCATGGAGACAGCCGTCATCGCGGTCATCGGCACCCTGCTCGGCTCGCTGATCACCCACGTCTTCCAACGGCAGACGACCGAGCGGACCGCGCAGCTCGCCCGGTCCGAACAGCTGCGCCAGGACCGCATTACGGCGTACAGCGCCTTCGCCGGCGCTCTCGTGGACTACCGGCGCGGCCAGAACGACCGGTGGCACCGTGCGCAGCAGACCCCGGACAGCCCGGCTGCCGAGGCGGCCCGCATCGACTCGTACCGGCTGCGTTCGAGCGCCCATCAGGCGCTGATCCGCGTCCAGTTGGTGTGTGACGACCCGCAGGCACTGGCACTGGCCGCATCGGCGTTCGCGGTGACCAACTGCATGCACGAGGCGCCGGACGAGCCCGACCGGGCGGAGCGCTCCGAGCAGGCCCGCGAAACACTCTCGGAGTTCATCGGCGCCGCGGCGCCGGGCGTCAGGTGAGCCGGCGGACCGGGCTGCCCGCGAGATGGGCCACGATGTCCTCGACGGCCTGGGTGAAGTAGCCCTCGTAGTTGCGCCGGGTGACATAGCCGAGGTGCGGCAGACCGAGGAAGTTCGGTGCCGTGCGCAGGGGATCGTCGGCCGGCAGCGGCTCGGCCTCGAACACGTCCGATCCCGCTCCGGCGATCCATCCCTCGTGCAGCGCCCGCACCAGGGCGGACTGGTCGACGATCGCCGCGCGTGAGGTGTTGACGAGATAGGCCGTGGAGCGCATGCGCCGCAGTTCGCTCTCCCCGATCAGCCCGCGCGTGCGGTCGCCGAGCTGGAGATGGACGGAGACGAAGTCGCCCGCTTCGAGGAGTTCGTCGAGCGAGGCCGCACGGACGACGCCGTGCTCCTCGGCCCTTCGGTCGGTGAGGTTCTCGCTCCAGGCCATGACGTCCATGCCGAAGGCCTGTCCCACGCGGGCGACCTTGGCGCCGATCCTGCCCAGCCCGAGAAGGGCGAGCCGGCGGCCGTGCAGGTCGGCGCCGAGGGTCGACTGCCAGGGCCCGTTGCCGCGCAGGGACACGTTCTCCTCGACGACATGGCGGGCGAGACCGAGGATCAGCGCCCAGGTCAGTTCGGCGGGAGGCTCCGAGCTGCTGGCGGTGCCGCAGACGGTGACGCCGTGCCGGGCGGCGGCCTCCAGGTCGATGGACGCGTTGCGCATGCCGGAGGTGATCAGCAGCCGCAGCCGGGGCAGGCGGGCGAACAACGAGGCAGTGAAGGGGGTGCGTTCGCGCATCGCGACGAGGATCTCGCAGTCGCCGACGGCACCCGCGACCTCGTCCTCGGAGGCCAAGTGGCGGTCGAGGGAACGGACCTCGACGTCGCCCGCGACGGCCGACCAGTCGGCCAGGGAGAGGGCGACCGCCTGGTAGTCGTCGAGCACGGCACAGTGCAGCGTCATGGGAGCGGAGCGTACCCGGTGGGTACGGTGCGGGCATGGACGTGGTGGTGATCGAACCACGGAAGGGACGGCACTGCGCGGAGTGCCGTCAGGGCCCGCTGACGCCGCACATCCGGGAGTACTGCTCCCCGCTCTGCCTGGTCTGTGCGGATCTCACGCACCTGGTCCACCTGCCGCGGGGGTTCCGCGGTACTCACCCGCCGCGCCCGCGAGGCGAGTTCACACTCCGCGGTCGTGGTCCGCTTCAGCCGTCGCCGCCGGAGGTACGAGCGTGATGGCCTGCTCGTCGAGGAGGCGGCCCCGGCCCGTGCCGAGGCAGCCTGCCTCGCGGACGAGGAGGCCCGGGCACGCCGCCGGGAACGGGACGCGGCCCGCGGAGCGGACGCGGACGCGGACGTACGCTTCACGGCCGAACCGGCCGCCGAGATCATGCGGTTGTTCCTCCGCTGCCCGCCGGCCCGCGCGCAGGACATCGCCGCGCACTCCACGGCCCGCGGCAGCGGCCGGGTGGGCCGCACCGCCGCGGGCCGGTCCCTGGAGACAGGAGCGGCGACAGCCGCGGTGCGGGCCTCCGTACGGCATCTCGACACGGGGTACGACGCGTTGCCGGCCGCCGGAACCGCCCGCAAGGTGGCACGGGCCCACGTATCGGACGCGATCGACACGGTGCCGGAGTCCTGGCGCCGGCCGCCCGGCCGACAGGTGTCGGAGCGAGGTGTTCTCAAGCACCGCCGCGGCGGGCTCGCCGGTAGAGCATCGCGCCGCCGAGCAGCAGTGCGGCGCTCGTGGGCACCGCGTAGCCGATCGCTCCGGAGCCGGTGTGGGCGAGCTCGACATCCTTCTCGGGCAGCGGCGCGACGGCGCGTTCGGTCGGCACGGGCGGGGCGGGCGGGGCGGGCCTGGGCGGGGTGACGGGGCGCGGCTCGGTGGGCGGCTGCCCGGGGGTGTTGGAGGAGGAGTTGCCCACGGAGGCGTTGCCGATGCCCACCACGTTCACGGAGTTCCCGGTGACGTTGACCGGCACATCGACCGGAAGCTGGATGCCGTTCCCGGACAGGACGCCCGGGGAATCCTTTCTGCCGCCCTCGGCGGTGGCTCCTCCCCTGGAGCCGTGTCCGGCACGATGGCCGTCGTCCTGCGAGGTGTTCTCGCAGGAGTTGCCGGCGGCCGGGTTGAGGAGCCCGACGACGTTGATCGTGTTGCCGCACACATTGACCGGGACGTGGACCGGAAGCTGCACCGTGTTGCCGGCCAGCACACCGGGTGAACCGGCCGCGGCGCCGTCCGCGCCGGAGTCGGCGTACGCGTGTCCCGTCAGCGCGAGCGCGCCACCCGTGAGCATCACGGTGGCCAGACCCTTTCGGTGAAGCTGCCTCATGTTCCCTGCCTTCCGGAGAAGTTCGCGGGCACTCACCCGCACCGGGAACAACGACGCCCTGACGCCATCCGGGCTACTTCGCCCACGCCTTTCACTCCATCGAGTGGGCGGCATTTCGAACTGGGCGCAGTAAGCGGTATCGCCGTCCCGGCCGTGGCCGGACACACGACTCAGCCGTCGTAGTCCTGGATCCGCTTGCCCTTGCGCCGCTCGGTCAACGCGGGCAGCTCCGCGGTCAGTTCGGCGACAATCTCCGGCAGGTCGAGGGTGAGCAGCCGGCGGTCCCGCATGAGGACCCGGCCGTCGACGACCGTGGTGGTGACGTCGGCGGATCGCGCGGAATGCACCAGGGCCGCGGCCACGTCGTGCAACGGCTGGGTGTGCGGCCCGCTGAGGTCCACGAGGATCACATCGGCCCGGCGACCGGGTGCCAACGAGCCGATCTCGTCGCCGAGTCCGACGGCCCGGGCGCTCTGTGTGGTGGCGTGGCCGAGTGCCTGCCGGGAGGTGAGCCAGGCGGGGTCGTTCTCGGCCGACTTCTGCACCAGAGCCGTCAGCGCCATGCTCTCCCACACGTCCAGGGTGTTGTTCGACGCGGCTCCGTCCGTCGCGAGCCCGACCGCGACGCCGGCGGCGGTCAGACCGCGGACGGGCGTGGTGTCCCAGGCGAACTTGAGATACCCCTTCGGCGCGCTGGCGACCCCGATGCGTCCCGTGCCCTCGCGCAGGACGTCCAGGTCCTTCGTGGTGATCCCGGTCCCGTGCGCGATGAGCACGTCCACGTCGAGCAGCCCCGTGCGCTGGAGCACACCGATGGGCGTACGGCCGTACCGCTCCAGGCTGTTGTCGGTCTGAGCCCGGTTCTCGGCCGCGTGGAGGTGGACGAGCAGCCCGTGCCGCCGCGCGAGAGCGGCGGTGGCGACGAGGTCCTCGTCGTCCACGGTGTACGGCGCGTGCGGCGCGAGCGAGGTGGTGATCCGGCCGTCCGCCGCGCCCCGCATCCGCAGCGCGAAGTCCAGGGAGCGTTCGCGTCCTTCGGCACCCTGGCTGGAGAAGAAGGCCCAGCCGAGATTGGCCCGCAGCCCGCTGTCGGACACCGCGGCCGCCACCCGGTCCATCGAGAAGTAGTGATCGGCGAACGTGGTCACTCCGCCGCGGATCATCTCGGCGCACGCCAGCCTCGCGCCCAGTTCGACGACGCGGTCGGTAAGGTTGGACTCGATCGGCCAGATCCAGTCGTTGAACCACTCCTCGACGGGCATGTCCTCGGCGATCCCCCGCAGAGCGACCATGGGCGAGTGGGTGTGGCAGTTGATCAGTCCGGGCATCGCCAGCTGCCCGCGCCCGTCGATGCGCTCCACGGCCTCGATCGAGGCGGCTTCACGCGTGGAGGTGACGGCGTCGATCACTCCACCGCGCACCACGACGGCGGCGTCCTGAGCGAACTGGATCTGCCCGCTCTCGTCGTGCACCAGGGCGGTGCACCCGTCGATGACAAGATCAACCATCCGGTTCTCCCTCCGGCTTGCGGCCTCCGGCCGCTGACCTCTGTGCCCGGGAGTCGTCTTGCGAACGGCAGGCGTTCCCGTGCGAGTGGTGTCCGGCCGACATGCGCGGCCTGCCCGGCACACCGTCACGGACCTTGCCACAGTGAGGGCGCGCCCGGCAGACCGCCGTGCTGACGCCGGACGGAAGGATCGACCCGTGCCCACCCCGAAACAGCGCTCACTGCTGTCCGCCGCCGGTGCCGTGGCCGCCGTGCTGACCCTGGCGGCGCCCTCCGCCACCGCGGCGCTCGACGGCCCGGAGCCGAAGGCGGCCGCGGCGACGAAGGCGGTCCCGGCCGCGGTGGCGGAGGTACCGGCCTCGGCGCCCGGGAGCGCGTACGTCGAGACCCGGCTCTTCTTCGGCACGGAGCGTCCAGACGGCGGGCCCGATGTCACCGACGAACAGTTCATGGCCTTCGTCGACCGCAGTGTCACCCCGGGCTTCCCGGACGGGCTGACGGTCCAGGACTGCCGCGGGCAGTGGCGGGATGCCGACGGCACCATCGAGAAGGAGCGTTCCTACGAGCTGACGCTGCTGTACCCGGCGTCGCAGGCCCGTGCCCGCGGGCCGCTGATCGAGCGGATCCGTGAGGCGTACCGGTCGGCGTACGGACAGGAGTCGGTGGCCCGCCTCGACGAGCCGGCCCTCGCCGACTTCTGAAGCCGCCCTCGGAAGGCCCCCTCGGAACCGTCAGAACCCTCACGACTCTCAGAAACGGACGGGCAGGGAGATGAGCCCCCGGGCACGGGCGGACGGCCGCCGGCGCAGCTCGCTCTCGGCGGTGTCGAGCGCCAGCCGGGGGAAACGCTCCAGCAGCGCGCTGAGTGCGACGCCGGTTTCGAGGCGGGCGAGCGGTGCTCCGAGGCAGTAGTGAATGCCGTGGCCCAGGGCGAGATGCCCCGCGGTGTCACGGCTCAGGTCGAGCCGGTCCGGCTCCGGGAAGCGGGCGGGGTCGCGGTCGGCGGACGCCAGGGACAGCAGGACCGTCTCGCCCGCCGGAACGGTCACCCCGCCGATGGTCACGTCCTCGACCGGGAAGCGGCGGATGGCCAGCAGCGCCGGGCCGTCGTACCGGGCCAGTTCCTCGACGGCGGAGCCGATCCGCGTCGGATCGGCCCGCAGTGCGGCGAGTTCGTCGGGGTGCCGGAGCAGGGCGAGTACGGCGTTGCCGATCAGCTGGACGGTGTTCTCGTAGCCGGCGAAGAGAATGAGAAAGGCGAGCGACATCAACTCGTCCTCACTGAGCCGGTCTTCACCCTCCTCCCGTACCGCGATCAGCGCGGAGAGCAGGTCGTCCGCCGGTTCGGCACGCTTGTGGGCGAGCAGCTCGTGGAAGAAGCCGAGCATGCTGCCGATGGCCTGCCCGGCGCGGCCCGGCTGTGCGGGGTCGGGTGCGACGAGGGCGTCGGTCCAGTCACGGAAGTCGCGGCGGGAGTGCGGCGGGACGCCGAGGAGTTCGCAGATGACGGCGATCGGCAGCGGAGCGGCGTACGCGGCGACCAGGTCCGCCCGGCCGTGCGGGGCGACGGCGTCGAGCAGCTCGTCGGCGATGCGCCGGACCGGTGTGCGCAGTTCCTCGATCCGGCGCGTGGTGAACGCCTGGGTGACGAAGCGCCGGATACGTGTGTGGTCCGGCGGATCCATGTTGAGCAGGTTGGCGTCCAGGGCGGGCGGCAGGGCGAAGCCCCGGTAACCGCCGGGCAGCGCATGCCGCTTGTCGAGGGAGAGCCGGGGATCGGCGAGCGCCTGCCGTACGTCCTCGTAACGCGTGACGATCCAGGCGGGCGAGCCGTCGGGCCCGGTGATCCGCCGCACGGAGGCGGTCTCCCGCAGGCGGGCGTACACGGCGTAGGGATCGGTCAGCAGCTCGCTCGCCGGATCGTTCATGGTCATGACGCCAGCCTAGACAAGGCGTTCTGACGGACCGTCAGGGGTCGCGGACTCGTTTCGGCCGGGTGTGGGGGCAGGACGTACCCGGGACGAGTGAGCTGTGAGATGTACGGTCGGCACGCGGTGACCGTCGGCGCCCGCCGCTCGGGGGCACTGCCCGGACGGTCATGAGCCGTCCGTCGAGGTGTCCGTCACCGAAGACGACGAAAGGCAAGGAGCACACCGACTCTCCTTGCCACTCTTAACTTATAGCGCACTGGGGGGCTTGCGGCAAGGCCCCCGTCGTACCGCAGAATCGTCCGCCGAAGCCGGATCCTGCGGAAATGAGTGTCACTGCATGCGTGTTTTGTTGTCGGCGTACGGCTTGCGTGGGGACGTCGAGCCTGTGGACGGGCGCAAGCGACCCCGGTTCGGAGCTGATGCATGAACCCCCTGACCACCAGCGCGTTCGACCTTCCCGACCGTCTCTCCTCCAAGGCCGACCCGATGCTGATCGCGGGCGACGAGCAGCACTTCGCGGCGATCGCGCGGTGCCTCGACGAGTCGATCGCCGAGCTGTCCGACCGCCTCGACGCGGAGCGCCGGACACCCGGCGGCATCGGCCGGCAGGCCATGGACCGGGACATCGAGGTGCACCGCCTGACCGCGCGCCTGCGCGCGCTGCGCCGCTTCGGTCTGGACCTGTGCCTCGGGCACATGGTCACCGAGGACGGCGATGAGCCCCTGTACGTCGGACGGCTCGGCCTGACCGACAGCGAGGGCCGCCGGTTGCTGCTCGACTGGCGCTCCCCCGCCGCCGAGCCCTTCTTCGGAGCCACCCACGCGAACCCCATGGGGCTCGCGAGCCGCCGCCGGTACCGCTGGACCCGCGGCCGGATCAGCGACTACTGGGACGAGGTGTTCACTCCGGACGGGTTCGTCGGGCACGCCGCGCTGGACGACCAGTCCGCCTTCATCGCCAGCCTGGGCAGCAACCGGTCGACGCGTATGCGCGACGTGCTCGGCACCATCCAGGCCGACCAGGACGCCATCATCCGCGCGAGCTCCCGCGGCGCTCTCGTCGTCGACGGCGGTCCGGGTACGGGCAAGACCGTCGTCGCGCTGCACCGCTCCGCCTACCTCCTCTACTCCGATCCTCGCCTCGGTCACCGCCGGGGCGGCGTCCTGTTCGTCGGTCCGCACCAGCCCTATCTGGGGTACGTCGCCGACGTGCTCCCCAGCCTCGGCGAGGAGGGCGTGCAGACCTGCACCCTGCGGGACCTCGTCACCGAGGGAGCCACGGCGGCGGCCGAGGCCGATGCGGAGGTGGCCCGTCTCAAGTCGTCCGCGAACCTGGTCAAGGCGATCGAGTCGGCCGTCAGGTTCTACGAGGAGCCGCCCGCGACGGGAATGACGGTCACGACCCACTGGTCCGACATCCGGCTGAGCGCCGACGACTGGGCCTCGGCGTTCGAGTCGGCGCCCGGCACTCCGCACAACGAGGCGCGCGACCAGGTCTGGGAGGAGCTGGTCACGATCCTGGTGGACAACCACGACGGTGACGCCCCGGAGGATCTGCTCCGCAAGTCGCTGCGCCAGAACCGGGAGCTGCTGACGGCCTTCGACCGCGCGTGGCCGCTGCTCGAAGCGGCCGACCTCGTCGGGGACCTGTGGTCGGTGCCCGCCTATCTGCGGATGTGCGCTCCCTGGCTCGACCGCGACGAGGTGCGCACGCTCCAGCGAGAGGATGCCCAGGCATGGACGGTGTCCGACCTGCCGCTCCTGGACGCGGCCCGGCAGCGGCTCGGCGATCCGGAGACGGCACGGCGCAAACGCCGGCACGAGGCCGCCGTCGCCGCCGAACGGGAGCGCCGGGCCGATGTCATCGAGATCCTGCTGCGGGACACCGAGATCGACGAGAGCCAGGGCGCGATGGGGATGCTGCACGGGAAGGATCTCCAGGACACCCTGATCGACGAGAGCGTCCTGCCCGGCGCCGAACCCGACCTGCTCGCCGGGCCGTTCGCGCACGTCGTCGTGGACGAGGCCCAGGAACTCACCGACGCGGAGTGGCAGATGCTGCTGCTCCGGTGTCCCTCCCGGAGCTTCACCATCGTGGGCGACCGTGCCCAGGCCCGGCACGGGTTCACCGAGTCGTGGCGGGAACGGCTCGAACGGGTCGGGCTCGACCGGATCGATCTGGCTTCCCTGAGCATCAACTACCGGACGCCGGAAGAGATCATGGCGGAGGCCGAGCCGGTCATCCGGGCCGCGCTGCCGGACGCCAATGTGCCGACCTCCATCCGCAGCGGCGGCGTCCCCGTCGTGCACGGTTCGACTGCGGATCTCAGCTCGGTCCTCGACACCTGGCTCGCCGCCCACGACGACGGAATCGCCTGCGTCATCGGCGATCCCACGTTCCGGGCGACGTCCCGCGTCCGGTCGCTGACGCCGGAGCTGTCGAAGGGGCTCGAGTTCGACCTGGTCGTCCTCGTCGATCCGAAGACGTTCGGCCAGGGCATCGAGGGGGCGGTCGACCGCTATGTCGCGATGACCCGGGCGACGCAGCGGCTGGTGATCCTCACGAGCTCCTGATACCGGTCCGCCCGTGCGCCGGGCCGGTCCTGCGGGCGCGGGGCAGTGAGGCGCGGGGCCGGCCCCGCCCCCGTGTCGTACGCCCTCGGGCCCGTCATCTGCCCAGCAGGGCGGTGAGCGCGCCCACCGGGTCGGCGTCGGGCGTGCCGCGGGGCCACCAGTCCTCGCGGTCCGTGTCGGACTCATAGCCGTACCAGAGGCCGTCACGGCCGAAGCGCAGTTGGAGCGAGCTCGTCGAGAGGTGGTTGCGCCAGGGACGGAAGTGCGGGAAGTCGGCGGCGGCGAGCGCGGGCCGGGCGCGGTCGAAGGGACCGGCGGGCGGGTCCCACGGTTCCTCCAGCACTTCGAGCGCCGCCCGGCCTCCCTGCCGCCACGCGGCGACCGCCCGCGCCAGATCGGTGGGCGTACGACCGGTGGCGGCGGCGAGGTCCCGGTAGAGGGCGCGGGTGGACGCGGTCAGCCCCGAGCCCGGGTGAGCGGCGGCCAGCCGGATCGCGTCCTGCCAGGTGGTGAGGCCGGCGATGGGGTCGGAGCCGGTGGCGAGGATGGTGTGGGCCCGGGCGGCGGCCTCGGTGGCGAGCAGGTCGAGAGCGAGCGAGTCGAGCCCGCGGCCGCCCGCACCGGGACCTTCGGGGTACGCCGGCGGGCGCCCCGGGTGGAGGGGCACGGGGAACGGTGGCGGCAGGACCGGGAGCCTGCGAGCCGCGACGGCCTCGCGGGCCGGGACCGTCGGCACGGGCGCGGCCGTCGCGGCGGTGCTCCGCTCGGCGGCCGACCGCGTCGCGTTGCGGTGTGCGAGGGCGGCCAGGATCTCCCGCTCGCCCATGCCGCGCATGAGGAACAGGACGAAGGGATCCTCGTCGAGCAGCCGCGCCGTCTGGTAGCAGAGCGCGGCAGCGTGCTTGCAGGGGTAACCGTCGTCCGGACAGGAGCAGTCGGGGATCAGATCGCCCGGCGTCGGCAGCAGGTCCGCCACCTCCGCCAGCGCGTGCGGCACATCCTTGTCGAGCAGGGCCGCGATGTGGTCGGGCCGGGAGGCCGCGGCCGCGAGGAAGTCGTCCCAGTCGTCGTCGGTGAGCGTCCGCAGACGGATCTCCGTGCGGTACGGGCGGGGTCTGCTGCCGTGGACGTACGCCATGACGCGGCCGGGGGTCACCGTGATCGCGTCGACATGGCCGCGGCTCGCATACGCCCGGCCCCTGACCAGCCTGGCCCGGTCCAGGGCGGTGTCCTCCAGCGCGTCCACCCAGGCGTTCCCCCACCAGCTGGCGGCGAAGTCCTCGCCCGTCAGGGGCTGGAGCGCGGGGAACGTGCGCCGGCGGTCGTCGTGGCGGGCAGGTCCCGTGGAGCGGTTGCGCGGGCTCATGAGGGCCTCCGCAGAGAGACCAGGTCGGCGAGCTCCCGGTCGGTCAGCTCGGTCAGGGCGGCCTCGCCCGAGCCGAGGACCGCGTCCGCCAGGGCCCGTTTGGCGGCGAGCATGTCCGCGATCCTGTCCTCCACGGTGCCTTCCGCCATCAGCCGGTGGACCTGTACCGGCTGGGTCTGGCCGATGCGGTAGGCACGGTCGGTCGCCTGCTCCTCGACAGCCGGGTTCCACCAGCGGTCGTAGTGGATGACATGGCCGGCGCGCGTCAGGTTCAGTCCGGTGCCGGCTGCCTTCAGCGACAGGATGAACACGGGTGCGCCGCCGGACTGGAAGCGGTCCACCATGCGCTCGCGCTCCGCCACCGGTGTCCCTCCGTGGAGGAGCTGAGCCGGGATCGCCCGTGCGGCGAGATGGCCGGCGAGCAGCCGGGCCATGGCGACGTACTGCGTGAAGACGAGAACCGAGCCGTCCTCGGACAGGATCGTCTCCAACAGCTCGTCCAGCAGGGCGAGTTTGCCGGAGCGGCCCGCCAGCCGCACGGCGCCGGCGCCCGGCGCACCGCCGCGCCGCGTGTGGTCCCCCGGGGCGACGCGCTGTTCCTCGGGCGCGCGTTCCTTGAGGAACTGCGCCGGGTGGTTGCAGATCTGTTTGAGGTCGGTGAGGAGTTTCATCACGAGTCCTCGGCGCGCGATGCCCTCGGCGCCCTCGATCGCGGCCATCGTCTCCCGCACGACCGCTTCGTACAGCGAGGCCTGTTCGCGGGTGAGCGCCACGGGATGGTCGGACTCGGTCTTGGGCGGCAGTTCGGGCACGATCCCGGGATCGGACTTCTTGCGGCGCAGCAGGAAGGGCCGCACCAGCCGGGACAGCCGCTCGACGGCTTCCTCGTCCTCGCCGTGCTCGACGATGCGGGCGTGCCGGGAGCGGAACGCCTTGAGCGGGCCGAGGAGTCCGGGCGTCGTCCAGTCCAGCAGCGCCCACAGCTCCGAGAGGTTGTTCTCCACGGGGGTGCCGGTCAGCGCCACCCTGGCGGGTGTCGGGATGGTGCGCAGGGCCTTCGCCGTGGCGGAGAAGGGGTTCTTGACGTGCTGGGCCTCGTCGGCGACCACCATGCCCCAGGTGTGCCCGGCCAGTTGTTCCGCGCTGGTGCGCATCGTGCCGTAGGTGGTGAGGACGAAGCCGCCCCCGGACTCCGGGAGGGTCCGGTCGGCGCCGTGGAAACGGCGCACGGCCACGCCGGGCGCGAACCGGACGATCTCCCGCTGCCAGTTGCCGAGGAGCGACGCGGGGCAGACGACGAGCGTCGGCGCCGAACGTGCGCGCCGCAGATGGAGCGCGATCACCGTGACTGTCTTGCCGAGGCCCATGTCGTCGGCGAGGCAGCCGCCGAGACCGAGCGAGGTCATCAGGTCCAGCCAGGCCAGACCGCGCAGTTGGTAGTCGCGCAGCGTGGCGGTGAGTCCCTCGGGGGCCGGGACCGGTGCGGCGCCGTCCGTGAGCCGGTCACGCAGAGCGGCCAGCGCACCGGTGGGCACGGCCTCCACCGTCTCGCCGTCGACCTCCGCGGTGCCGGTCAGCGCGACGGCCAGCGCGTCGACCGGTTGCAGCAGTCCCAGCTCCCGTTTCCGCGCCTTGCGCACGAGGTCGGGGTCGACCACCACGAACTGGTCCCGCAGCCGCACGACCGGGCGGTGCGACTCGGCCAGCGCGTCCATCTCCTTCTCGGTCAGCGGATCGCCGTCGAGGGCCAACTGCCAGTTGAACGCGAGCAGTTCCGCACTGTCGAAGAAGGGGGTGCCGTCCGTCGCCGAACCCGGCGCGGGCCGTACGACGGCGGCGGCCGACAGGGAGCGCACGAGGTCCCGCGGCCAGTGGACGGCGACGCCCGCGGCCGCGAGCCGTGCCGCGCCAGGTCCCAGCAGGTCGTACAACTCGCTCTCGGCGAGCGGCAGCACGTCCGGGACGTCCCGCTCCAGCAGGCCGGCGAGCGGCGGCCAGACCCGGGCCGCACGGCGCAGCGCGAGCACCGCGTCGATCCGGGCACGGGGGCCGAAGTGCTGGTCGCCGTCGCCCGCCCACAGCCGGGCCGCGTCGATGACGAGCGTCGGGTCGGCGAGGCTGTGCACCTGCACGAGGGCCGCGCCCGCACTGCGCTCGGCATCCTCCTCCGCGTCCGCGATGTCGAAGAGTTCGAAGGCCGACAGGTCCAGCCGCAGGGACACCCGCACGCCGGCGTCCATGCCCGCGGCGGCCTCCGCCGCCCATTCCCGCGCCCCCGGCAGATGCTGGGCCTGCTCGGCCGCGAACGGCGCGCCCGCCGCGAAGGCCGCGGCCGGCGTACGGGGAAGGGCGTCGGCCACGGCGTCGAAGAAGGCCCGCACCAAAGTCTCCGGTTCGGGCAGGTGCGGGGGCTGCGGGCCGGGCACGGGGACCGCGTGTGCCTCGTACGGCATGGCGGCGGCGATGGCGCGCAGCTGGGCGATGTCGTCCGCGTCCAGCGGGCCCGCGCGCCAGGCGTCGTGGTCGGTCGGGGTCAGCCCCGGCAGCAGTCGGCCGCGCGCCACCAGATGCAGGGCGTGCAGCGCCGCCGCACCCCAGCAGGCGGTGGCGGGATGCGCATCGGGACGGTGGCGAGCCTGCGCCAGCAGCGGTACGGCCTCGGCCACGGAGAGCAGCGCGGCGGGCACGGTCCGCTCCGTCACGCTCCCGTCCGGAAGATCCGGCCCGTCCACACCCCCTCCGCCTCCGGGTCCGGGTCCGGGTCCTGGTCCTGGTCCTGGTCCGACGACGGTGATCTCGGCCGCCGCGTCACGCAGCCGGTCGCCGTCCGGGTCCCAGAAGGCGACCCGGCCCTCGCGCGGGAGCGCTGCCGGAAGGAACACGGCGGCACAGCGGTGCAGCGCAGGCGTCGTCTCGGGCGTCATCGGGTCACCTCCCACCCGTCGGTCGTGCAGTGGAGCACTGGATCTACGACCTTACGGGCGGGGTCTGACAATGGCCGCCGACGGCGGTGCGGGTCCGGAGAGCCGGACAGGTCGGCCGTGACGATCAGGCTGCCGGCGGCAGCGGACGTACGGATGGCGGGCCCTCGTCGCTCCGCGTGCCACCGTCCGGCTCGCGGCCTGCCGCCTCACCGGCTCGCGGATCGGCGGGCGAGTCCCCCGGCCCGGGCTCCATCCCGGGCCCGGCCTCCGGCACGGCCGCCGATTCCGGTACCGGCTTCGGCACCGCATCCGGTTCGGACACCGTCTCCACCGCCGGCCCTTCCACTGCCGGACCTTCCGCTGCCGGTCCCTCCACCGCAGGGCCCGGCGCCGGTGGAGTCACTTCCTGTCGACCCGGTTCCGGCTGTGCGGCAGCGCCCGTCTGTGCCACCGGAGCGGGCTGCTGGGCACGTTCCAGGAAGCGGAGCAGTTCCACCGGGAAGGGCAGCACCAGCGTCGAGTTCTTCTCCGCTGCGACCGCCACCACGGTCTGGAGCAGCCGCAGTTGCAGGGCCGCCGGCTGCTTCGACATCTCGCCCGCCGCCTCGGCCAGCTTCTTCGACGCCTGGAGCTCAGCGTCCGCGTTGATCACCCGCGCGCGCCGCTCGCGGTCGGCCTCCGCCTGCCGCGCCATCGACCGCTTCATCGCCTCGGGCAGCGACACATCCTTGATCTCCACCCGGTCGATCTGCACACCCCACCCCATCGCCGGGCTGTCGATCATCAGCTCCAGCCCCTGGTTCAGCTTCTCCCGGTTCGACAGCAAATCATCCAGATCGCTCTTGCCGATGATCGAACGCAGCGATGTCTGCGCCATCTGCGAGACCGCGAACCGGTAGTCCTCCACCTGCACCACCGCGTCGGAGGGGTCGATCACCTTGAAGTAGATGACCGCGTCGACCCGGACCGTCACGTTGTCCCGGGTGATGCCGTCCTGCGAGGGCACCGGCATCGTCACGATCTGCATATTGACCTTACGGAGCCGGTCCACGCCCGGAATGATCATGGTGAATCCCGGGCCGCGCTCGCTGTCGCGCAGACGGCCGAGGCGGAAGACCACGCCTCGCTCGTACTGCTTGACCACCCGCGCGGCGGCCAGTGTGTACGCCACGGCTGCCGACGCGACCGACACGCCCGCAATCACCAGCTCCTCGACCATCAGGGCACCCCCTACCGTCCGAGCCGGATGTCCACTACCACGGTATGCCCGAAATGCCCCGTCGGTCGAGCGTCGGGCTCATCCTCAGCCGGCCACCGACAGACACCCCGGCACGGCCGAACGCCGACGCCCGCCCCGGAACGCAGGAAGACCGTACCCTCGGCGGGTACGGCCTTTCCCGGCTGCGGTGCGGATCTCGACGGACGGAGCGCGGACGCCCGGCGCCGTCAGATGCGCTTGCGGATCAGCGCGACGAGCTCCGCCGTGTTGTGGCGGCGCGCCCAGGCGATGCCGGCGAAGACGAAGAACAGGATGACGGGTGTGATCGCGTACTGACCGTCGAACACCGTCACCTGGGTGATGAACGCGCCGATCATCAGGCCCATGAACGCCATGGCGGACACCCCGGACAGGATGGGGATGACCAGCGCGATCGCACCGGCCAGTTCCAGACCGCCCGTGAGGTACATGAACCAGTCGCCGAACCCGATCTTGTCGAAGGACTCCGCCGCGGAGGAGTGACCGACGAGCTTGGGGCCCGCGCTCGGGACGGCCATGAAGAGGGCGAGCACGATCTGGAGCGTGAGCGTGGCGATGTTCGCGCGGCGGCTCAGTCGCGTTCCGTTCGCGGTGGTGGCGCCGGTGTTCGTGGTGGTGGCGGTCGTCGCGGACATGGTGGTCTCCTCCGGTAAAGGCTCTGCGGTGCTTTCGGGAGGTAGACCGGGCAGGCCCCGCGGACTCATCGCTCACGGGCCCCTCTCTTCCGACCTTCTCAGATTTCTTCAACCCGCCGCCGGGAACAGGTCCCTTGCTCACAGCTCGAACCAGCCGTGTCCGCCGTACCAGTGGCGGCCCGCCCGCAGATGATCACCGATCGCGCGCTCCAGCGTGGTGCGCCGGGGCAGGTCGGCGGCCGCCAGGTCGGGATCGCCGAACACGAAACCGACCGGTCCGCTGTCGTCGGTCTCCTTCTCCTCGTAGGCGGTCCGGAAGCGGTCCTGGAAGCGGCGGATGTGGGAGTCCCGCGGCAGATGGGCGGCGAGCTGCGGATCGAGCAGCCATGAGTGGCAGTCGGCGACCCGGTAGGTCTCCTCGGGGAAGTGCCGCGGGAAGAAGTCCCTGGCGAGAGCCAGTGAGCGGTCGCAGGCGGCGGGGGTGAGCGGCCCGAGGAAGTCGGGGATGTGCAGGCCGAGAACCGGGTCACCGGGTCCGAGGGGCAGCCCGGCCGCCCCCACCGCCTCCCCGGTTCGCCGGCTCAGCCGGCTGCGTTCGAACTGCAGCCGCCCCAACTGGTAGAGCCCACCGCGGAAGTGCAGTCCGAGCCAGCCCGGTATCGGCAGCCCTCCGATGCCGTACCTCCGGCGATGAACGGCCATCTGACGGCCGAGGTCGGCGAGGGTGTGCCGGGAGACGGCTTCCGGGACGGAGTGTTCGCGGTGGTAGGCCCGGATGTACGGGAGGGTCGCGACGAACACGTAGACGGGGAAGCAGCGGCCGAGCGGCCCGGAATCCTCGGGCCGTGGCAACTCCCCGCCACCGTCGATCCTCCCCATGCCCTCCACCATGTCCCGGACGCCCGCCTCCAGCAGCCGCGACAGGCCGGGGTCGGTCGCCATACGGCCGCGCTGCGCCAGGAGTTCGTTGATGTCCTCGTGCGGGACGGCCAGGTCCAGCAGTTCGCCCGCCAGCTCGTCCGCGGATGGCAGTTCCACCAGAGCGCCTGTCACCGGCGACTCCTCCCCTTCGGGTCGGTCGTGCGCGTCCCCCTCGGGCCGGTCGTGCGCGCGAGCCCGGGCGACCTCGGAACCTTACGCCCCAGGGGCGTCCGCACCTCTCAGGACGCGGGCAGCCGGACGGCCCTCGCCGGCGTGTCCCCCGAACCGCCGTGGGTGCATGCTGGAAGGGGAGAGTGGATGGCCATGCGTACCGGGAGTGAACCGAGCACAGCACGCAGTCCCCTGCGGATGCGGTTCTGGCTGAGTGTGTGGGGCCTGCTCTGGACGGCCGGCGGGACGGTCGCCTTCGCTCTCGCCTCCCGCCCCGGCTGGGCGGCGGCGTGCGGAGCACTGCTGCTGATCGTGCTGGTCGATATGGTCCTGGTCGTACGCCACATCCGTCAGGGCCCGCACTACCAGCCGGGCCGCGACATCCCCCCGTACGAACCCGACCGCGGCTGACCGCCGCGGAGCCGACGGGCCGACGCTCACGCGTCCGCGTCGAAGCGGGCCGCCCTCAGATACTCCGGCTTCGGGTCCAGCGCCGCGGCCAGGCGGAAGTGACGCATGGCCTGTTCGGGGCGGCCTGCGCGCTCGAAGGTGCGGGCCAGGGCGAAGTGGGCGAAGGCGTTGTCCGGCTCGCGCTCCAGGACCAGCTCGAACTCGAGCTCGGCAGGGCGCAGTTGAGCGGCGGCGAAGAAGGCGCGGGCGCGCAGGAGGCGGGCCGCCGTGTTCTCGGGGTGGGCAGCGATCACCGAGTCCAGCAGCTTCACGGCGCCACGCGGATCCCTGGCGGCGAGCAACTGCTCAGCCGCCCGGTAGTCGATGACGTGCGTCTCCGGGTTGCTTTCGGGCACGTTCGCATCCTTCCCCTCGCTCCACGGTTCCAACACGGGACCCGGCAGCGGTATTCCGATCGGATGCCCGGGGCCGGCGCGCATAGACGGCCGGGAGGCCCGCGACGACCGTGGACGTCAGAGACCGGAGACGGCGAGCACCAGCCCGATCACCATGAGCAACAGGCCCGCGATCACGAACCCCCTGTCGACACCCGTCCGCCGATGCCCGTCGACCACCACGTCGCGTGGGTCCCGGGAGTCGTAGGAGATCCCGACGGTCGTCCCCACGGTCAGTTCGGCCACCGGCGAGACGATCTCCATCACCCGGCCGTCCTGGGTCTCGAACTCCAGGAGCGGCCGTTCCGCACCCCGGGGCGGCTGCTTCACCAGCGCCATGACGAGGTGGCCTTCGCCGGTGATCCGGCGGGTCTGCCGCAGGCCGTGTCCGCCGGCGAGGGCGGCAACCAGCCCGCCCAGCACGGTGACCGTGGCGAAAACGATGTGCACCGCCTCGATGCTACTGGCGGCGCCGCACATCCGGTGGAGCATTGACGCATGCCTGACGGCGCGTGCGGCCCGACAGGGATGTGGCGGAGCGCAGACGGCGAAGGACTCCCCGACTGCCGACGCCTACGCCTACGCCTACGCCTACGCCTACGCCTACGCCTACGGAGCGTCCGCCGCCGCGGCCCGGCGCGTCAGTTCGGCCCAGACCTCACGCACCTGCGGTTCCAGGTCCTCCAGCGGCCCGTCGTTGTCGACGACCAGATCGGCGATGGCGCGGCGCTGCTCACGGGTGGCCTGTGCCGACATCCGCGCCCGCGCCTCGGACTCCGCCATCCCGCGCAGCCTGACCAGCCGGTCCAGCTGAGTCTCGGGTGCCGCGTCCACGACGATCACCAGGTCGTAGAGCGGGGCGAGTTCGTTCTCGGTGAGCAGCGGTACGTCGTGGACGACCACCGCGTCCGGTCCGGCTTCCTTCTCCAGCTCCTGGGAGCGCGCTCCGACCAGGGGGTGCACGATCGCGTTGAGCGTCGCCAGCCGCTCGGGATCGGAGAAGACGATGGAACCGAGCGCGGGCCGGTCCAGCGTTCCCTCCGCGGTCAGGATCTCGGATCCGAACGCCTCCACGACGGCGGCGAGCCCGAGCGTGCCGGGTTCGACGACCTCGCGGGCGATCTTGTCGGCGTCGACGAGGACCGCGCCGTACGAGGCGAGGAGACGGGAGACTTCGCTCTTGCCGGCGCCGATTCCGCCGGTCAGGCCCACCTTCAGCATGAGCCGCAGCTTAGACCCCGCCCTGTACGCACCCCGCCGGGCCCTCGCCGCTTCGCACCGTCTGTCGGTCGATCGGCCCCCGCACACACACGAGCCCTACGCGTCACCCTCGCGTTCCGCGAGGAAGCGCTCGAATTCGAGGCCGATCTCGTCCGCGGACGGCAGTTCCACCGCCTCCGCGACCAAGCTGCCCCGCGTCTCCGCGCCCGCCATCGCGTCGAACTGGTGCTCAAGCCCCTGGACCAGGGTGACCAGTTCCTCGTCGCCCTCGCCGATCTGGCGCTCGATCTCGTTCTGCGTGCGGTGGGCCTCGGTGCGCAGCGCGTGCGCGATGCCGGGCAGCACCAGACCGGTGGCGGCCGTGATCGCTTCGAGCGCGGTGAGCGCGGCGTCCGGGTAGGACGAGCGCGCCACGTAGTGCGGGACGTGCGCGGCGACGCCGAGGACGTCGTGGCCGGCTTCCATCAGCCGGTACTCGACCAGCGCCTCCGCGCTGCCCGGGACCTGCGCCTCGTCGAAGGGGCTGCGGTGGCCCGGCATGAGGTCCGTGCGGTTGCCGTGCGGGGTCAGACCGACGGGACGGGTGTGCGGGACGCCCATCGGGATGCCATGGAAGTTGACCGCGAGGCGCACACCGAGGCGCTCGACGATCTGCTCCACGGCCGCCGCGAAGCGTTCCCACTCGACGTCGGGCTCGGGGCCGGACAGCAGGAGGAACGGAGCGCCGGTGGCGTCCTGGACGAGGCGCACCTCGATGCTGGGCGTCTCGTAGCCGGACCAGCGGTCGCGCTTGAACGTCAGCAGCGGGCGCCGGGCCCGGTAGTCCACCAGCCTGTCGTGGTCGAACCGTGCCACCACCTGGTGGGGCAGCGTTTCGAGCAGCGTCTCGACGATCTGGTCGCCGGTCTCACCCGCATCGATGTATCCGTCGAAGTGGTACAGCATGACCAGCCCTGCCGATTCCTGCGCGAGCGCCATGTCGACGACCGCGAGGCCCTTCGGCTCCCATTCGTACAAACCCTGCGGATCAACCACGATTACCGCTCCTCCTCGTGTTCTCCTTCCAGAACACGGCGTGACGCTCGGGCATTCCCCCGGCACGCAGCGAACACCACCGGACCGGGCCCCGGTTCGGGGTATCGCATGATCGTTGCAGGTCCCGACCTTGACCTGCCCGCAGCCCGGCAGTGCCCCCTGGGAGGCTCCACTCAGCCCGGCGAACCCCCGCACAACGAGCAAGGCCCGCTCCCCGAAGGGAGCGGGCCTTGCTGTCAGCTGTCAGTCAGCCGGCAGAGCGTCAGCTCTGGCCGCCGGCCAGCTTCTCGCGGAGGGCGGCAAGCGCCTCGTCCGACGCCAGGGCGCCGGAGTTGTCGTCCGACTCCGAGGAGTACGAACCGCCACTGCCACCGGCGGGCGCAGCGGCCGGAGCGGCGGTGCCACCCTCGGCAGCGGCGGCCTCGTCGGCCTCGCGGGACTTGATGACCTGGGCCTGGTGCTGCTCGAAGCGCTGCTGCGCCTCGGCGTACTGGCCCTCCCACGCCTCGCGCTGGGTCTCGAAGCCCTCGAGCCAGTCGTTGGTCTCGGGGTCGAAGCCCTCGGGGTAGATGTAGTTGCCCTGGTCGTCGTAGGACGCGGCCATGCCGTACAGGGTCGGGTCGAACTCGACCGAGGCCGGGTCGGCACCGAAGGACTCGTTGGCCTGCTTCAGCGAGAGGCTGATGCGGCGGCGCTCGAGGTCGATGTCGATGACCTTGACGAAGATCTCGTCGTTGACCTGGACGACCTGCTCCGGGATCTCCACGTGGCGCTCGGCCAGCTCGGAGATGTGGACCAGACCCTCGATGCCCTCGTCGACGCGCACGAACGCGCCGAAGGGAACGAGCTTGGTGACCTTACCGGGAACAACCTGCCCGATCTGGTGCGTACGGGCGAACTGCTGCCACGGGTCTTCCTGCGTCGCCTTGAGCGACAGGGAGACGCGCTCGCGGTCCATGTCGACGTCGAGAACCTCGACGGTGACTTCCTGGCCGACCTCGACAACCTCGGAGGGGTGGTCGATGTGCTTCCAGGAGAGCTCGGAGACGTGAACCAGACCGTCGACGCCACCCAGGTCCACGAAGGCACCGAAGTTGACGATCGAGGAGACGACGCCGGAACGGACCTGACCCTTCTGGAGGGTCGTGAGGAAGGTCTGGCGAACCTCGGACTGAGTCTGCTCCAGCCAGGCACGGCGGGACAGGACCACGTTGTTGCGGTTCTTGTCCAGCTCGATGATCTTGGCCTCGAGCTCCTTGCCCACGTAGGGCTGGAGGTCGCGAACACGGCGCATCTCGACCAGGGAGGCCGGGAGGAAGCCGCGGAGGCCGATGTCGAGGATGAGACCACCCTTGACGACCTCGATGACGGTACCGGTGACGATGCCGTCCTCTTCCTTGATCTTCTCGATGGTGCCCCACGCCCGCTCGTACTGGGCGCGCTTCTTCGAGAGGATCAGGCGGCCTTCCTTGTCCTCCTTCTGGAGAACAAGGGCCTCGATCTCGTCGCCGACCTTGACGACCTCGTTGGGGTCGACGTCGTGCTTGATCGAGAGCTCGCGGCTCGGGATGACACCTTCGGTCTTGTAACCGATGTCGAGCAGGACCTCGTCCCGGTCGACCTTCACGATGACGCCGTCGACGATGTCGCCGTCGTTGAAGTACTTGATCGTTTCGTCGATCGCGGCGAGGAAGGCTTCCTCGTTACCGATGTCGTTGACCGCTACCTGCGGGGTGGTTGCGGTGGTCTCGGTGCTGCTCGTCATGTGGGAAAAGGCTCCGGTGCGGACATTGAAGTCGTAGGTACTGCTACGCCGAGAACCCGTATCGCAGCTGTAGAAGCCGGACAGCCTTGGAAGCGCCGACCCGGGTGGCTGTTCCGGAGAACACGCCTCGGGGGGCGCCTCGTGAACCGAGGGGACATACATACAGATGCGAGCGCGACCTGCTCCGTCTGAGGCGCGCAGGCCCGCAGCGCAACTTGTAGCATACGGGGGCAGCCGGAGGCGGTCAATGCGCGAAGGCGCACACCCGGGGCGGATCGCCCCAATCCCGGCACAACTAATGTTTGCGGAGGCCACAACGGCCGCCCTTTGTCGCGCTGAACGCAAACTACAACGACGGTGGAAATGATCCAAGACCTGAGCGACCTCCAGGATCCAGAACCGGAAGCCACCCGGCGTGACGCCGGGAACACGGAGAGCAGCCGGGCCAGTCGCGGGTGGTGGGACCGCCACGCCGACGAGTACCAGAGCGAGCACGGCGCGTTCCTCGGTGACGACCACTTCGTCTGGGGACCGGAAGGGCTCGACGAGGCGGAGGCCGGACTGCTCGGCCCCGTCTCCTCCCTGGAGGGCCTGGACGTTCTCGAGATCGGCGCGGGCGCGGCGCAGTGCTCGCGCTGGCTGAAGGCGCAGGGCGCGCGTCCCGTGGCGCTGGACCTCTCGCACCGCCAGCTCCAGCACGCCCTGCGGATCGGCGGCGGCATTCCCCTGGTGGAGGCGGACGCGACGGCGCTGCCCTTCGCCGACGGCTCCTTCGATCTGGCCTGTTCCGCCTACGGGGCGGTGCCGTTCGTGGCCGACCCGGTGCAGGTGTTCACCGAGGTCCACCGGGTGCTGCGGCCCGGCGGGCGCTGGGTCTTCTCCGTCACGCACCCCATGCGCTGGGCGTTCCCGGACGAGCCGGGCCCCGAGGGCCTGAGCGTGGCGGCGTCGTACTTCGACCGCACCCCGTACGTCGAACAGGACGACACGGGCCGCGCGGTCTACGTCGAGCACCACCGGACGCTCGGCGACCGGGTGCGGGACGTGGTCGCGGGCGGATTCCGGCTGGTGGACCTGGTCGAGCCGGAGTGGCCGGCCTGGAACAGCCAGGAATGGGGCGGCTGGTCCCCGCTGCGCGGGAACCTGATCCCGGGGACGGCCGTCTTCGTCTGCGAGCGGGCGTGAGCGAGGACGACGGGCTCGGTATACGGACGGGGGAGGCGGAGCGGCTGCGGGTGCGTTCGGCGCTGCCGGCGCTGGAGCAGGCGCTCGACACGCACGGCTGCGCGGTGCTCTGCGCTCCTCCCGGGACGGGCAAGACAACGCTCGTACCGCTCGTGCTCGCCGGGCGTGGCGCGCGGGTCGTGGTCGCGGAGCCACGGCGGATCGCGGCCCGGGCGGCAGCGCGGCGCATGGCCTGGCTGCTCGGCGAGCGGGTGGGGCGGAGAGTCGGCTTCACGGTCCGCGGTGAACGGGTGGTCTCGGCCGACACGGTCGTCGAGGTGGTCACCACCGGTGTGCTGCTCCAGCGGCTCCAGCGTGACCAGGAGCTGGCCGGAATCGATGTGGTGGTCCTCGACGAGTGCCACGAGCGGCATCTCGACGCGGACACGGTGGCCGCGTTCCTCCTGGACGTACGGGCCGCGCTGCGGCCGGAACTGAAACTGGTGGCCGCGTCGGCGACCACCGATGCCGAGGGCTGGGCACGGCTGCTCGGCGACGCCCCGGTGGTCGAGGCGCAGGGCACCACGCATCCGGTTCAGGTCGTGTGGGCTCCGCCCGCGCGGCCGGTGCGGCCGCCGCACGGCATGCGGGTGGATCCGGCGCTGCTGACGCATGTGGCCTCGGTGGTCCGGCGGGCGCTGGCCGAGCAGAGCGGAGATGTCCTGTGCTTCCTGCCCGGGGTCGGGGAGATCGGCAGGGTCGCCGGACAGCTGGGCGGCGTGGACGCGGAGGTGCTCCAGGTCCACGGGCGCGCTCCGGCGGCGGTGCAGGACGCGGTGCTGGCGGGCTCGGCGGGCGTGCGCCGGGTGGTGCTGGCGACCTCGGTGGCCGAATCGAGCCTGACGGTGCCGGGTGTGCGGACCGTCGTGGACGCGGGCCTCGCGCGCGAGCCGCGCATGGACCACGCACGAGGACTGAGCGCGCTCACCACGGTCCGCGTCTCGCAGGCGGCGGCCCGTCAGCGGGCGGGCCGCGCCGGCCGGGAGGCTCCGGGAACGGTGTACCGCTGCTGGTCCGAGACGGAGGACGGCCGGCTGGTCCGCTTCCCCTCCCCCGAGATCAAGGTCGCGGATCTGACGGCCTTCGCGTTGCAGACCGCGTGCTGGGGCGACCCGTCCGCCGCGGGGCTCGCCCTGCTGGACCAGCCGCCGGCCGGTGCGATGTCGGCGGCGCGCTCGGTGCTGTCCGCGATCGGCGCGGTGGACACGGAGGGCCGGGCCACCCAGCGGGGCAGCACGCTGTCCCGCATCGGCGTCCACCCCCGGCTTGCCCGCGCCCTGCTGGACGGCGCGCCGGAGGTGGGCGCTCGCCGGGCGGCGGAAGTGGTGGCGTTGCTGAGCGAGGAGCCGCCACGGGAGTACGGGGACGATCTGACGGCGGCCTGGCGCACGGCGCGGCGCGGCGGCGACGCGTATGCGGGCCGGTGGACCTCGGAGGCCCGCCGACTGCAGTCGTCACTGGCGGGAGCAGGCGTCCATGACCCGGGTAAGGGGAGCCAGGGCGGGGCCGGTCAGGGCGAGGACGCCGTCGCGGGGCTCGTGACGGCACTCGCGTTTCCCGAACGCATCGCCAGGGCCCGCGGCGAGGGCGCCTTTCTGATGGCCTCCGGGACCGGGGCGCAGCTCGCGGAGGGATCTCGCCTGCGGACGTCCGGCTGGCTGGCGGTCGCGGTGGCCGACCGGCCGTCCGCCGCCGCCTCGGCCCGGGTACGCCTCGCCGCGGTCATCGACGAGGACACCGCCCGCAGGGCCGCGGCCCATCTCCGCGCCGACGGCGAGGAGGTCCACTGGGAGAACGGCGATGTCGTCGCCCGGGACGTCCGGCGGCTCGGGGCGATCGAGCTGTCCGCCCGCGCCCTTCGGAACCCGGACCCCGCGCTCGTCCGTGCCGCCCTGCTCGACGGGCTGCACCGCGAAGGACTCGGTCTGCTGCACTGGACGCGGGACGCGGAAGGGCTGCGCGAACGCCTCGCCTTCCTGCACCGGGAACTCGGCGAGCCCTGGCCGGACGTGTCGGACACGGCCCTGCTGGACCGCGCCGGCGAGTGGCTGGAACCCGAACTGTCACGGGCCCGTCGGCGATCCGATCTCGGGCGTGTCCCGGCGGGGCAGGCGTTGCAGCGGCTGCTGCCCTGGGCGGGCGGTGAGGCTTCCCGGCTCGACGAACTCGCGCCGGAGCGTATCGAGGTGCCGAGCGGCTCGCGGATCCGTGTCGCGTACGGAGGTGCGCAGCCCGTCCTCGCGGTGAAGCTCCAGGAACTGTTCGGGCTGCGCGAGACACCACGCGTCGCGGGCGTGCCGGTCCTCGTCCATCTGCTCTCGCCCGCGGGCCGTCCCGCCGCGGTGACCGCCGACCTGGCGTCGTTCTGGAAGGACGGCTACGCGGCCGTACGCGCGGAACTGCGCGGCCGCTACCCCAAGCACCCCTGGCCGCAGGACCCTTCGGCCGCGGAGCCGACCCGGCACACGAAGGCGCGTCAGGGCCGGGAGAGCCGGGGCTGACGGCCTCAGGCCCCGACGGGCTCCGGCTCGCGGTCCGCCGAGGGCTCCCGCGGCCGGCGGCTGCGGGCCTCCAGCACCAGGGCGAGGGCGAGGAGTCCGCCGCCCAGGACGAGGAAGCCCCACGGCAGATACGAGGTCATGAGGAGCACCAGCCGCCGCTGGGACGTGACGAGGGCGACCGTGTGGTCGACGTAGTCGGGGCGCATCTTCACATGACCGGAGAAGGCGGTCACCTTCTCCCGGCCGCCCAGCAGTGTGCCGCCGCGCAGCTCCTCCTGGTGGATCTCCTCACCGTTGACCGGGGCGCCGGTGACCGGGTCGACCCAGAACATACGTTTGGTGGTGTACCAGCGGGAGGTGCCGGTCTGCTTCTCCAGGGTGCTCGCGTCGACGCCGGGGATGGGCATCTTCTTCGGGTACGGCACCTTCGTCCACGGGATCGTCTGCTCGAAGTAGTAGACGTCCAGGCCCCGGAAGGTCCTGGTCCCCTTGTAGTGGATGGGCGCGGACGTCCTCGTCTGCGCGTCGAAGTACTCGTAGTCCCGCTTCTCGGTGAGGAAGGGCCACTTGAACTCGATGCCCTCGCGCCGCACCGCCTGACCGTCGACCGCCTCGCCGGTGGCATGGACGGGTGCCTGGCTGTGGGCGTCGAAGATGTACCGCTCGGGGATCGAGGAGACCATCGCGCCGTCGGGGCCCTGGACATAGGAGAGCGAGTCCCAGACGACGACATCGCGTCCGGCGCTGCGCTCGATCCGCTCCGACTCCTCCACATTGCCCTTGAGGGTCTGCACGATGGTGACCTTCTCGACCTCCTTCGCCTGGAGGGAGCCGTAGTCGAGGAGGGTCGCGGGCTTCGCCTCCAGCACCATCTCCTGGTACTGGCCCGGCGGGACCTTGGCGAGCCGCGGAAAGGCGTACCAGCGCAGCAGCGGTGAGAGCGCGGCGAAGAAGACGGCGAGGGCGAGGAGTACGAGACTGGCGCGGCGGCGCATGGGCCGGCCCTCCCTACTTCTTGGGGCCGGGGACGGTGGTCAGCAGCGGCTTCGGGGAGGTCTCGCCCGGGGGTGACCCCATCGCCGTGACCGTGAGGACGAGGGCGAGGGCGGCGGCCAGCCCGATGGCGGCGGCGACAAGTGCGCGCATGCTCGGCCTCCCGGGGCGTCGGGACCCACGCAGAATCTGATACTGCGTCAGAACGGGGGCACCGTAGCAATCCGGCCGCGAGATGAGAACACGTAGCACCGCCCCTCTGCCGAGCGGTGGCAAAGGGGCGGTGCCGTCTGGGTCGTGCCGCGGGTCAGGCGGCCGGGGACGCCGGAGCGCTCGGTGTGGCGGGCGGCGTCGTGGGCGGGGTCGTCGGAGTGTCCGGTGCGACCACCTTGAGCTCGATGGTCACCGTGCCGCCGCCGGCGGTGGTGAGCCGCAGGAGGAAGGTGCCGGTCACATCGTCCGCGAAGATCTTCGGGAGGGTCAGCAGACCGTCGGCGCGGGTCTTGAGGTCCGTGAGTGTGCGGACCGGCTTGTCCTCGGCGTCCTTGAAGTACGGACCCTTGTCGTTCGCCGCCGGGTCCTCCGCGCTCTTGATGAGCGTGGCGGTGACCGGAACGCCTTCCGCCGCGGAGCCCTGGTACGTGGCCTTGAGCTCGACCGTCTGCGCGAACTCCGCGCCGGGCGCGGCCGTCAGCACCTCGTGGCTGGTCCGGCGGATCGCGTCCGCGGCACGCGGGACGACGGTACCGGTGAAGCTGACGGCGGGAAGCGTGCGTCCCACGACCGAGGCCCGCACGGTGAACGTGCCGGTCTTCTCACCGGCCTTGATGACGGGCGCGGCCACGGTGCCGTCGGCTCCGGTGGCGGCGACGGTGCTCGTCTTGCCGCCGGCGAAGCGTGCGTCGGTGTCCCCGACGATCTCGAAACGCACGGGCTGCTTCGCGACCGTGCGGCCCGCCGCGTTCTTCACGCGGACAGTGGCCTTCTCGGCGAAGTCGCGGCCGGCCATGGCGGTCAGCTCTGCGGCGCCGGCCCGTTCGATTCGGGCGATCGGCGACGGCGGCGTCGTGGTCGGCGGGGGTGTGGTCGGCGTCGTCGGCGGCTTGGTGCCGCCACCGGGCTTGGCCGGGGGCGTCGGCTTGGGCGTCGTCCCGGGAGTACCGGGCGGGGTCGGGGAGGGCGACGGCAGCGTCTCGGCGCCGGCGGGGAAGGAGTCGGGACCGCTCGTGTCCGGCAGGACGCCGGTGCCGTCCGGGACCTCGTGCGTACCGCGCTTGTAGTAGTCGAACCAGGACAGCACCGTCCGCAGGTACTCCTGGGAGTGGTTGTAGCCGAGGATCGCGCGGTCGAGGTGTGCCTTGACCCCGAGGTCCCGGTCGCCCGCGCAGAGGTAACGGCCCGCGGCCAGCGCCGCGTCGTAGATGTTGTTCGGGTCCTTGCGGCCGTCGCCGTTGGCGTCCTGGCCCCACGTCGCCCAGGTCGACGGGATGAACTGCATCGGGCCGACGGCGCGGTCGTGCGTCGAGTCGCCGTCGAAGGCGCCGTTGTCGGTGTCCGATATGTTCGCGAACCCGACGCCGTTGAGCACGGGGCCGAGGATCGGCGAGAAGGTGGTGCCGTCGGCGTCGACCTTGCCGCCACGCGCCTGGCCGGACTCCACCTTGCCGATGGCGGCGAGCAGTTGCCACGGCACATGGCAGCCGGGGTCCGAGGCCGCGATGGTCTGCTCGGCCTGCTTGTAGGCGGCGAGGACGGTCGCGGGTATGCCCGCTTCCGCGGTTCCGGTTGCCGGCAGGTCGACCGAGGTGCCGGGCTTGTCGGGGGTGTTGAGCGGCGGCAGGTCGGTGTAGTAGGGGGAGTTGCCGGTGACCGGGGTGCCCGGCGGCGGCGTGGCGTCGGACGCCCCCTGGCTGTCACCCGTGGTGGCATGCGTGATACCGGGCGCCTGTGAGGCGGAGAGTGCGGCCACAGCAGCCGCGGCCACTGCGGTCGTGGTCGCTCCCCTGCGCAGCCGGCGGCCGAATTGCGCTGCCATACGTCTGTTCCCTCCCGAGGTGCCGCGCGCTCCCCAGCGCGATGACTCAGGCGACCCTACGGCACCTATGTGCCTCAGGACACCGTTACCTGACCGGTTTTCACCACTTCGCCATCTCCGGATCCACCGGATTTCGGCGCCGGACCATCACGCATACTGACCGTCAAAGATCCGGATCGGTTCCAGGGGGACTTCACGCATGCCGTTCACGCTGAGCCACGCCGCCGCGGTGCTGCCCGGCATCCGCCGGGACGGACGGGCGCGCGGACCGCTGCTCGCCTCGGCGCTCGTGACGGGTTCGCTCGCGCCGGACATGACGTACTTCGCCGCGACAGCGGTGCCCGGGGCCATGGAGTTCGGGGAGTTCACGCATGCGCCGGCCGGTGTGCTGACCGTCGATGTGGCCGTCGCGGCAGCGCTGGTGGCGGTGTGGCTGATGGTGCGCGACCCGCTGCTGGCCCTGCTGCCCACCCGCTGGCAGGGGCGCGTCCACGCCTGCGTCCGGGGCGAGGGCGGGGGCGGCCGGCGGGACCTGGCCTTCGGGTTCCGCTTCTATGTCTCGGCAGTACTGGGCGCGCTCACCCATGTGGTGTGGGACGCCTTCACCCACCACGACCGGTGGGGCACCCGGGCACTGCCTGTGCTCAACGAGACGGTGGCCGGTCTCGGACTCTTCCAGTACGCGCAGTACGGCAGTTCGGCGCTCGCGCTGGTGGTGCTCGGCTGGTTCCTGATGTCCGCGCTGCGGCGGCAGCCCGCGGTCGCGCCGCCGGCCTCCGTGCCGGTGCTCGACAGCCGGGGGCGGCGGCTCGCCGTGGCTCTGCTGGGAGGTTGCGTCCTGCTCGGCGTCGTCCAGCGGTGTGCTCGCTGGTACGCGTACTACGGGCACATCAGCTCGCCCCTGGACATCATCCCGACGGCCTGCTTCGGGGCGGGTGCGGGGCTCGCGGTGGGCATGGTGGTGTACGGAGCGGGAATGCGGCTGCGCGCACGGGCGGTTGAACGCGTCTGAGCCCCCGCCCCTCCCCCATCGCTTCCGGGCGGGTGACGGACAGGGGCCCGAGCGGGTGACTCCGAGGCGCGAAGACGACGGTGGGTCCACCCGAGCGCGAGAGCCCGAGCGGTCCACCCGAGGGCGGGAGCCCGAGCGGTCCACCCGAGCGCGAGAGCCCGAGCGGTCCACCCGAGCGCGAAGCCCGAGCAGAACCGCTCTTCCCCACGGGCGTGGGCTCAGTGCGCCGCGGACTCCCAGTCCGTGCCCACGCCCACCGAGACGTCCAGCGGCGCGCGCAGCGACGTGGCCGCCGACATCTCCCGGCGGACGATCGTCTCCACCTGCTCGCGCTCGCCCGGGGCGATCTCCAGCACGATTTCGTCATGGACCTGGAGCAGCAGCCGCGAGGTGAGCTCCTCCTCGCGCAGCGCCCGGTCCACCCGGAGCATGGCGACCTTGACGATGTCCGCGGCGGTGCCCTGGATCGGGGCGTTCAGCGCCATCCGCTCGGCCGCCTCACGGCGCTGGCGGTTGTCGCTGTTGAGGTCGGGGAGATAGCGGCGCCGGCCGAGCATCGTCGCGGTGTATCCCGTCGCCCGCGCCTCGTCCACGACACGGCGCAGATAGTCACGCACGCCGCCGAACCGCTCGAAGTAGGTGTCCATCAGGGCGCGCGCCTCACCCGCCTCGATGTTCAGCTGCTGCGAGAGGCCGAACGCCGAGAGCCCGTAGGCCAGGCCGTACGACATGGCCTTGATCTTGCGGCGCATCTCCGCGTCGACCGCGGACGGCGCGACCTCGAACACCTGGGAGGCGACCGTGTTGTGCAGGTCCTCACCGGAGGCGAAGGCCTCCAGCAGCCCCTCGTCCTCGGAGAGATGGGCCATGACCCGCAGCTCGATCTGGCTGTAGTCGGCGGTCATCAGCGACTCGAAGCCCTCGCCGACGACGAAGCCGCGGCGGATGGCGCGCCCCTCGTCGGTGCGCACCGGCACGTTCTGAAGGTTCGGGTCGGTGGAGGACAGCCGGCCGGTGGCCGCGACGGTCTGGCTGAAGGTGGTGTGGACGCGGCCGTCGGCCGCGATCGTCTTGATCAGCCCCTCGACCGTGGACCGCAGGCGGGCCTGCTCACGGTGGCGCAGCATGATGACCGGCAGTTCGTGCTCGGTCTGGGCCGCCAGCCAGGCCAGCGCGTCCGCGTCCGTGGTGTAACCGGTCTTGGTCTTCTTGGTCTTGGGGAGGTTCAGCTCGCCGAAGAAGACTTCCTGGAGCTGCTTGGGCGAACCGAGGTTGAACTCGTGGCCCACCGCGGCGTGCGCCTCCTTCACCGCCTGCTGCACGGCGCCCGCGAACTGCACCTCCATCGCCTCCAGATGGGCGCGGTCGGCTGCGATGCCGTGCCGCTCCATCCGGGCGAGCAGCAGGGAGGTGGGCAGCTCCACGTCGTGCAGCAGCTCGGCGGCGCCGACCTCCTTCAGCTTCTCGCCGAACGCCTCCCCGAGGTCGAGGACCGCGCGGGCCTGTGCCATCAGGGCGTCGGCCTCGGCGCTCTCGTCGGTGCCGAACGCCAGCTGGCCGTCGGCGGTGGCCGGGGCGAGCTCGCGGTGGAGGTACTCGACGGACAGCGCGTCCAGCGCGAAGGAACGGCGCCCGGGCTTGACCAGATAGGCGGCGAGGGCGGTGTCCATGGTGACGCCGGCGATGTCCCAGCCGTGCTCCGGGAAGACCCGCAGCGCTTCCTTGGCGCTGTGCATGACCTTGGGCCTGGCCGGGTCGGCGATCCAGGCGGCGAAGGCGCGCTCGTCGGCCTCGTCCAGCTGTGTGGTGTCGAACCAGGCGGCCGCTCCACCGGCCGCGGCCAGCGCGACCTCGCTGACGCTGCCGACGCCGAGTCCCCAGGCGGTGACGGTGGCGACGCCGAGCAGCTGGGTGCCGTGCTCCTCCAGCCAGGGCGCCAGCTCGCCGGCGCCCAGGACACTGCCGTCCAGCTCGACACCGGCGTCGGGGGCGGGGGCCTCGTCCTCCTCGGCGCCCGGGTCCACGGCGAGCAGCCGCTCGCGCAGGCTCGGATTGCGGATCTCGAGGACTTCCAGGAAGCCCTTCAGCGCGGTCCGGTCGTACGGCGCGCGCTCCAGCTCGGTGACGCCCTTCGACAGCTCGACGTCCCGCACCAGCTCGGTGAGATGGCGGTTGAGCTTGACCGACTCCAGGTGGTCGCGCAGGGCCTGGCCGACCTTGCCCTTGACCTCGTCGGCGCGCTCGACCAGCTCGGCGAACGAGCCGTACTGGGCGATCCACTTGGTGGCCGTCTTCTCGCCGACGCCCGGGATGCCCGGCAGGTTGTCGGACGGGTCGCCTCGCAGCGCGGCGAAGTCGGGGTACTGCTGGGGGCTCAGTCCGTACTTCTCCTGGACCTTGGCCGGGGTGAAGCGGGTCAGCTCCGAGACGCCCTTGGTGGGGTACAGCACGGTGGTGTGATCGCTCACGAGCTGGAAGGAGTCGCGGTCGCCGGTGACGATCAGCACGTCGAAGCCCGCGGCCTCGGCCTGGGTGGCGAGCGTGGCGATGACGTCGTCGGCCTCGAAGCCGTCCACGGCGAACCGCACCGCGTTCATCGTGTCCAGCAGTTCGCCGATCAGCTCGACCTGGCCCTTGAACTCGTCGGGCGTCTTGGAGCGGTTCGCCTTGTACTCGGGGAAGTCCTGGGAGCGCCAGGTCTTGCGGGACACGTCGAAGGCCACGGCGAAATGCGTGGGCGCCTCGTCGCGCAGCGTGTTCGCCAGCATCGACGCGAAGCCGTAGATGGCATTGGTCGTCTGGCCGCTCGCGGTCGTGAAGTTCTCCGCGGGCAGCGCGAAGAACGCCCGGTACGCCAGGGAGTGCCCGTCCATCAGGAGCAGGCGCGGACGGTTGTCGTCTGGGGTCTTCTTCGATGCTGTCTCAGCCACGGACACGATCCTGCCACGGACCACTGACATTGCCGCTCACACCGCCCGCCGCCGAGCACTCCGGAGCGACGGGTGACGGGACCGGCGGCGCCCGTGACAGGATTGGATGCATACGACACAGGAACGCGCCCGAGGGGGAGCACGATGGCCAGCAAGCCGCCCGCAGGTGATCCGGACCAGAACGCTCCGCAGGTCGCCGAGCCGCAGCGCGCGGCGGCCGGCCTGCCCGCCGTCGGGTACACGCTCAAGATCGCCCGGCAGCAGATGGGCGTGCGGCGGACCGCGCAGACCCTCCTCAAGGTCAACCAGAAGGACGGCTTCGACTGCCCCGGGTGCGCGTGGCCGGAGGGTGATCACCGGCACACGGCCGAGTTCTGCGAGAACGGCGCGAAGGCCGTCGCCGAGGAGGCGACACTGCGGCGGGTCACCCCCGACTTCTTCGGCCGGCACTCACTCGCGGACCTGGCCTCGCGCAGTGGGTACTGGCTCGGTCAGCAGGGCCGGATCACCCAGCCCATGTATCTGCCCGAGGGCGCCGACCGGTACGAAGCGGTCGGCTGGGACCGGGCCTTCGAGATCATCGCCGAGGAGCTGACCGCGCTCTCCTCCCCCGACGAGGCTCTCTTCTACACCTCGGGCCGCACGAGCAACGAAGCGGCGTTCCTGCTCCAGCTCTTCGCCCGCGAGTTCGGCACCAACAACCTGCCCGACTGCTCGAACATGTGCCACGAGTCCTCGGGCTCGGCGCTGACCGAGACGATCGGCATCGGCAAGGGCAGTGTCTCGCTGGAGGATCTCCACCAGGCGGACCTGATCATCGTGGCCGGCCAGAACCCCGGCACCAACCACCCCCGGATGCTCTCCGCGCTGGAGAAGGCGAAGGCGGCGGGCGCGCGGATCATGTCGGTGAACCCGCTGCCCGAGGCGGGCATGGAACGGTTCAAAAATCCGCAGACCCCGCTCGGCATGATCAAGGGCGTCGCGCTCAACGATCTGTTCCTCCAGATCCGCATCGGCGGCGACCAGGCCCTGTTCCGGCTGCTGAACAAGCTGGTCCTGGAGACGCAGGGGGCCGTCGACGAGGAGTTCGTCCGCGAACACACCCACGGATTCGAGGAGTTCGCCACCGCGGCCCGGGCCGCCGACTGGGACGAGACACTGGCCGCCACGGGCCTGGACCGGGCCGCCATCGAGCGGGCGCTGGCGATGGTGCTGGAGTCGAAGCGGACCGTCGTGTGCTGGGCGATGGGCCTGACCCAGCACAAGCACTCCGTCGCGACGATCCGCGAGGTCGTCAACTTCCTGCTGCTGCGCGGCAACATCGGCCGCCCGGGCGCCGGTGTCTGTCCGGTGCGCGGGCACTCCAACGTCCAGGGCGACCGCACCATGGGCATCTTCGAGCGGCCCGCCCCCGCGTTCCTGGACGCCCTGGAGCGGGAGTTCGGCTTCGCGCCCCCGCGCCACCACGGTTTCGACGTCGTACGGTCGATCCGCGCGCTCCGGGACGGCGAGGCGAAGGTCTTCTTCGCCATGGGCGGCAACTTCGTGGGTGCCACGCCCGACACCGAGGTCACCGAGGCGGCCGTGCGGCGGGCCCGGCTCACCGTCCATGTGTCGACCAAGCTGAACCGCTCGCACGCCGTCACGGGTGCGCGGGCCCTGATCCTCCCCACGCTCGGGCGCACCGACAAGGACGTCCAGGCCGGCGGACGCCAGGTGGTGACCGTCGAGGACTCGATGGGCATGGTGCACGCCTCGCGCGGCAACCTCCCCCCGGCGAGCCCTCATCTGCTCTCCGAGCCGGCGATCGTCGCACGGCTGGCGCGGGCGGTCCTCGGGCCGGAGTCGCTGACGCCGTGGGAGGAGTTCGAGAAGGACTACGCGACGATCCGGGACCGCATCGCGCGTGTGGTGCCGGGGTTCGAGGACTTCAACACGAAGATCGCCCGGCCCGGCGGCTTCACGCTGCCGCACGCCCCGCGCGACGAACGGCGCTTCCCGACGGCCACCGGCAAGGCCAACTTCACGGCCGCGCCGATCGAGTACCCGAAGGTGCCCGAGGGCCGGCTGCTGCTCCAGACCCTGCGTTCGCACGATCAGTACAACACCACGATCTACGGCCTCGACGACCGCTACCGCGGGATCAAGGGCGGCCGCCGGGTGGTCCTGGTGAATCCGGACGACGCGGCCGAGCTGGGCCTCGACGACGGCTCGTACACCGATCTGGTCAGCGAGTGGAAGGACGGCGTGGAGCGGCGGGCCCCCGGTTTCCGGGTGGTCCACTACCCGACCGCCCGCGGCTGCGCGGCGGCGTACTACCCGGAGACCAATGTGCTGGTGCCGCTGGACTCGACCGCGGACACCAGCAACACACCGGCGAGCAAGTCCGTGGTGGTGCGGTTCGAGCGGGCCGGATGACGACGGGGCGGGAATGATCCCGCCCGGGCTAAGCGTTCGCTCAGGCATCTGGTAAGACGGTGCACACAGCACGCAAGGCAGCAGAACGGAGCCGGGCCCCATGGGCGAGCAGAAGACCGTCAACTTCCCGCAAGAGGTCATCGACGAGTACGCGGAGCTCGGGGTCGACCTGCCCGCGCTCTTCTCGGCCGGGACCCTGGGCGACCGCATGGGCGTGGAGATCACGGACGCCTCGGCGGAGCGGGTGGTCGGCACGATGCCCGTGGAGGGCAACACCCAGCCGTACGGGCTGCTGCACGGCGGCGCCTCGGCCGTGCTCGCGGAGACCCTCGGCTCGGTCGGCTCGATGCTGCACGGCGGCACGAGCAAGATCGCGGTCGGGGTGGACCTCAACTGCACGCACCACCGGGGCGTGCGCTCCGGCACGGTCACCGGGGTGGCGACGCCGGTGCACCGGGGCCGCTCGACGGCGACGTACGAGATCGTGATCACGGACGAGCAGGGCAAGCGGGTGTGCACGGCGCGGCTGACGTGCCTGCTGCGGGACGCGGCCGGAGCACCGCAGTCCGCTTCTTGACCGTTGCCCCGCCCCGGGGTGCGGCAGCAGCGCGAGCCGTCCGCGCCTGCCGCGCCCCGGACTATGAAGGCGCGCCGTCCTGCTACACGCAGCTCTGTTGAGTTACCCATCGTGACGTTCTAGCGTTCGACGTATGAGGACCGCCCGGCACCCCGCCACCGTCCTGACCGCGTACGCACTGGCGCTCGCCTTCGCCGCGGCGGGCTGTTCGGCGGCCGGCGCCTCCGGCGGGAACGATGCCCCGACCGCCGCTCCCCGCGCGTCATCGGCGGCGGACATCTGTACAAGTCTCGTGTCCTACTGGGCCAAAGAGACTCTGAAGGGCAGCAAGGCGGCCGGAATCGACTGGGAGCAGAAGGGCTTGTCCAACGAGCAGTACGCGATCCACGAGGAGATCGTCGCCGCAGGCCGCTCCGAGGAACGACGCCAAGGCCGCGACAAGGCCCTCGCGTTGATCGACCGGCAGGCCCGTGAACGCTGTGCCGCCCGGAACGGGGCCACCGGCAGCTCGGAGAACTGGCGCCCACCGCGATGACGCACCGGAGCGGTGTCTCAGCACCTCGGGCCGCGACGGTTACGCAGAGCTGCCGCGGCGGCGGACGGTGCCAAGAGCCGCCGCATCCCGGCGCGTTGGCGACGCGCTGTACTCGTGGGGGTCGCGACGCACCTCGCACCCTCCCCGCGGTTCAATGGTTCCGGAGCATGCGCCGATGGTGCGCCGGGGCGCGGGACGCACCGGAGACGTACAGGGACCGAACGGGCGGTCCGGGCGTCAACCAGGCAGCGGAGTAAGGCCATTCAGTCGGGCCCTGACCACGACAGTCGTACATGGAACACCGATTATCGTGCGCTCGTCGGGCGATCCGTCGCCATGTTCGGGCACCCACGGTCCACCGCCGCCGACGACCGCCGATCGAGCGGGCTCCGCGCCTGGATCATGGCCACCGAGCCGGCGCGAGCGGACGCCGAAGGCGCGCCGCGGCGACGCGGCAATCGCTCCAGTCGTCACCCTCCGTAACGGAAGCGCGAGCCGGAAATCCAACCGGGCAGTTCACCACCTCGTCACGAATGGGCTTCCGTGCGGCCTTTTCTCGATCTTGCCGATGTCAGTACCAAGATCGCCCCAAGCCCCTTAGCGGAACTGCGCGTTCTCACCATGTGGGCCGAAACGCCGGTGAAATGTGCGCCCGATCTGTCCACACTCCCCCACCAAGTCTTGGCCTTGGCATAACAAGAGCGTCACATCCTGACTTCCCGGCTCCCTGACCCCGTCGGCTCCGCTTAGAGTCACGGCCAGTCACCGCGCCGCCGGGCGCATCAAAAGCACGGCCGTGTACCCCCCAGTACGGCCCGGCGACCAAACGGCACCTCAGGGGAGGGGCCGCGCTTGGGAAAGGACTTATCGTGCGCAACCGTTCCTTGCTCATTCTCACCACCGTGGTCACCACGGGAGCACTCACTCTCACCGCCTGCGGCTCGCGCGACGACGACAAGGGCAAAGACACCGGGGGCAAGACCACCGTGGTCATCGGTGTGGACGCCCCGCTGACGGGCTCGCTGTCCGCCCTGGGCCAGGGAATCAAGAACTCCGTGGACCTCGCGGCCAAGACCGCGAACAAGAACAACGAGGTCCCGGGCGTTGAATTCAAGGTCGAATCCTACGACGACCAGGCAATTCCTGCCTCGGGGCAGGCTAACGCCACCAAGCTCGTAGGCAATAAGGATGTTCTCGGTGTCGTCGGCCCGCTGAACTCCGGCGTTTCCCAGTCGATGCAGGGCGTGTTCAACACGGCGAACCTCACGCAGGTCTCCCCCGCGAACACCAACCCGTCCCTCTCCCAGGGCGACAACTGGGGCAAGGGCGAGAAGAAGCGTCCGTTCAAGACGTACTTCCGTACCGCCACCACGGACGTCATCCAGGGCAAGTTCGCCGCGCAGTACCTGTACAACGACGCCAAGAAGAAGAAGGTCTACGTCGTCGACGACAAGCAGACCTACGGCGCCGGCCTCGCCGCGATCTTCTCCGCGGAGTTCAAGCGCCTCGGCGGCACCATCGCCGGCACCGACCACGTCACCGTGAAGGAGACCGACTTCTCCTCCACCGCCGACAAGGTCAAGGCGTCCGGCGCGGACTCGGTCTACTTCGGTGGCCAGTACCCCGAGGGCGGCCTGCTCTCGGACCAGGTCAAGAAGGCCGGAGCCAAGATCCCCACCATGGGTGGCGACGGCATCTACGACCCGGCCTTCATCAAGGCCTCCGGTGTCGCGAACGACGGTGACCTGGCGACCTCGGTCGGCTACCCGGTCGAGAAGCTCCCGACCGCCAAGAAGTTCATCGCCGACTACCAGGCCGGCGGCTACAAGGACCCGTACGCGGCGTACGGCGGCTACTCCTACGACGCCGGCTGGGCCATCATCCAGGCGGTCAAGGCAGTCGTCGCGGCCAACGACGGCAAGGTGCCGGACGACGCCCGCGCCAAGGTCGTCGAGGCCATGTCCAAGGTGTCGTTCGACGGCGTCTCCGGCAAGGTCGCGTTCGACGAGTTCGGTGACACCACGAACAAGCAGCTGACCGTCTACAAGGTCACGGGCGCTGACTGGAAGGACGTCAAGAGCGCCACGTTCGAGGACTGATCCACCGCATCACCCCCCTGCATCACATGAACCAGGCCGCGCGAGGGCGCAAACAGCGCCCTCGCGCGGTGTCATATCCGACACGCTCATCGGAGGCCCTGCGGTGAACGAACTGCCGCAACAGCTGGCCAACGGCCTTGCCCTCGGTGCCCTTTATGGCCTCATCGCCATCGGGTACACCATGGTCTACGGCATCGTCCAGCTCATCAACTTCGCCCACGGCGAGATCTTCATGATCGGGGGCTTCGGCGCCCTCACCACCTACTTGATGCTCCCCGGCGGAACGTCACTTCTGGTGTCGATACCCCTCATGATCATCGGCGGCGCCATAGCCTCCGTCGCCGTTGCCACCGCCGCGGAACGCTTCGCCTACCGGCCGCTGCGAGGCGCCCCCAGGCTGGCGCCCCTGATCACCGCGATCGGCCTGTCCATCGCACTGCAGCAACTCATCTGGGGCTTCTACCCCGACGCCAAGGCGGCCCGGAGCTTCCCGGAGTTCACCGGCGAGTCCTTCAAGATCCTGGACAACCTCAGCATCCAGCGCGCCGACGCCTTCGTCCTGGTCCTCGCACCGCTGTGCATGCTCGGCCTCGGCATCTTCGTCTCGAAGAGCCGCAGCGGCCGGGCCATGCAGGCCACCGCCCAGGACCCGGACACCGCGAAGCTGATGGGTATCAACACCGACCGCATCATCGTGATGGCGTTCGCCATCGGCGCCGCGTTCGCCGCGGTCGCCGCGGTCGCGTACGGACTGGACAAGGGCCAGATCAACTTCGAGATGGGCTTCATCCTCGGACTCAAGGCGTTCACCGCCGCGGTCCTCGGAGGCATCGGCAACATCTACGGAGCCATGGTCGGCGGCGTCGTCCTGGGTCTCGCGGAATCCCTGTCGATCGCGTACATCGAAGAGATCCCCGGAATGCAGCAGCTCGGCGGTGGCGCCTGGTCCAACGTCTGGGCATTCGTACTTCTCATCGTCGTGCTTCTCGTCAGGCCGCAGGGCTTGTTGGGTGAGCGCGTCGCGGATCGGGCGTGAGAACGATGACCACCGACATCACCAAGACGACCGACGTCCCCGCGTCGGACAACGCCTCGCGCGTCACAGCGCTGCGCTGGCTCGCCGCGGTCGGCGGAGTCGCCACGATCGCCAGCACCTTCATGTCCTGGACGTACACCTCCGAGTTCCCCGGTGACCTCACGGTCTACGGATACCCGGGCGGGCTTCAGGTCCTCACCCTCGTGGCGGGCCTGGTCATCGTCCTCTTCGCACTGGCCTCGCTGGGCATCAAGGGCCTCGGCTGGCTCGCCCCGACAGGCACCACCAAGGCCCTGCAGCTGCTGGCACTGGGCGCCTTCGGCACCACCTGGTTCACGGTCATCGCCATCGCCGTCGAACTCGGCGGCGTGATCAACCTCGAACCGGGCGGCTATGTCGCGGCCGTGACCTCGGCCATCCCCGTCGTCGCCGCCTTCATGCTCCCCGACGACACCCGCAAGGCGCAGCGACCCAAGGAACTCCCCTCCTGGGCCGAGATCCTCATCGTGGTCGCCGCGTTCGCCGTCGGCATGTACGTGATCACCTACGGCATCGACACCGAGTACGCCGAGCTGTTCACCGGCTACCTCATCACCGTCGGCTTCGCCACCGCGGCGCTCTTCAAGGCCGGGCTCGTCGCACGGCTGTCCGGGCTCACCACGAAGTACCGCCAGGTGACCCTCATCGCCGCGTTCGTCGCGGCGGCCGCGTTCCCCTTCACCCAGAACACCGACACGTACACGCTCATCGCGGTCAACATCCTGATCTTCGCGACCGTCGCGCTGGGCCTGAACATCGTCGTCGGACTCGCGGGCCTGCTCGACCTCGGCTACGTCGCCTTCCTCGGCGTCGGCGCGTACACCGCGGCCCTCGTCTCCGGTTCGACGGCATCCGCGTTCGACGTGCACTTCCCGTTCTGGGCCGCCGTCCTCACCGGTGCGGCCGTCTCACTGATCTTCGGTGTCGTCATCGGCGCACCGACCCTGCGGCTGCGCGGCGACTACCTCGCCATCGTGACCCTCGGCTTCGGTGAGATCTTCCGCATCGCGATGGGCAACCTCGACGGCGTCTCGGGCCCCCAGATCACCAACGGCCCGAACGGCATCCCGAACATCCCGGACCTCGAGTTCTTCGGATACAACTTCGGCGAGTCGCACACCATCGCGGGCATCGAGCTCGGCAGCTACGCCAACTACTACCTGCTGATGCTGCTCGCGATGGTCCTGGTCGTCCTGGTCTTCAGCCGCGCGGGCAGCTCCCGCATCGGCCGCGCCTGGGTCGCCATCCGCGAGGACGAGACCGCCGCGACCGCCATGGGCATCAACGGCTTCCGGGTCAAGCTCATCGCGTTCGCACTCGGCGCGACCCTCGCCGGCCTCGCCGGCACCGTGCAGGCACACGTCCAGCACACCGTCGTCCCCGAGATGTACCAGTTCGCCGGCCCGGTCCCGCCCAACTCCGCCTTCCTGCTGGCGGCCGTCATCCTCGGCGGAATGGGCACCATCAGCGGACCGCTCCTCGGCGCCACACTGCTCTACATGATCCCGGCCAAGCTGCAGTTCCTCCAGGACTACCAGCTCCTCGGCTTCGGTATCGCGCTGATCCTGCTGATGCGGTTCCGCCCGGAGGGCCTCATCGCCAACCGCCGCGCCCAGCTCGAGTACCACGAGACCGATCAACTCGACGTACCGGACAAGGGTCTGCCCGACTCCGGCGTCGGCATCGCCAAGGCTGGGGCGTGAACGACATGACGACCACCACCACGACCACCACGGCCGAGCCCGTGCTGGAAGCGACCGGAGTCACCATGCGCTTCGGCGGTCTGACCGCCGTGCGCTCGGTCGACCTCACGGTGCGGGCCGGCGAGATCGTCGGCCTCATCGGCCCGAACGGTGCGGGAAAGACCACCTTCTTCAACTGCCTCACCGGTCTGTACATCCCCACCGAGGGCAAGGTCAGCTACAAGGGCTCGGTCCTGCCGCCCAAGCCGCACCTCGTCACCAAGGCCGGTGTGGCCCGGACGTTCCAGAACATCAGGCTCTTCTCCAACATGACGGTCCTGGAGAACGTCCTCGTCGGACGGCACACCCGGACCAAGGAAGGCCTCTGGTCGGCACTGCTGCGCGGCCCCGGCTTCAAGAAGGCCGAAGCCGCGTCGCACACACGGGCCATGGAACTCCTGGAGTTCATCGGGCTCGACCACAAGGCCGACCACCTCGCCCGCAACCTGCCCTACGGCGAACAGCGCAAGCTGGAGATCGCCCGGGCACTCGCGAGCGACCCCGGTCTGCTGCTCCTCGACGAGCCGACGGCCGGCATGAACCCGCAGGAGACCCGGGCGGCCGAGGAGCTCATCTTCGCCATCCGGGACCAGGGCATCGCCGTACTCGTCATCGAGCACGACATGCGCTTCATCTTCAACCTGTGCGACCGCGTCGCCTGTCTCGTCCAGGGCGAGAAGCTCGTCGAGGGCACGCCCCAGGTCGTCCAGGGTGACGAGCGCGTCGTGGCCGCCTACCTGGGAACGCCCTTCGAGGGTGAGCCCGGCGCGGCGGAGGCGGCCGAGGTCGAGGCCGCCGAGGCGCAGGGCAACACCAGCACCACCAGCACCACCAGCCCGGAAGGGGACGCCAAGTGACCGCACTTCTGGAGGTCGAGGACCTCAGGGTCGCCTACGGCAAGATCGAGGCCGTCAAGGGCATCTCCTTCAGCGTCGAGGCCGGCCAGGTCGTCACTCTCATCGGCACCAACGGTGCCGGCAAGACCACGACACTGCGGACGCTGTCCGGACTGCTGAAGCCCGCCGGAGGGCGGATCGTCTTCGACGGCAAGCCGCTCACGGGAGTTCCCGCACACAAGATCGTGTCGCTGGGCCTCGCCCACTCCCCCGAGGGCCGGCACATCTTCCCGCGTCTGTCGATCACCGAGAACCTCCAGCTCGGCGCGTTCCTGCGCACCGACAAGGCGGGCATCGAGAAGGACATCCAGCGTGCCTACGACCTGTTCCCGATCCTGGGAGAGCGCAGGAAGCAGGCCGCCGGAACCCTCTCGGGCGGTGAGCAGCAGATGCTGGCGATGGGCCGCGCGCTCATGTCGCAGCCGAAGCTGCTGATGCTGGACGAGCCCTCCATGGGTCTCTCCCCGATCATGATGCAGAAGATCATGGAGACCATCTCCGAGCTGAAGTCCCGGGGCACCACCATTCTTCTGGTGGAGCAGAACGCCCAGGCGGCTCTCTCGCTGGCGGACTACGGCCATGTGATGGAGGTCGGCGAGATCAAGCTCACCGGCACGGGCGAGAGCCTGCTGCACGACGAGAACGTCCGCAAGACGTACCTCGGCGAGGACTGACCCACCCGCACCCGCACAGAGAAGGGCCCGCACCCCGGGATCAGGGGGTGCGGGCCCTTCTCGTACGTACTGCGCGGGGCGTACGGCAGCCAAGAGGCCGGGATCTACTGCCCCTTCGCCGCCTTCTTCTCCTCCGCGTCCTCGATGACCGCCTCCGCCACCTGCTGCATCGACAGCCTGCGGTCCATGGAGGTCTTCTGGATCCAGCGGAACGCGGCGGGCTCCGTCAAGCCGTACTGCGTCTGCAGAATGCTCTTCGCGCGGTCCACCAGCTTGCGCGTCTCCAGCCGCTGCGAGAGATCCGCGACCTCCTTCTCCAGCGCCTTCAGCTCCGTGAAGCGGGACACCGCCATCTCGATCGCCGGGACCACGTCGCTCTTGCTGAACGGCTTCACCAGGTACGCCATCGCCCCGGCGTCCCTGGCCCGCTCCACGAGGTCGCGCTGCGAGAACGCGGTCAGCATCAGCACCGGCGCGATGGACTCCTCGGCGATCTTCTCCGCCGCCGAGATGCCGTCCAGGACCGGCATCTTCACATCGAGAATGACGAGGTCGGGCCGGTGCTCCCGGGCGAGCTCGACCGCACGCTGTCCGTCGCCGGCCTCACCGACGACCGAGTAGCCCTCTTCCTCCAGCATCTCCTTGAGGTCGAGACGGATGAGGGCCTCGTCCTCCGCGATCACGACGCGGGTGGTCAGCGGGGGAACGTGCGACGCGTCGTCGTCGGCGGGGGGCTGGGGCGAGTCGGGGGCGGTCACGGGACTCCTCTTTGCAGGGCAGCTACAGCTCCTCCGAGCCTACCCAGCTGAACCGGCGGGCGGTCACCGGGTACACTCCCACAAGCGAAACCGGCCGGGTTGGTGGAACGGTATACACGGAGGTCTCAAACACCTCTGCCCGAGAGGGCTTGCGGGTTCGAGTCCCGCACCCGGTACGCCTGGACAAGTGGATGTTCCCGTTCGCGTGGAACATCCACTTTTTGCTGCCCAACGACATCCGCTGTCGCGCAGAGTAGTCGCATGAGAGTCCATGGCACTGATGTGCGCCGGAAAGCCTTGTCGCTCCTCCACGGCGGAGCCCGGAACGCGGATGTGGCGCGCCGGCTGGACGTGCCTCTCGGCACCGTCGCGTACTGGCTCCACCGGGACCGGGCCGAGCGCGGTGCATGCCCGGGCTCGCACAATCCGGAGTGCCCTCGATGCGACGACCGCGCCCTGGACGGGAGTGCGTACGCGTACCTCCTGGGGCTCTATCTCGGCGACGGGCACATCAGCCACTACTCGGGGCATCGGGTGCCCAACCTCATGATCACCTGTGGGGACGCATGGCCCGGCCTCATGGACGAGGCCGAGCGTGCGATACGCACCGTCTTCCCCGAGAACGGGGTGTGCCGCGTCCGCAGGACGGGCTGCCACAACGTGAAGGTCTACTCGAAGCACCTGACGTGCCTCTTTCCTCAGCACGGAGCCGGCAAGAAGCACGAACGCCGCATCGCCCTCGAAGACTGGCAGCAGGCGATCGTGGACCGGCATCCGTGGGAGTTCGTCCGCGGTCTGGTCCACTCCGACGGCTGCCGGAACATGAACTGGACCACCCGCCTCGTGGGCGGTGAGGTCAAGCGCTACGAATACCCGCGCTACTGGTTCACCAACGTCTCCGACGACATCAGGCAGCTGTACACCGACACCCTCGACACGCTCGGAGTCGAGTGGAAGCACTGCACCCGGGCCGGGAGGCCGTACAACATCTCCGTCGCCCGCCGGGCATCCGTCGCCCTCATGGACCAACACATCGGGCCGAAGTACTGAGCAGCGCGCACTCCGGCCCGTGCCACCTACTTCGGGCTGTCGTCCTCGCCGATGTGGTGCACGCGCACCAGGTTCGTCGAGCCCGCGACACCCGGCGGCGAGCCCGCCGTGATCACCACGATGTCGCCCTTCCGGCAGCGGCCGATCTTCAGCAGCTCCTCGTCGACCTGGGCCACCATCGCGTCCGTGGAGTCGACATGCGGGCCGAGGAAGGTCTCCACTCCCCAGGTGAGGTTGAGCTGGGAGCGGGTGGCCGGGTCGGGGGTGAAGGCCAGCAGGGGGATCGGGGAGCGGTAGCGGGAGAGCCGCCTGACCGTGTCGCCGGACTGGGTGAACGCGACCAGGAACTTGGCGCCCAGGAAGTCGCCCATCTCGGCGGCCGCGCGGGCCACCGCGCCGCCCTGGGTGCGGGGCTTGTTGCGGTCGTTCAGCGGCGGAAGGCCCTTGGCGAGTACGTCCTCCTCGGCCGCCTCGACGATGCGGCTCATGGTGCGGACCGTCTCGACCGCGTACTTGCCGACGCTCGTCTCGCCCGACAGCATCACGGCATCCGTGCCGTCGATGACGGCGTTGGCCACGTCGGAGGCCTCGGCGCGGGTGGGGCGGGAGTTCTCGATCATCGAGTCCAGCATCTGCGTCGCCACGATGACCGGCTTCGCGTTGCGCTTGGCGAGCTTGATCGCGCGCTTCTGGACGATCGGGACCTGCTCCAGGGGCATCTCGACGCCCAGGTCGCCGCGGGCGACCATGATTCCGTCGAACGCGGCCACGATGTCGTCGATGTTGTCGACGGCCTGCGGCTTCTCGACCTTGGCGATGACGGGGAGCCGGCGCCCCTCCTCCTTCATGATGCGGTGGACGTCCTCGATGTCCTTGCCGCTGCGGACGAAGGAGAGGGCGATGATGTCCGCGCCGATCCGCAGGGCCCAGCGGAGGTCGTCGATGTCCTTCTCGGACAGGGCGGGGACGGAGACGGCCACACCGGGGAGGTTGAGGCCCTTGTGGTCGGAGACCATGCCGCCCTCGATCACGGTGGTCGTGACCCGGGGGCCGTCGACGGCCGTCACTTCGAGGGCGACCTTGCCGTCGTCGACGAGGATGCGCTCACCCGTGGTGACATCGGCGGCGAGTCCGTCGTAGGTGGTGCCGCAGATGTGGCGGTCGCCCTCCATCGGCTCGACGGTGATGACGAATTCGTCCCCGCGTTCAAGCAGTACGGGGCCTTCACGAAAGCGTCCGAGGCGAATCTTCGGACCTTGAAGGTCGGCGAGGACACCGACGCTGCGGCCCGTCTCGTCGGACGCTTTGCGTACGCGCTGATAGCGCTCCTCGTGCTCGGCGTAGGTGCCGTGGCTGAGGTTGAATCGGGCAACATCCATTCCGGCCTCGACCAGTGCCTTGATCTGGTCGTACGAGTCGGTGGCGGGCCCCAGAGTACAAACGATTTTTGCTCGGCGCATGGTTCGAGCCTAGAGCTTACCGACGGGTAGGGAATTGGCCGGGCATGACTACTCAACAACCTTTACGTGAAGGCTTATTGACAAGTGTTGAATTGTGCGCGGGGGCGCTCCGATGAGCAATTGCGCCGATCGGGGCGCCCGGCCGTCACAGTGCCGGCGGCGTCATGGTGAAGCGGGCGTTGACCTGCGCATAGACCGTCTGCCGCTGCGGTTCGAGGTCGAGTGCGGGGGCCATTTCGGCGCTGTCGGCCGCTCCGTAGGCGGCCATGCGCATTCCGCCGGGGGCCGGTGGCACTCCGTAACCGACGGCGTTCTCGGCTCCGAGGTCGGCGAGTTCCACCAGCGCGGCGAGGCGTGCGCCGAGCGCCTCCGCATACTCCCGGGCGCGCTGGACGGCTTCGAGCACCGCCTGGCGGCGGGCTTCGCCGTGGGCGGGTGAGTCGGGGCGCAGCGCCCACCAGGGCCCGTCGACCCGGGTGAGGTCGAGATCGGCGAGGCGGGTGGTGAGTTCGCCGAGCGCGGTGAAGTCGGAGAGTTCGGCCGTGATGTGCACCCGGCCGTGGTAGGCGCGGATGCGTTCGGCGCGGCCGTGCCGGGTGAGTTCGGGGGTGATGGAGAAGGCGCCGGTCTCCAGTTTCTCCACGGCGTCGCCGTAGGACTTGATGAGGTCGAGGACCGCTGTGTTGCGGTGGGTGAGGTCGTCGAGTGCGGTGCGCCGGTCGGTGCCGCGTGCGCTCACGGCGACGCCGATCCGCGCGATCTCGGGGTCGAACTCCAGGCGGGCCTCGCCGCGGACGGCGACCCGCGGGGTCTCGGGGGTGCCGTACGGCGCGGCGGTGGGCGGTGCGTCGGTGGTCACGGTGGCTCCCTCGTACGGCGTGGTCGTGCCGGCGGACGTGTCCGACACTCTCGCATCCCGGGTGGTACGACCGGCAGACACCAGATCGAAACCCGCGGGGGGTGTCGCCCGGCACCGCCCCTGAGCCAGAATCTACGCGCGTTGTGCCTGTGAACCGAGAGAACGAGGGATACGAAATGCCGCTGAACCGTAGGACGTTCCTGGAGCGATCCGCCGCCGCCGGGGCCGGGGTGGCCATCGCCGGCAGCGCTGCCGTGCCCGCCGCGGCCGACGAGCGCGCCTCGGGCCGTCCGCCGAAGCGGTATTCGTTCACCGTCATGGGCACCACCGATCTGCACGGCAATGTCTTCAACTGGGACTACTTCACCGACAAGGAGTTCGACGACAAGGCGCACAACGATGTGGGCCTGGCGAAGATCTCCACGCTGGTGAACCAGATCCGCGAGGAGAAGGGCCGGCGCAACACGCTGCTCATCGACGCCGGCGACACCATCCAGGGCACCCAGCTGTCGTACTACTACGCGAAGGTCGACCCGATCACGGCCAAGCGCGGGCCGGTGCACCCCATGGCCCAGGCCATGAACGCGATCGACTACGACGCGGCTGCTCTCGGCAACCACGAGTTCAACTACGGCATCCCGGTGCTGCGCAAGTTCGAGGAGCAGTGCCGCTTCCCGCTGCTCGGTGCCAACGCGCTGGACGCCAAGACGCTGCGCCCGGCGTTCGCGCCGTACAGCATGCACCGGTTGTCCACGCCGTGCGGACGGGATGTCAGGGTCGCGGTCCTCGGGCTCACCAACCCGGGCATCGCCATCTGGGACAAGGCCAATGTGCAGGGAAAGATGGTCTTCCCGGGTCTCGAGGAGCAGGCCGCCAAGTGGGTGCCGAAGCTGCGTTCCATGGGCGCCGACGTCGTCATCGTCTCGGCTCACTCGGGCTCCAGCGGTACCTCGTCCTACGGTGACCAACTGCCGCACATCGAGAACGCCGCCGGTCTGGTCGCCGAGCAGGTGCCCGGTATCGACGCGATCCTGGTCGGTCACGCGCACACCGAGATCGCCGAGTACTTCGTCACCAACAAGGAGACCGGCGCGAAGGTCGTGCTCTCCGAGCCGCTGAAGTGGGGCCAGCGGCTCACCCTCTTCGACTTCGACCTGGTGTGGGGCAAGGGCCGCTGGACGGTGGAGAAGGTCGGCGCCCAGGTGCTGAACTCGAACACCGTCGAGGAGGACCCGAAGATCACCCGGCTGCTCGGCGACGAGCACAAGAAGGTCGTCGCGTACGTCAACCAGGTCATCGGCACCTCCGTCACCGCGATGACCACGGCCGACGCGCCGTGGAAGGACGAGCCGATCATCGATCTGATCAACCACGTCCAGCAGGAGACGGTGAAGGCGGCGCTGGCCGGCGGCCAGTGGGCGGCGCTGCCGGTGCTCTCGCAGGCGTCCTGCTTCTCGCGGACCGCGGCGATCCCGGCCGGCAACGTGACCATCAAGGACGCCGCCGGGCTGTACCCGTTCGAGAACACACTGGAGGCGCGGCTGCTCACGGGTGCGCAGCTGAAGGACTATCTGGAGTTCTCGGCGCGGTACTACGTGCAGACGCCGGCGGGTGGCCCGGTGGACACGGCCAAGCTGACGAACGCCGACAACACGCCGGACTACAACTACGACGCGATCTCGGGTCTGACGTACGAGATCGACATCGCGAAGCCGGCGGGCTCGCGGATCGCCGCGCTGTCCTTCGACGGCAAGCCGATCGACCCGGCGGCGCAGTTCGTGCTCGCCGTGAACAACTACCGGGCGAGCGGCGGCGGCAACTTCCCGCATGTGGCGGGCTCCCAGCAGCTGTGGGCGAACTCGGAGGAGATCCGCAACACGATCATCACCTGGGTGACGGCGAAGGGCACGGTGGATCCGGCGCAGTTCGCTTCGGTGGGCTGGAAGCTGACGCGTGAGGGTACGCCGGTCTTCTGACCGTCCGCGTGTCAGGAGGCGTTCAGTTTCCCTGGGCGAGCGGGGTGAGTTCCATCGCCTGCCCGGGGACGCTGGGCGCCTCCCGGCGTTCCAGGCCGAAGCTGGTGAAGGCCGTACGCCGGGGCATGGGGTAGGGCTCCTTGCCGGTCAGGGAGTTGAGGATGCCGGCGCTGCGCCAGGCGGCGAGGCCGAGATCGGGCGCGCCGACTCCGTGACTGTGCTTCTCCGCGTTCTGCACATACACCGAGCCGGTCACCGATTCGTCCAGGACGACCTTGAACTCGCCGTCGACGCGCGGCCGGCCGGAGGCGTCACGGCGGATGTACGGGTCCAGTCCGGCGAGCATCCGGTCGACGGAGCGCTCGCGGTAGCCCGTGGCCAGGACGACGGCGTCGGTGGTGAGGCGGGAGCGGGTGCCCTGCTGGGCGTGTTCCAGGTGGAGTTCGACCTTGGTGGTGGCGACCCGGCCGGCGGTACGGACGCCGACACCGGGGGTCAGGACGGCGTCGGGCCAGCCACCGTGCAGGGTCCGGCGGTAGAGCTCCTCGTGGATGGCCGCGATGGTGTCGCCGTCGATGCCCTTGTGGAGCTGCCACTGCTGCGGGACGAGCCGGTCGCGGGTCTGCTCGGGCAGGGCGTGGAAGTAGCGGCTGTAGTCGGGGGTGAAGTGCTCCAGGCCGAGCTTGGAGTACTCCATGGGCGCGAACGCCTCGGTCCTGGCCAGCCAGTGGAGCTTCTCCGCGCCGGCGGGGCGGGCCCGCAGCAGGTCGAGGAAGACCTCGGCGCCCGACTGTCCGGAGCCGATGATCGTGATGTGTTCGGCCTCCAGCAGCCGTTCCCGGTGGTCGAGGTAGTCCGCGGAGTGGATCACGGGGACGGTCGGGGCGTCGGCGAGCGGGCGCAGCGGTTCGGGGACGTACGGCTCGGTGCCCACGCCGAGGACGATGCTGCGGGCGTAGCTGCGGCCGAGTGCCTCCGCCTCGCCGTCGGCGTCGAGCTGGGTGAAGTCGACCTCGAACAGGGCGCGTTCGGGGTTCCAGCGGACGGCGTCGATCTGGTGGCCGAAGTGCAGGCCGGGGAGGTTGTCGCTGACCCAGCGGCAGTAGGCGTCGTACTCGGCACGCTGGATGTGGAACTTCTCGGCGAAGTAGAAGGGGAACAGCCGCTCGCGGGCGCGCAGATAGTTCAGGAAGCTCCAGGGGCTCGCCGGGTCGGCGAGGGTCACCAGGTCGGCGAGGAAGGGGACCTGGAGGGTGGAGCCGTCGATCAGCAGGCCGGGGTGCCAGCTGAAGGCGGGGCGCTGTTCGTAGAAGGCGGTGTCGAGCCCGCCGTGGATGCCGTCGGCGAGGGCCGCGAGGGACAGGTTGAACGGGCCGATGCCGATGCCGACGAGGTCGAGGGGCTGGGTGTCCCCCCAGGCTCCCCCGGGGTTGTGGGACGGTTCGGGTGCGGGCGTACCGGTCATCGGTGGGTGCTGCCTTCCACGAGTTCGAGCAGTTCTTCCAGGTCGCCGGTTGTGGCGTGCGGGTTCAGGAGCGTGGCTTTGAGCCAGAGGCGGCCGTCGGCGCGGGCGCGGCCGAGCACGGCACGGCCTTCGGTGAGCAGGACGCGGCGGATCCGCGCGGTCTGCTCGTCGTCGGCCGCGACGGGCCGGAACAGCACCGTCGACAGGGCGGGGCGGTCGTGGAGCTCCAGGTGGGGGTGCCGGTCGACGAGGTCCGCGAGCTGCTGGGCGGCGGCGCAGACGCGGTCGACGAGCTCGCCGAGTCCGGCGCGGCCGAGGGCTCGGAGCGTGACGGCGACCTTGAGGACGTCGGGCCGCCGTGTCGTGCTCAGGGAACGGCCGAGCAGGTCGGGCAGTCCGGCTTCGGTGTCGTCGTCGGCGTTGAGGTACTCGGCCCGGACGCCGAGCGGTCCGAGACGGGACCGGTCGGGCACCGCGAACACCCCGGCGGCGACGGGCTGCCAGCCGAGTTTGTGCAGGTCGACGGTGACGGAGTCGGCGCGGTCCAGTCCTTCCAGCAGGCCGCGGTGCCGGTCGCTGAAGAGCAGCGGACCGCCGTAGGCGGCATCGACGTGGAGCTCGGCGCCGTGGCGTGCGCAGAGGTCGGCGATCTCGGGCAGAGGATCGATTCGCCCGGTGTCGGTGGTGCCGGCGGTGGCGACGACGAGGCAGGGGCCCGGGAGGTCGGTGAGCGCCTCGTCGAGACCGGCGGGGTCGAGCACACCGGATCCGGCGGGGACGGCCACCGGCTCGGGCAGTCCGAGCAGCCAGGCGGCCCGGTGCACCGAGTGGTGGGTGGCGGCGCCGCAGATCACCTGGACCGCGCCGTGGCGTTCGCGGGCGAGCAGCAGCCCGAGCCTGTTGGATTCCGTGCCGCCGGTGGTGAACAGGGCGTCGGGAGCGGGTGCCGCGGGATAGACCTCGTGGGCGAGTGCCCGGGCGACGGCGGTCTCCAGCTCCGACGCGGCGGGTGCCTGGTCCCAGGAGTCCATGGAGGGGTTGAGCGCGGAGGCGGCGAGATCGGCTGCGACGGCGAGCGCGAGGGGCGGGGTGTGCAGATGCGCCGCACACAGCGGGTCCGCGGGGTCGGCGGCGCCGTGCGTGAGGGCGCGCACGAGGCTGCGCAGGGCCTCCTCGGCACCGGTGCCCTGCTCGGGGAGAACGCATGCGGCGGCCTCCCGCAGCCGCGCGGCTACGGGCACGGGCCCACCGGGCGGCAGGGGCCCACCGCGATCGGCGGCGCCGTCCCGGAGCGCGTCGAGCACGACGTCGAGCAGGGGCCGCAGGGCGTCGGGACCTGTGGTTCCTCCCGCGAGAGGCGGCGTACTCATGGAGGGTCCTTCGCGTGTCGCCGGGCCGGCACCCCGGGATGACGAGGGTGCGCACGATGCTCAACGACGGGGAAGGGCAAGGGGTATTGGCGCGGGTGGCAGGTGGGGGCGCGCGCGGGGATACGGCGCGCGACGGGTGTGCGGGGAGGCTGCCCGCACACCAACCCGCCACCGGCAGGCCGGGCTTCGCGCCACGGCGCACCGAGGCGTCAACGCGCGACCATGCCAAGCGGGTTCACAGCGCTGCGCGTTCACGGCCGGGCGGGTTCACGGCTGGGCGCGCGTTGACGGCCGGGCGGGGTCACGGCCGGGCGGGTTCACCGGCTGCGACTCCACGCACGGGCCGCAACCGGGACACCGAGCGTCGCAGCGGGGGCGGCGCTTTCGCGCCCGCGACCGCGGCGGCGGTTCACCGACCGGCGTCCCGAGGCAACACCTCGCGCCCGGGGCGCTGCCCTGGGGAGGCAACGCGGGGCGGCACCCGGCGCGGCACCCGGCGCGTCCCGCCGCCCGGTCGGCTCCGAGGATCACCCGCGGCGGGCACTCCCACCGCGCGACCGCCACGCCCGGGCGCACCGGGGGCAGAAACGGCCGGGGCGCCGATGTCGGCCGAGCACCCGCGACGGCCACGCGGGGTTCACCGCGCACCGACCCGCGACCGGCCGGTGGGGGCGCGCCCGGCAGCGCGCCCCCTCGCCCGCGCCTATCCTTCCTGCACCGACAGCGCCCTGCGCACATCGTCCAGCTGGTCCGCAAGCTTGCGGCGCAGGGCCGGGATCATGTCCGCGTCGCGCAGACAGCGTTCGCCCAGTTCCAGCGTCTGCGCGTCGACGGCGTGCAGCGGGAACGCGTACCGGCCCGCCGCCTCCGCTATCGCCGGGCCGCGGCGGCCGGCGAGGGCGACCGCGTCGTCGAAGTACCGCGCCACGTACTCCCGTACGAGGTCGGCCTGTTCGGGCTGCCAGAAGCCCTGCGCCGTGGCGGTGAACAGGTAGTTGGAGAGCGTGTCGGAGATGAACAGCCGCTCCCACGCGGCCTCCTTCGCCTCCGGTGTGGGCAGCGCCGCACGGCAGCGGGCCGCGCCCTCCTGGCCCGTCGCGCTCGGGTCGCGGTCCAGTTCGGCCGCGATCGCGTTCTCGTCCGTCTCGCCGAGGACGGCGAGACGGTAGAGGATGCGCCAGCGCAGCTCCGGGTCGAGCTCCGGTCCGCCGGGGACGCTGCCGTCGGCGAGCCATTCCTGGATCGTCTCGGGCTGGGCGGCCGCGTCGATGAAGTGGCGTACCGCGGTCAGGCGCAGTCCGGCGTCGCTGCCGTCCTCGGTGCGGCGCAGCAGGTCGCGGCAGATGTTCCTGATGGCGCTGAGCGCCGCCGGGCGCTCGTCCGCGGGCGAGAAGCGGTCGGCGATCTGACCGGCGGCGAACGCGAGCACGCCCTGCACCACGGCGAGGTCCGACTCGCGCGGCAGATGGGCGCGGGCGGCCTCCAGATAGGCGGCCGGGGCGAGATCGCCGTCGCGGACCATGTCACGGGCCGCGTTCCACACGACGGTGCGGGTCAGCGGGTCCGGGACGGCGGACAGCGAACGGACGGCGGTGTCCCAGGAGGCCGGGTCGAGACGGACCTTGGCGTAGCTGGAGTCGCCGTCGTTGAGGACGACGAGGGCCGGGCGCCGGCCGGGGCGGGAGCCGTTCTCGCTGTGCGGGACGTCCAGTTCGAAGCGGTCGCGCAGGACGAGGGCGGAGGCGTCCACGGGGTCGGCGTCGTACGCGCCGACGGCGATGCGGTGCGGGCGGCTGCCGTCCTGGGCGACGGTGAGCGACCAGGTGCCGTTCGACTCGGTCACGGTCGAGGTGAGGGTGTCGACGCCGGTCGTGCGCAGCCAGGACTCGGCCCAGCCGTGCACGTCGCGGTCGGTGGCCTGGGCGAGGGAGTCGATGAAGTCGGCGAGGGTGGCGTTGCCGAATTTGTGGCGGGCGAAGTGGGTGTTGATGCCGGCGAGGAAGTCCTTCTCGCCCATCCAGGTGACCAGCTGGCGCAGGGCGGACGCGCCCTTGGCGTAGGAGATGCCGTCGAAGTTGAGCATCGCGGACGCGGTGTCGGGGACGGCGTCCGGGTCGGGTGCGACGGGGTGGGTGGAGGGCCGCTGGTCGGCGTCGTAGCCCCAGGACTTGCGGCCGATGCCGAAGTCCACCCAGGTGTCGGTGAAGCGGGTTGCCTCGGTGAGGGTCTGGTAGCCCATGTACTCGGCGAAGGACTCGTTCAGCCAGATGTCGTCCCACCAGCGCAGGGTGACCAGGTCGCCGAACCACATGTGCGCCATCTCGTGGGCGATGACCATGGCGCGGGTCTGCCGCTCGGTGTCGGTGACGGCGGAGCGGTAGACGAACTCGTCGCGGAAGGTGACGAGTCCCGGGTTCTCCATCGCACCGGCGTTGAACTCGGGCACGAAGGCCTGGTCGTAGGAGTCGAAGGGGTACGGCTCCTCGAACTTCTCGTGGTATCGGTCGTAGCACTGGCGGGTGATCTCGAAGATCTCGTCGGCGTCCGCGTCCAGGTGGGGGGCGAGCGAACGCCGGCAATGTATGCCGAAGGGCAGTCCCGCGTGCTCGGTCAGGACGGAGTGCCAGGGGCCCGCGGCGACGGCCACGAAGTAGGTGGCCAGCGGCGGGGTGGGGGCGCAGGACCAGCGTCCGTCGCCGAGGTCGGTGGCGACGGAGTTGCCGAGGACCTTCCAGCCGGCGGGCGCGGTGACGGAAAGCTCGAAGACGGCCTTGAGGTCGGGCTGGTCGAAGGCCGGGAAGACGCGCTGGACGTCCTCCATGAAGAGCTGGGTGTAGACGTAGGTCTCGCCGTCGGTGGGGTCGGTGAAGCGGTGCATGCCCTCACCGGTGCGGGAGTACCGCATGCTCGCGTCGAGGTTCAGCTCGTGCTCGCCGGCGCTCAGGCCACGCAGCGCCAGCCGGTTCCCGGTGAGCGTCTCGGGGTCGATCGGCTGTCCGTCCAGGGTGACGGAGCGCAGGACGTCCGGCTTGATCTCGACGAAGGTGTCCCCGTCCGCCCGCGCGGTGAAGTGGATGACGGTACGGGAGTCGAAGGTCTCCTCCCCGGTGGTCAGATCGAGGTCGATCGTGTACCGGTGGACGTCGAGGAACTGGGCACGGGTCTGCGCTTCGTCGCGCGTCAGGACGGACATGAGGGCCATGCTGCCTGATGGGCCCGCTCCCGCACACGGGGTATCGGTTGCGCTGAGAGCGCACGCCCCGCCCGGTGCGCCCGCCCCGGGTCGTCTCCGCGGCGCGACGTCCGGGTCGGCGGCGCCCGCTTCAGGTCATGCCCGCGGCGCGACGTCCGGGTCGGCGGCGATCGTCTCGTGGTGGCGGATCACCTCGGCGATGATGAAGTTCAGCAGTTTCTCGGCGAACGCGGGGTCCAGTCTGGCGCTCTCCGCGAGCTGGCGCAGCCGCTCGATCTGGCGGGCCTCGCGGTCCGGGTCGGCGGGCGGCAGATGGTGCTGGGCCTTGAGCCGGCCCACCTGCTGGGTGCACTTGAAGCGTTCGGCGAGCATGTGGACGACGGCCGCGTCGATGTTGTCGATGCTCTCGCGCAGGCGGTTCAGCTCGGCCCGCACGTTCTCGTCGATGTCCCTGGTGGTCATGGTCAGCGAGCTTACGACGATCACGTGGAGATCGTCGGGGGGTGTTCGGGGTCCGGGATGCGGTTGCTCCAGCCGCCCGGCACGGCGCGTCCCTGCTGGGCGCGGAAGCGGACGGGCGCGGTTCCGACACGGCGGGTGAACAGCCGGGAGAAGTAGGCCGGGTCCTCGTAGCCGACGCGGCGGGCGACGGCGGCGACGGGGAGCTCGGTGGCCACGAGCAGTTCCTTGGCCCGGCCGAGCCGGATGCCGAGGAGGTAGTCCTTGGGGCTGCACCCGGCGCCCCGGCGCACGGCGGCGCGCAGCTCGGCGGGGGTCATGCCGTGGCGGGCCGCGTGCTCGGCGACCGACAGCGGCTGGAAGGCGTCGCGGGCGAGCGCTCCGAGTACGGGGTCGCCCGCGGCGTTGGTGTCGGCGCGGGCGCGGCGCAGGGCGACGAGGAGTTCGTGCACGGCGGCGCCGGTCTCGACCTCCAGGAGCGGATTGCCGCGGCGGGCGGCCCGGGCGATGCGCCCCACGGCGGCGCGCGGGGCGGCGGTGTCGGAGAGCGGGACGACCGGCCGGTGGGGCTCGATGTAGCCGAGTTCGGTGTAGGTGGCGGTGGCGGGTCCGGAGAAGTCGACGAAGCTCTCGTCCCAGCCGCCCGACGGGTCGGGGCCGTAGTGGTGGGGCACTCCGGGCGTGAGCCACAGCAGGGCGGGCGCGGTGACGGCCGTGCGCTGTCCGTCCGGCTCGCGAAACCAGCCGCTGCCCGCGCTGATCACGACGGCGACATGGTGGTCCAGGGTGCGGGGCCCGACCGTGGGCAGCAGGCCGTGCTGGAGTCCGACGCCGAGGCAGACCAGGCCGAGCCGCTGGTGCACGGGACCGGGGGTGAAATAGCGCATCCAGGTGTGGTACATCCGCTTTCGTCCTCTCCCTGGCCCGCCATCAGCCTGCGCGTGCGTCCAAACAGCGCCGATCTTTGTCCATGGATTCCTCCGCCGCCAGGGGGCGATGGTGAGCCGGGCGGGGGAAACGGGCGAGGGGTGGGACGTGACGGAGTTCACGGTCGGTGACGAGGATTTTCTGCTGGACGGGCGGCCGGTGCGGCTGCTGTCGGGCGCGCTGCACTACTTCCGGGTGCACGAGGGCCACTGGGACCACCGGCTCGCGATGCTGCGGGCGATGGGCCTCAACTGTGTGGAGACGTACGTCCCGTGGAACCTCCACGAGCCGGCGCCGGGCCGCTACGCCGACCCGGAGGCGCTGGGGCGGTTCCTGGACGCGGCGCACCGGGCGGGGCTGTGGGCGATCGTGCGGCCGGGGCCGTACATCTGCGCCGAGTGGGAGAACGGCGGGCTGCCGCACTGGCTGACGGGCCGCCTCGGCCGGCGGGTGCGCACCGACGACGCCGAGTATCTGGGGCATGTGGAGCGCTGGTTCACCCGGCTGCTCCCGCAGGTCGTGGCCCGGCAGGCGGACCGCGGCGGCCCGGTGATCATGGTGCAGGCCGAGAACGAGTACGGCAGTTACGGCACCGACGCAAGCTATCTGCGCCATCTCGTGGATCTGCTCGGGGGCTGCGGGGTGACCGTGCCGCTGTTCACGTCCGACGGGCCCGAGGATCACATGCTCACCGGTGGCTCGGTGCCGGGTGTGCTCGCGACGGTGAACTTCGGGTCGGGAGCCCGGGAGGCCTTCGCGACCCTGCGCCGGCACCGTCCCGCCGGCCCGCTGATGTGCATGGAGTTCTGGTGCGGCTGGTTCGACCACTGGGGCAAGGACCACTCCGTACGCGATCCGGCGGATGCGGCCGGGGCGCTGCGGGAGATCCTGGACGCGGGGGCCTCGGTCAACGTGTACATGGCCCACGGCGGCACGAGCTTCGCCGGCTGGGCGGGGGCGAACCGCTCGGGCGAGCTCCAGGACCAGGACCTCGAACCGACCGTGACCTCCTACGACTACGACGCGCCGATCGACGAGTCGGGCCGTCCCACGGAGAAGTTCTGGCGGTTCCGCGAGGTCCTGGAGCCGTACGGGGACGGCCCGTTGCCCGATCTGCCGCCGGAGCCCACCGTGCTGGGCGCCGTGGCACGGGCGGAGTTCGACGGCTGGGCGCCGCTCGGTGACGTCCTGGAGGTGCTCGGTGACGAGGAGAGCGAGGGCCCGGTGCCGCCCACCTTCGAGGAACTGGGCGTGGACCGCGGCCTGGTCCGCTACCGCGTACGGATTCCGGGACCCCGCCGGCCCTACCCGCTGCGCGTGGCGGGCCTGCGTGACCGGGCCGTCGTGTTCGTCGACGGGGCCCTGGCGGGGGTGCTCGGCGGGGAGAACGAGGCGCTGGCGGAGACGGTGGCGGGGCCCGCGGACGTGGAGCTGTGGGTGGAGTCGCTGGGGCGGGTCAACTACGGGCCGCGGACGGGCGAGCCGAAGGGGATCACCGGCGGGGTGCTGCACGAGCGCCAGTATCTGCACGGGGTGCGGGCCGGTGCGCTGCGGCTGGACGCGTTCGGTGCGGCGGCGGTCGCGAAGGTGCCGTTCCGGGCGGCCGGTGCGGGTGCGGCGGGTCTGTACCGCGGCTCGGCCGTCGTCGAGCATCCCGGGGACGCCCGCCTCGAACTCCCCGGCTGGACAAGGGGGTTCGTCTGGGTGAACGGCTTCTGCCTCGGCCGCTACTGGGCGAAGGGGCCGCAGCACTCGCTCTTCGTCCCCGGCCCGGTGCTGCGGGCGGGGACGAACGAGGTGTGGGTGCTGGAGCTGGAGGGGGCGGGAGCTTCGGCCGGGGTCTTCAGCCCGGTGTGACGCCCCGGTCGGTGATGCGGTCGAGAACGTCCCGGTAGACGGAGCGCTTGTCGGGGCGTGTGTGGTCCAGGGCGTGCCGCAGGGCGGGGACGGCGGGTGTACCCCACAGGGTGAGCCCGTCGGCGGCCGCCGTGCGGACGACGGGATGCGGGTGCTCGAGCAGTCCGGTCACCACGGGGATCGCGGGCGTCCAGCGCGCGTGGCACACCGACCGGATCGCCATGCGCGCCGCGTCCGGCTGCGGGTCGTGCAGCAGCACCGACACATGACCGAGGTGGGTCTCGCGGTCGAAGACCGCCCGCGAGGTCCGGTAGGCCTGGAGACGGACCTTGGTCCGGGGGTGCTCCAGCAGTGCGCCGATCACTTCCCGCAGTCCGCGCTCCTCCTCGGCGGCCGGTCCGGTGTGTTCCGCCGAGGCCGGACCTTCGTGTTCCTCGATCAGCCGCAGGAGGGCCCGGCGTATCTCGTCCGGGGAACCGGTCTGCGCCAGGGCGGGCAGTTCGGCGCGTGCCGCGGGCCGCCGAGGCCGCGCCGTCGCGGGGCGTTCGCGGAGCGCCGCGAGCGCTGCGGCGTCGTCGCGTGGGGCGTCCGGGCCGCGCAGCGGGCCGTCCACCAGGCGGAGTTCATCGGCGAGATCGGCACGCCCTTCCGCGCGCAGCCGGGCGTCGAGACGGGTCAGTGCGGGTGTGCGGAGCAGGGGCCGCCCCGCGAGCAGGTCCAGGTATCCCCAGGCGCCGGCGGCGAGCCGGTCGTCGAGGTGTCCGGCGAGGACGTCGGCGGGGACCCTGCGCAGGGCGCGTGCGGCCTGCGGACGGATCGCGGCCGGACCGCGCTCCCACCACCCGAGGAGCAGCGGGAGCAGGTTCGTCAGGTCGTCCGGGTCGAGCAGCAGCGCCAGGGCCACCGCCCGGTCGGGCAGGGTGCCCTCCGCGCTCAACTCGGCCGCGTCGAGGGCCGGCAGGGCGTCGGGGGCGGGCAGTACGGTCACCCGGCCGCGGAGATACGCCCGTAGGACGTCGAGCCGGACGCCGGGTTCCGGCCAGTCCACGAGTGCCCGGGCGGCGGCCTCCCGACGGTCCGCCTCGGGCGCGTCCAGCATGGTCAGCAGGCGTCGTCGCAGGGCCGCCGAACGCGGCTGGTCGAGATCGTCGCCGTGCACGGTCCGCGGGACGGACGCGGGTGCCGCGGCCGATTCGGAGATGGTCCACGGCGGGGCGCCGAGGGGCTGGAGTTCGGTCATCCGGTCGATGAGCGCGGCCCGGACCTCGGGTACGGCGCCGGCGTGGGCGTCGATCAACGCGGCCAGCAGCTCCCGTGAGCCGGGGGCGTGCGAGGAGCGGCGGAACTCCTCCAGGCCGTCCGACGTCTGTACGGCGGCGTCCAGTGCGGCCCTCCAGGCCGGGTTCCCGGCCTGTTCGGTGGGCGGCGGCACGGCGAACGCCTCGCGCAGCACGGCGGTTTCGGCCTGCCAGGGGTCGCCGCCGAGCCGGGCGGCGGACAGCGCCGAGTCGAGGTCGGAGCGGACGAGTACCGCTCCGCAGCGGCGCAGCAGAGCGAGGGTGACGCGGCCGGCGCCGGGGGTCGGGGGCAGGGCGCGTACAGCGGCGGCGACCACCGGCCGCTGGGCCGCGGGCAGTTCGGGAGCGACGGCGTCGAGTACGGCGAGGAGGCCGGCCGGGTCGGCATCGGATGCCTGGGTGAGCTGATCGAGGAGGACATCGGTGGACCGGGCGAAGGCCGTCCGTTCGGCGGGCGTCCACGGCGCGGGGCACAGGCTCAGGGTGAGTCGCAGGATCCGGCCGCGGGCGGCCGGGCCGGGCGCGGACGCGGCAAGCCGCAGCCAGTCGCCGAGCAGGGGCCGCAGTTCGCGCAGCCGGCCGAGGGGCGGCGGCTCCTGGCGTTCGGCGATCCGCAGGGCGATCGCGGGGTCCCAGCCCTCGGCCAGCAGGGAGGCGGCCTCGGTGTCCGTCGCCTCCTCCGGTCCGGGTCGGCGGTCGGGGGCGACGACACCGTGCCGACCGGCCGCCCCAGCGATCTCGGCGAGCGTCCCGGACGCGAGACGGATGCGGCCGGTCATCGCCAGGGCGAGCAGCACCGGGGACACCGGAGACTGCTGGGCATCCAGGGCGAGGAGTGAGCGCGCGGGCAGGACGCCGTCGAGGCCGGCCAGCAGCAGTTCGCGGATGCGGCCGTCGTCCTCGCGCTCGGCCGCGGCGATCAGCGTCGCCGGGTACGCGTCGCCGAGGACGGCGCGCAGCGCCTCGGTCAGGGAGGCGCGCAGGCCGGGGTTGTCGTGACGGCCCAGCCAGAAGAGCAGCTTCGGCACGGCCTCGGGACCGCCCGCGCGGACCAGGACCTCGGCGGCCGTCTTCTTGATGTTCATGGTGGGGCGGTCGAGACAGGCGGCGATCGCGCCTGCCGCCCAGCGTGCCCCGGCTTGTCCGAGTGCCAGCAGTGCCTGCCGTACGGTCTGGATGTCCTCGGCGGCGGTCAGTGGGATCAGGGTCGCCGAGAGGGCGCGGGCGTCGGTGCCGGAGGTGTCGCGGGCGAGCAGGGCGATCACCTGCTTGCGCACGTGCCGGTCGCGGTGGCGCAGAAGGCGGTGCACATGAGGGCGGGTGCGGGCGCGGGGCGCCCGGAGGAGGACGTCGAGCAGGACGGTCCGCTCGCCGTCTGACAGCCCCGGCCGCTCCAGCAGATCGAGGGCGAGGGTCGCGACGAGCGCGTCACCGGCTTCCCGGGGGCCCGCCGCGTCGAGCAGGCACACCGGGCGGATGCCGCCCCGGGTGTGCAGCCGGCCGCCCAGGGCGTGCAGGGCGTCCAACACCTCCTGGGGGACGGCGGGTTCGCCTCCCGGCCGGGGGTCGTACCGGGCTTCGGCGGGCGGCCGGCTGTCGTACCGGGCTTCGGCGTACCGGGCTTCGGCGGGCGGCCGGCTGTCGTACCGGGCTTCGGCGGTCGGCTGGGGGGAGGCGGGCTCTCGGCCGTCCGGGTCTCGGCCGTCCGGGTCCCGCGCCTCCGCCACCTCCGCGACGATGCGCAGCAGCAGGTCCGCGAGGACGGGCAGGGTCGCGGCGTTGCCGTTGGCCGCCAGCCGGCACAGCGCCGTCACCGGCCGCGCGGGGTCGAGATGCGAGCTGAGGAGCGCCAGTTCGCGGTCGTCGGGGCCGCCGAGGTCGGCCGCGACGCGGGCGGGCAGATCGGTGGGGTCGAGCCGGCCGAGGATCCGGGTCCGCAGCTCCGGGTCGTCGTTGAGCAGCCACAGCACCTCCAGGGCGTGGTGCCGCACGGCGCGGAGATGAGGCACGACGACAGAGACGTCACCGTCTCCGTGGGGGCCCGCCGCCGACTCCAACTCCTGCTTCCCCAGACCGATTCCCTGAGCGAGTACCTCAACCGTCCGCCGGCCGCCGATGGCCTCCAGCGTGCGCAGGGCGGCTTCGGGGGCGGAGGGCAGGAGACCGAGCACCGTCTCTTCCGCGTCCGTGTGCCGCAGTGCGCGGATCGCGTCGAGGAACGGCTCCGGCCTCGCGGCGAGCGGCAGTTGGCGGGTGACCGCTTCACCGACCGGCAGATCCCCCGCCCCCTGGGCGGCCAGCGCGACCAGCAGATCGAGCCGCCGCGGGCTCCGGTCGTCGGGTGCGGTGTCCGTCAGTTCCCGGAGCACCGCCCGCCGGCAGGTGAAGAGGACCGTCGCGACCTCGTCCGCCGGAATCGAGTGGTCGGTGAGCGCGAGAGCGACGATGGCGGAAACGTCCTCGTCCTGCGCGAAGTGTCCGCGCCGGTGCAGTCCGCTCAGACAGGCCAGGACCGGCCCGCCGAGCAGCAGCGGGTCCGTTCCTGCCAGGGCCGTCAGCGCTCCGATGTCGTCGCGTTCGGCCAGGTCCCCGAGGAGTTCCAGGCTCCGTCGCCGCAGTGCGGGCGGTAGCCCGGCGTCCTCGGCGGCCTGCCGCAGCAGGTCCGCGTGTCCGTGCCGGGCCGCCGCGGCGAGCGCGGTGGCGGCCACCTCGGGCCGGGCCGCGCACGCCACGGCGGTGAGGAACGGTGCCAGGCGCGGCAGCGGGAACGGTTCGAGCGCCGCCCACGGCTCGGCGAGTTCGCTCAGCGCGCCGGCCACGACGCCGTCGCCGGTGGCGCCGAGCAGGGCCGACAGCCGGGCGCGCACCAGCGACGGCCTCAGCAGTCCGGCGTGCAGCCCTTCGCGGAGCAGACGCAGCGCCTCCCCCTGCACCACGGGGTCGTCGGTGTCCGCCAGTTCGGTGACCAGCCGCTCGGGCCCCTGGGCGTCCAGGGCACATGTCTCCCGCAGGGCCTGGTACAGCAGTTCGTCCCGCGGCTGCGTCCGTACGGTCTCCGGACGGTGCAGCAGCTCGGCCCGCAGCCAGGCGATCCGCACCGGCATCGGCAGCCCCGCCGTCCGCCAAGCGGGCCACCTCCGCGCGGGGACGTGCCGTCCGAGGCGCCCGTACAGTTCCGCCTGGACGAGCGCCGCTTCCGGCGCGGCCGCCACGGATACGGGCAGCAGCCCCGCGAGTTCGGCTCCCTCCGCCCCCTCGTCCCACCGGGCCGAGGTCACCCGCTCCCGCAACAGCACCAGGCCCAGGTGGCCGGTGTGCGGGTCGGGGTGCCCGATGAGCCGGGCGAGGACGGACGGCGCGCACACCAGAGGGTCGATGTGACGAGCCGCTCCGCTCTCGCCCCGGCTCGGGTCCTGCCGGGGTGCTTCGTCGGCCGGAGTCGTCATCGTCGGATCGTACGGGCGGCGATCACCGCCCCACCAACGGGATTCACGGCGCCCCCGGCCCCACCTCCCGTACCTCGAAGGTGTCGAGCACGAACTCCGCCGTGCCGTCGTCCCCGGTCTTGCGCAGGCCCACCCAGGTCTCGCCCGCGTCGTCGGGTGCGGTGAACTCGTACGAGAAGGACACCGGGTCCGTCGCCACCGGCAGCGGCACGCGCGTGAGTTCGCGGTCGTCGGCGCCCGTGACCCAGGCGTACTGGCCCGCCTTCTCGTTCTCGTAGCGGAACGAGACGCGGTAGCGGATTCCCGGCCGGAACCGGACGGTGTGCTGCACGGTCCGGTAGACGAGTCCGCCGTTCTCGCCGCGGGACTTGAGCGACTCCGTCCCGTCCACCACGTCGTCGATCGCCTTGCCGTTCCAGCCGCGCTGGGTGAACGGCGCGTGCCGCTGGGCGATATGGGTCCGCGGGTCGGTCGCACCGCCCGCGTCGCCCTTCACGAACACGCCCCAGCCCTGCGGCACGTGCTGGAAGTCCTCGTACGCCACGGTGTCCGGCTTCGCCGTCGGGCGCGCGGAGACGACACGGACGTTGTCGAATCGGACGCGCGGCGCGCCCGCCTCGGCCCGTAGCGTGAGGGTGACCGGACCGCCGCCCTGCGGGACGGTGAAGTGGGTGAACATCCGCTGGAAGCGGGTGCCGTGCTTGCGGTCGGCGGCGACGTGGTTGCCGGCGGTCGAGATGTCCGTCCAGTTGGCGGCGGTGACGCCGTCGGCGGTGCGGACCTCCAGGCTCGCCCTGCGCCGCTCCCCCGCCCGCTCGCCCACCTCGACCTGGACGGAGGCGGCGTACGTCCCGGGCGCGAGCCGCGCGAGCCGCTGCCCGGCACAGGCGGCCGCGCCCGCGCCGATGACCAGTTCGTGGTCGCCGAGCGCGCTGAGGACGACGGAGGCGGGACCTTCGACCGTCCAGCCGTCGAGGGTGCCGGCGTGGAAGCCGGGGTCGTGCACGGGGGTCGCCTCGCCCCAGCCCGGGTCGACGTTCGCCCGGACCCTGGTGCGGTGGACGACGTACGGCTGCCCGGCCTCGGCGACGACGGTGATGCGGCCGGAGCGTACGGGCAGTTCGGCGGCGTGCACCCGGCCCTGGTCGGTGAGCCGGTAGAGCTGGACCCGCGCCGCGCCGGACCAGCCGCGCGGCAGCTGCCAACTGGTGCTGCCTCCGCGGGGGTTGTAGTGGTAGAGCTTCGCGGGATCGGTGGCCCGGCGCGGCTCCCACGGCAGCAGGTAGGTGCCGTCGTCGTAGACCACGCGGCCGTCGGTGACGATGCGGCGCGTGCCGCCCTCGTCGGAGACGGTGCTCGGCCCGAAGAAGGTGATCTCGTGGTCGGTCCAGCGCTTGATCGGGTGGGCCTGGAGGTACTTGGCGGGCAGGGATTCGGTCCAGATCAGCTCGTAGAAGACGTTCCAGTCCGTCTTGCCCACCCAGCCCTCGAAGTTGCCGGTGCGCGGGATGCCCAGCAGGGTGGGCCACTTGTCGGCGAAGACGTCCTTCTGGTGGTTGCGGATGAAGCGGATGAGCCGTGAGTTGACGCCGCGTGAGGTGTCGGGGCCGTAGTCGGTCTCGGTCGCCCAGTGCGACCAGATCGCCGAGCGCTCCAGGCCGTGGCCCCATTCGGTGGTGACGAGCCAGCCCTGTGCGCGCAGCGCACGCTGAAGCCGGTCGGAGGTCCAGCCGGACTCCCGGAAGACATCGATGTAGAGCGTGGTGAGGGCGGGGTCGGTCTCGGCCCGCAGATCGGCGAAGCGGCGGACGATGCCGCCGGAGACCAGATCCCGCCGCTGGTCGATGCGGTACGACTGGTCGAGCCAGTCCCACTGTTCGTTCGTCTTGTCGACCAAGGTCTCGGAGAAGGCGTTGGCGACGGGGTACGACTCGGTGGCGTTGACGTGCACACCGAAGTCGCTGTTCCACTTCCTGCCCTGTCGCACCAGGGTGTTGAGGTCGGTGAGTCCGCCGGCGCGCCGGTTGTGGTTGCCCGCGTAGTCGGGGTGGGCCGAGTCGTGGCCCTCCGACTGGTAGCCCTTCAGCAGCGTGTACTGGCGCAGTCCGTCCGTCGCCAGCGAGATGCGCTTGACGTGGTCGAGAGTGGCCAGAAACGGATTGGTCGCCTGCGAGGCGAAGTTGAAGGGGATGTGCGGGACGACCCGCAGATGCTGCTCGTCGGCGCCGAGCGGGTCGACCATGATGTCGCGGAAGGCGATGGCGGCGTCCTGCCAGTCGACGACACCGTCCCCGTTGCGGTCGCCGGTGATGACGACGGTGGCGTACGGGAGGGGTTCCACCGCGTCGAGGGGTGCGGTGGCCGCGCGATGGGTCCACTGCCCGGGGACGAGGTGCGCCGTGACCAGCCCGTCGGTCACGGTCGTCTGCCGCCAGAGCCGGCCGTTGTCCCAGGTGGCGCCAGGGGTGGCGGCGGGGTTGTCGTAGACGGTGTTGGTCTCGACGGCGCCGCCGAGCCGGTCGTGCGCGACGACGGCGTAGGCGCAGCCCGTCGGGCTCGCCTCGGCGGGCGTCTGCGGGGTGAGGGTGACGAGGGTGTCGCCGCTGCCGGCCTTGTCCAGTGCGATACGGGCGGCGTACAGCGTCGCGCCGGGCTGGTCGCTGCGTACCGCGAGGAGCGCGAGGCCGGGGATCTCCAGGGTGCCGACACGCAGCGCCTCGGTGTCGGCGATGCGGGTGACCCGCCAGTCGACCGTGCGGCCCTCCACCCGGATCTCGACGTCGATCTCGGTGACCGCGTGCGTCTCGGTGGACCGGTCGCCGGCGGTGGGGCCGAAGGCGAGGGTGTACGCGATCCGGTCGCGGCGGACCCGCGCGGTGACCTGCGGCGTGCGGGCCACGGAGTCGATCAGCACCGAGGTGACGCTCCGCTGCTGCCCGTACAGCTGCGCGCCCGTGCCGCGGTCGGTGTACGACACGATCCGCGGGAAGCCGCGGTCGACGAGGACGTCGAGTTCGCGCGAGCGCAGGACGGTCTCGGGGGCGGTCGCGGCGGGCCGGCGGGCTGCGGCGAGCGCGGTTCCCGGGCCCGCGACGGCCGCGCCGGCGCCGGCCAGGGCGGTGGCGGCCACGACGGTTCTGCGGCTGGGCCCGCGGTCTTGTGCGTCCACGCTCGTTCCTCCTCGTGACGGGTGCTGCGTGCACGTCAATCTGCGCCGGGAGGGAGGAACGCGCCCATGGACAAAGGAGGGGCAGGTGTTGGACTAAAGCGTCCGGCACCTGCCCCTGCTTCACGGGACTTCAGCGGCCGGGGGGGGGGGGGGGGGGCCCCGGCCGTGGGCCCGGGCGATGGTAGCCGCGGGACGCCCGGACTCCAGGCGTCCCGCGGCCTCCCGCAGCTGACGGTCGACGGCACGGTCCCTGGCATGCCCCACCAGGGACGGAAGAGTGATCAGTGCGAACAGGGCGATCACGAACAGGTACTCCAGGAATGCGTTCATGTCCTCCACTGTCGTCCTCGGACGGCAAAGAAGTCAGTGGCAGGACTGTCATGAACCATCGAATTACTGCCACACTGGGGCCATGCTGAAAAACGTGGCCGCCGTCCTCCTGGAGGGCGTGCATCCCTTCGAACTCGGCGTGATCAGCGAGGTGTTCGGCCTCGACCGCAGCGAGGACGGCATGCCCGTCTACGACTTCGCCGTGGTCTCCGCCGCGGGACCCACGCTGCACACGCACGCCGGGTTCAGCATCACCACACAGCACGGCCTGGAGCGGCTGGAGGACGCGGATCTGATCGCCGTCCCCACCGGCGGCGACTACCCGACCCGGGACTACCTGGAGGAACTGCTGGACGCGCTGCGCCGCGCGGTCGACCGGGGCGCGCGGGTGATCAGCGTCTGCACGGGCGCCTTCGTCCTCGGCGCCGCGGGACTGCTGGACGGCCGCCGCTGCACCACCCACTGGCGCCACACCGCCATCCTGGCCGAGCGCCATCCGCTGGCCGTCGTCGACCCCGATGTGCTGTACGTGGACGAGGGTTCGGTCATCACCTCGGCCGGCACCGCCGCGGCGATCGACGCCTGCCTCCATGTGGTGCGCCAGGAGCACGGCCCGGAAGTCGCCAACCACATCGCCCGGCGGATGGTGGTGCCGCCGCATCGCGACGGCGGCCAGGCGCAGTATATCGAACGCCCGCTGCCGCGGACCCGGTGCGACACGGTCGGCGACGTCCTCGCCTGGATGGAACGGCACCTGGACCGCGAGATGACCGTGGAACAGCTCGCGGAGCGGGCCCACATGTCACCGCGGACCTTCGCCCGCCGCTTCCAGCAGGAGACCGGGACCACGCCCTACCGCTGGCTGCTGCGACAGCGGGTGCTGCTGTCGCAGGAGCTGCTGGAGTCGACGGACGACACGGTGGACACGATCGCGGGACGGTCCGGGTTCGGCAACGCGGCGGCGCTGCGCCACCACTTCCTGCGCACCCTCGGCACCACGCCGAACGCCTACCGCCGCACGTTCCGCGGCCCGGTGCGCACCGTCGCCTGACGGCTCAGTCGTTGGGCACGACCGGGTAGCGCGGCGTGCCCTCGGCCATCTGCCGCAGCGCGTCCTTGCGCTCCCGCTTGGAGAGCCGGTCGATGTAGAGGTAGCCGTACAGGTGGTCCGTCTCGTGCTGGAGGCAGCGCGCGAAGTAGCCGGTGCCGCGCACCTTGATCGGGTTGCCCTGGGCGTCCTGGCCGCGCACCACGGCGTAGTCGGGACGGGCCAGCGAGGCGTAGGCGGTCGGGACGGAGAGGCAGCCCTCGTTGGCGTCGTCGAGGACGCGCAGCTCCGGCGGCAGCTCCTCCAGGACCGGGTTGCAGACCACACCGACGTGCCGCACACCGTCGTCGTCGGGGCAGTCGTAGACGAAGACCTTCTGGTCCACGCCGATCTGGTTCGCGGCCAGGCCGACACCCTCGGCGGTGCGCTGGCTCGCGAACATGTCGTCGATCAGCGAGGCGAGCTTGTCGTCGAAGGCGGTGACGTCCTTGCACTCCGTGTGGAGGACGGGGTTGCCGACGACCGTGATCGGGCGCGAGGTGCCCCGCTCGCGATGGGCGAGCTCACGTGCCTCGCAGTCCTCCGTGTCCACGACGAAACCATCGTTGACCTGCTGGTCCGTCTCCTGCTGCGACGCCATGTCAGCCGTACGCCTTCCTCAATACCCGATGCGAGCCCGGTGGCCGGTCACTCTGTGTCCGTACAGCCTACGGGCAGGCGTCAGCAGACTTCCTCGAGATCCCGCCACTCGCGGGTGTCCGGGCTGTCCGCGACCCATCCGTCGAGCAGTCCGCGCACCAGACCGGCGGGGGCGGCGATGCCGCACTCGCGCTCCGGCGACCACAGATCGCCGGCCGTGCGATGGCCGAGCGGGCCGGGATGGCCGGGCTCACTGTGATCGTGCGGGTCGAGGTGCTCGCCCTCGCCCTCGGCGCTGGGCATCCGGCTCTCGGAACAGGCCCGGCACAGCAGTCGTACCGACGAGGACCAGTCCTCGGCGGCGAATCCGGCGTCGGACGCCAACTGCTCCAGGGCGTCGCGGTCGGCCTCGGTGGCCGCCTCCAGCAGCACCACCCAGGTGGGCACGGGAGAAGGCGCCCAGAGCTCGATCTCGTCGAAGACGGGGTAGGACGGGCCCGCGGACGTGGTCCGCTCGCCGTTCGGCACACCGTCGTGCAGGACGACCTCGCCCCAGCGGCGGCCGGAGGAGGGCAGCGGGATCGACAGCACCTCTATCCGGGCCGGGTCGAGCCTGCGGCCCCACACCACTTCGGCCTCCCCCTCGGGCGACAGGCGTACGGCGGCGCTGCCGAGGTCCATGCCGACCGGTTCGCCGTTCGCCGCGGCTGCGCCGGTGACACCGGCCCGAGTGGGGCTGCCGGGGACCTTCAGTCCGTACGCCTGCCAGGCGCGGCGGGCGAGCGGCCAGTCCTGGAGGGCGGTGGCCGCGATGCCGACGTTCCACCAGTCGGGGGCCCCGGTCTCCTTGTCCAGCAGGGCGACCGCGCGCAGCCCGGCGGCCCTGGCCTGCTCCCAGTCGTGCCGGAACTTGTGCAGCAGGGCGAGATTGAACCAGGACTCGGAGAGCCAGGGCTCAAGGTCCGCCGCTCGTGTCAGCAGTGCGCCCGCGTCCTCGTACCGGCCGTCGCCGATCAGCGTGAACGCGCGGTCCGTGGCCTGCCGCCACGAGGCGGAGGGCCGATGCCGTACCTTCCCGAAGATCCTCACGATTCCCGCCTGCCGGTCGCTCGGGTCAATGCCCCCGCACGCTGCTTGTGTGTCCTCTTTTGCATCCAACCATGCCCGGTCGGAGGCTGGCTCATTACCCATGGGTTACCCAGGTGGAGCGGGGGCCAGACCGCCTCTCGCCAGGACTCTGGCAAGTGATTCGACGACCTCCGGCTGATAGTCCTGTCCGGTGCCGAGGCGGAGCCGTTCGAGTGCCCCGAGCGCTCCGCCCGCAGAGCGTCCGCTTCCCCCGGTCAGATCGTCGTATGCGTTGACGGCGCGGACGATCCGGGCGGGGAGCGGCTGTTCACGGTACGGGTCGGCCTGGCGCTCCACGACGACGGCGACGGCGGACGGGACTCCGGTCTGACGGACGACGGCTCCGCCGAGAAGCGCTATGCGACGCTGCTCGGTCACCGGCAGGAGGGTCGTGGCCCCGTCCGGCACGGGATCCACGAGGGAGAGCTGGCCGATGTCGTGCATCAGCGCCGCGTACTCCAGAACGGTCAGATCGCCGCCGGTGAGCCCCAGCTCCCGCCCGACGGCGGTGGAGAGGGAGGCGACCCGGCGGGCATGGCCCGGCCGGGTGTATCCGGCGATCTCGGTCGCCCGCGCAAGGGAGGCGATGGTCTGCCGGTAGGTGGTTCTGACGGCCGCGTAGCGCCGGAAGGAGAGCTGGGTGAGCAGGAGGGGCACGCAGAAGACGGGCAGTGCCCACAGCCCGGCGACGGCGACGGCGAGCGCCATGACGGCCCCGGTGGCGCAGACGGCGGACCCTATGCCGAGGATCGCCCGCAGCTCGTCGCGCAGCAGCGGCCCGTACGGGAAGCCGGTGCGGGCGCGCAGCATCGCCGCGGCGAGCACGGCGTCGCACAGGGCCGTCAGGAGCAGCAGCACGAGCAGGAAGAGCGCGTAGTACGGGCCGTGGCCGAGCCGGCGCTCCAGCTCGCCCGAGTTGTAGAGGGGCTGGAAGCAGACGGCGGCGAACCCGACGGTGAGAACCCGGCGGGCGACATGGTCGAGCGCTGGTCCGCGTCCGCGCGCCACATGGAGCACGGCCCCCAGGAGCGCGGCCGCCACGACGACGGCGACCACCTGGAGGACGCCGTGGCTGGTGTCCCTGCCCGCGCACTCCCCGAGCAGGGCGTAGGCGAGCGCCCCGGCGGCCCCGATCGGCGCGGGTTCCCGCTCCCCGGGCCCCGCACCCCAGCGGGCGAGTTCGCCGACGACGATGAGCGCGCCGAAGGCCAGGGCGTAGCCGGGCTGCTCCAGACCGGCCCAGAAGGTCCATGCCAGCCCGGCGCAGGTCAGCGTGGCGGCCGCGCCGTGGACGACGCCCACGGCGCCGGTCCCCGGCGTCACACCCCGCCGCCGGGGGTGCGGTTGCCGCGCCGCCGGGCGGGCACCACGGCCGGCTGCGGCGGGATGCCTCCCCGCGGGGTCCGCGCGCCCGGCGGACCGGGCTCGTCCGAGGTGACGGCCGTCTCCCAGCCGTGCCGCTCCAGCGCGCGGACCAGGGCGCGCACCATCTGCGGGTCGAACTGGGTGCCCGCGCACCGCCGCAGTTCCTCCAGCGCCGCCGGCACCGGCCGGGCCCGCCGGTAGGAACGCGTCGAGGTCATGGCGTCGAAGGCGTCCGCGACGGCGACGACGCGGGCGAACTCGGGGATCTGCCGGCCGGTGAGCCCGTAGGGGTATCCGCTGCCGTCGAGCCGTTCGTGGTGGTGCAGGATCGCGGCCCGCGCCTCGCCGAGGAAGCCGATACCGCGCACCATCTCGTGGCCGTACTCCGGGTGCAGTTCGATGACCCGGCGCTCGTCGGGGGTGAGAGGACCGTCCTTGCGCAGCACCCGGGTGGGCACCCCCAGTTTGCCCACGTCGTGCAGGATCCCGGCGAACCGGAGCACCTCCAGGCGCTCCTCGTCCATGTCGAGTTCGCGTGCGATGAGCGCCGAGGCCCGTCCGACCCGCTCGCTGTGCCCGCGGGTGTACTTGTCCTTCAGATCGACGGCCTGCACCAGGGCGCGGATGGTGGCCTGGTGGGCCGCGCGCTCGCGGTGGTACTGCGCGAAGATCCAGCAGGAGATGTACATCGGCAGCAGCACGAAGAGCGCGGCCAGCGGGCCGTACGGGCTCGCCCACAGCACGGCCATCATCAGTCCGGCCAGCCCGTGCACGAGATGCGGCACGAGGGCGCGCAGCGCGGAGCCATGCCACGCGGTACGCAGCGGCAGCCGCTCCGCGGTCGCGAGGATGCCGCCGTCGAGAGCGGTGACGGCGAGGCAGAAGGCGAGCGCGCCGCCCGCGGCCGTCAGAAGTGCGTGGGGGAAGTCGGGGGCCCGCAGGACGTGTTCGCCGCCGAGCAGCAGATAGACCTGCGCGGCGCTCCAGGTGGCGATCGTGAGCTGGGCGGCCCGCCAGATCCGCCGCACGCCCGCGGGCCGCCGGTCGACCCGTCCCAGCAGGGCGCCGGGCACGGCGACCAGCGCGGCCTGGGCCGGGGGCAGCAGGAACGCGGCGGCGAGCAGCACCGGGAAGAAGGAGCCGGCCGCGACGGGCACCGAGCTGCCGAGGTAGCGGCAGCGGGCGGGCAGTTCGCAGACGGCGTAGAGCCCGGCGAGCAGACCGACGGCCCTCCAGCCGCCCGCCGCTTCCTGCCGCAGCGCGGGCAGGGCGCAGGCCACGGCGCAGAGCAGGGCGGCCAGAATGTACGCACGTGCCGATGCCGGTACGGACCTCACCGCCGCCCCCTCCCAAATCGAGCGCAAGGCTAGCGAGTTGGAGGAGACACGGCGGGGCGTTGGCCACCTTTCGCACAGACGGGTGACACGGGAGCGCGCCGGCCCGGGCTCGGAAGCGCGGCACCGGCGCGTGAAGCACCGCCCATGACACCGGCGCGTCAAAGCGCTGCCCGCGAAAGCCGGCGCGTGAGGCACCCGCCCATGAAAAAGGTGCGCCACGCGTCTCGTGGCGCACCCTCCGGCTGCTGCGGCGTCCTGGACTACTCCTGGGCGAGGCCCGGCAGCTCGCTGCCCGCGACCGTCACGTCCTGCTCGGGGACGGCCTGTCCCGAACGGATGAGATCGATGCGGCCCATGACCTTGGCGCGCAGGTCCGTGGGCACGTCGTCATGCCCGCAGCAGCGCTTGACCAGCTTCTTCACGGCCTGCTCGAGCCCGTACTTCTCCAGGCACGGGGAGCACTCCTCGAAGTGGACCTCGAACTTGGTGCAGTCGCTGTCGGGCATCTCCCGGTCGAGAAACTCGTAGAGATGGTCCAGGACCTCTGAGCAATCCGTCTCGTGCGGCTCTCCGCAGCTCATGAGCCCGAGCCTTTCGCTTCGTTCGACTCCCCCGCACCGGCCGGGACGAGTCCGCGCTCACGTGCGTAGTCCTCGAGCATGCCGCGCAGTTGACGACGGCCCCGGTGCAGGCGGGACATCACCGTCCCGATGGGTGTTCCCATGATGTCCGCGATCTCCTTGTACGCAAAGCCCTCGACGTCTGCGAGATAGACCGCGATACGGAACTCCTCGGGAATGGCCTGCAGCGCGGCCTTCACGTCCGAGTCGGGGAGGTGGTCGAGAGCCTGCGACTCGGCGGAGCGCAGTCCCGTCGACATGTGCGACTCGGCGCGCGCCAGCTGCCAGTCCTCGATCTCCTCGGCGGCACTGCGCTGGGGCTCGCGCTGCTTCTTCCGGTACGAGTTGATGAAGGTGTTCGTGAGAATCCGGTACATCCACGCCTTGAGGTTGGTCCCCTCGCGGAACTGGTGGAAGGACCCGTACGCCTTGGCATACGTCTCCTGCACGAGATCCTCGGCATCGGCCGGATTGCGCGTCATGCGCAGGGCGGCGGAGTACATCTGGTCGAGGAAGCCGAGGGCGTCACGCTCGAAACGGGCGTTGCGCTCCGCGGGTGTCTCTTCCGGCTGTGCCGCCTGGCCGTCGTCGGTCCCTGCGTCGGTCCCAGTGACCGGACCCACCTCCTCCAACGCTGTGGCGAGCCCGAATGCGGACCCGCTCGAATCGGAGAATAGTCGACCTTCGGTTGCCGGCTCCTGCCGATCCACTCCGCCCGCCGCCCGAACGGGGGCGTTCTTGCCTGCCGAGAGCACGGTCCACTCCAGGTCAGCGGCGTGCCTGCGGCTCGGGCAGATGGTCGAACCCATGCGACGGACTCCCTACTCCATGCTCCGGTACTGATGTACAGACATCCCGCACAACAGAGCCGGACCCCCGGTCATTCCCGCAGCCGCCCCAGCCAGGCGCGCACCGCGTCCGTGATGGTTGTCACGGTCTCCTCCTCGGCGATTCCGGTGCTCTTGGCGACGGCGAAGCCGTGATCCGCGTGCTGAACCTCGACCAGTTCGTACGTGCCGTCCGGGAATTCGCGGGGCCTGCCGAAGGGGTCGTTGCCGCCCTGGACGACGAGCGTCGGCACCCCGGCGCCGAGGAGTTCCCCGGCCCGCGACTTCTCGGGCCTGCCGGGTGGATGCAGCGGAAAGCTGAGCGCGAGGACGGCGACCGCTCCGAGCTCCTGCGCGGTCCGGCAGGCCACCCGCGCTCCGGCGCTGCGTCCGCCGGCGACGACGGGCAGGCCGGGCGCGGCGAGGGCCGGCCACAGGGCCCGCCAGCCGACGTCGAGAGTCTTGGGCGCGGGTGCGAGCTTCTTCCCCGCCACCCGCCAGGGCTGCTCCACCAGAGCGACGGTGACCCCGTCGGCGGGCAGTGCGGCGGCGATCCCCCTGGAGGTCGCGGGCGCCGATGCCGCCACCGGCCCCATGGCCGAGGGCCAGCACCGTCGTGGCGTCCTCGGCCGCGAACCAGGTGATACGGGCGTCCCCGGCCGGGGTTTCGACGATCTCGTTGTTCTTCACGCGGCCATCTTGGGGCAGAGCCGGGTCAGAACAGCGTGCTCTCCTGCGGCGCCGCGAGTTCTTCCAGCAGTTCCGGCCCGTTGTTGCGCACATTGCTGACGGCCGTCGCCACCGGGTACGCCCGCATCAGGCCCTCCGCCGGCGGCTGGAGCAGCGACTTCAGCTCGTCCACGTCCGTCCGGGACGGGTCCAGCCAGGCGTCCCACCGGTCCGGCGTGAGCATCAGCGGCATCCGGGGGTGGATGTCGGACAGCGAGCGCGGTCCTTCGGCGGGTGCCACGCCGAGCGGTCCGGTCTCGGCCTCCGTGGTGATCACCGAGCAGGTCACCCACCACGCCTGGGGATGGTCGTCGGGCAGTGTGCTGTCCCGCCAGAACTCGTACAGACCGGCCATCGCGAACACCGAGCCGTCCGCGGGGGTGACGAAGTACGGCTGCTTCCGCGGCCGCTTCTTCTTGCCCTGCTCCTCCAGCTGCCGTTCCTCGGCCGCGGTCACCCACTCGTAATAGCCGTCGGCCGGCAGGATGCAGCGGCGGGAGACGAAGGGCCTGCGGAACGATGGCTTCTCGTGCACGGTCTCCGCCCGGGCGTTGATCATCCGGGCCCCGCCCTCGGGCGTCTTCGCCCAGGACGGCACGAGCCCCCACTTCAGCGTGCGGAGCTGGCGAACCGGGCGGGGGTCCTCCGCGTCTTTGAGAGGGCGTTCGAGAATCGCGTAGACCTCTTTGGTCGGGGCGACGTTGAAATCGGGAGCCAGGGTCTCCTTCGGCTCCCACTTCTCGACCTCGAAGAGTCCGGTGAGGTCCTCGGGCCTACGACTCGCTGCATACCGTCCGCACATAAGTGCCAGACTGCCACTCCCGACCGCCGCCCGAGGAGCCGCCCCAGAAATGGTCAGCACCGAATACCTTTCGCCGCTCAGCAGCGCGTCCATAGGTGATCTCTGGGACCGCGTCTTCGGGTCCCAGCCCGCACCGGACCGGTGGCTGGTCATCGGCACCGCGGTCCTCGCACTCGCCGTCGTGCTCCCGCATCCCGTCTGGCGCGTCTCCCGCAACGCCGTGACGATCGCCCACGAGGGCGGCCACGGGCTCGTGGCCCTGCTCACCGGCCGCAAACTGGACGGCATCCGGCTGCACTCGGACACCAGCGGTCTGACGGTGAGCCGGGGCAAGCCGACCGGCCTCGGCATGATCCTCACCGCGGCGGCCGGTTACACCGCGCCTCCCCTGCTGGGCCTCGGAGGCGCCTGGCTGCTGGCCGCGCACCACATCACCCTGCTGCTGTGGGTGTCCACGGCGCTGCTGCTGGCCATGCTGGTGATGATCCGCAACGTCTACGGAGCGGTCACCGTCATCCTCACGGGGGCCGCTTTTCTGCTCGTCTCCTGGCTCACCGAGCCCGAGGTGCAGGCCGCCTTCGCCTACGCGGCCGTCTGGTTCCTGCTGCTCGGCGGCGTACGGCCGGCCTTCGAGCTCCAGTCCAAGCGCCGCCACGGCGGAGCACCGGACTCGGACGCCGATCAGCTCGCCCGGCTGACCCATGTGCCGCCCGCCCTGTGGCTGTTCCTCTTCCACGCGGTGTCCCTGTGTTCTCTGATCGGCGGCGGCCGGTGGCTGCTGGGTCTGTGAGCACATGGCGAACACTCGCCGAAGCCCTTTACCACTGATCGATTACGCCCCGGTTTCGCCGTATTTGATCAAGATCGGGGTTCGCGGGGAGCCATTAAAGTGAAGGCCATGACCGAAGCCTCCGTGCACCCTGCCCTCTGGCCCGCCCCGTTCGCGACCGGAGCCGTCGAAGCGACGGTGACCGTGCCCGGTTCCAAATCGGTCACCAACCGCGCTCTGGTGCTGGCCGCTCTCGCCGCCGAGCCGGGCTGGCTGCGCCGCCCGCTGCGTTCGCGCGACAGCCTGCTGATGGCCGACGCCCTGCGCGCCCTCGGTGTCGGCATCGAGGAGACGGTCTCCTCCAGCTCGACCGTCACCGGCGTCCACGACAGCGAGGGCGAGGCCTGGCGGGTGATCCCGGCCGGTCTGCACGGCCCGGCCACCGTCGACGTCGGCAACGCCGGCACGGTGATGCGCTTCCTCCCGCCCGTCGCCTCCCTCGCCTCCGGCCCGATCCGCTTCGACGGCGACCCGCGTTCCTACGAGCGCCCGCTCAACGGCGTGATCGACGCCCTGCGCGTGCTCGGCGCCCGCATCGACGACGACGGCCGCGGCGCGCTCCCGATGACCGTGCACGGCGGCGGCGCTCTGGACGGCGGCTCCGTCGAGATCGACGCCTCCTCGTCCTCGCAGTTCGTCTCGGCGCTGCTGCTCTCCGCACCGCGGTTCAACCAGGGTGTGGAGGTGCGGCACATCGGCGCCCGTCTGCCGTCGATGCCGCACATCCGGATGACCGTCGACATGCTGCGTGCCGTCGGCGCCCAGGTCGACGAGCCGGAGACCGGCGGCGAGCCCAATGTCTGGCGGGTCTCCCCCTCCGCGCTGCTGGGCCGTGACCTCACCGTCGAGCCCGATCTGTCGAACGCGCAGCCGTTCCTGGCGGCGGCGCTCATCACCGGCGGCCGAGTGACCATTCCGGACTGGCCGGAGCGCACCACCCAGCCCGGCGACGCGCTGCGCCAGATCTTCACCGAGATGGGCGGTTCCTGCGTGCTGACCGACGCCGGTCTCACCCTGACCGGCACGGGCCGCATCCACGGCATCGACGTCGACCTCGGCGAGGTGGGCGAGCTGACCCCCGGCATCGCGGCCGTCGCGGCCCTCGCGGACTCCCCCTCCACACTGCGCGGCGTGGCGCATCTGCGCCTCCACGAGACGGACCGTCTGGCCGCCCTCACCAAGGAGATCAACGAACTCGGCGGCGACGTCACCGAGACGGAGGACGGGCTGCACATCCGCCCCCGCCCGCTGCACGGCGGTGTGTTCCACACCTACGACGACCACCGGATGGCGACAGCCGGATCGATCATCGGCCTCGCCGTGGAGGGCGTGCAGATCGAGAACGTGGCGACGACCGCGAAGACCTTGCCCGACTTCCCGCGGATGTGGGCCGGAATGCTCGGGGCCTGAGGACATGCGGCGCTACGGCAAGAACCCCGACGAGGACGACATCCGCGTCCGCCCGAACCGCAAGGGCAACCGGCCGCGGACCAACATCCGCCCCAAGCACGAGGACGCCGTCGAGGGCATGGTCCTCACCGTCGACCGCGGGCGGCTCACCTGCCTGGTCGAGGACCGGATCGTCCACGCCATGAAGGCCCGCGAGCTCGGCCGCAAGGCCGCTGTCGTGGGTGACCGGGTCGGCATCGTCGGCGATCTGTCCGGGGACAAGGACACCCTGGCGCGCATCGTGCGGATCGAGAAGCGCAAGTCCGTCCTTCGCCGTACGGCCGACGACGACGATCCCTACGAGCGCGTGGTCGTGGCCAACGCCGACCAGCTGGCCATCGTGACCGCGCTCGCCGACCCCGAACCGCGCCCGCGTCTGATCGACCGCTGCCTGGTCGCCGCGTACGACGGCGGGCTCACCCCGCTCCTGGTCCTCACCAAGTCCGATCTGGCGTCGCCGGACGAACTGCTGGAGATGTACGGGGCGCTGGGTGTCCCCCATGTGGTCACCACCCGCGACGAGTTCATCGACGGGGTCGCCGCGGAGCGGGTGCACGAACACCTCTCCGGCCGCACCACGGCGTTCGTCGGCCACTCCGGCGTGGGCAAGACCACGCTGGTCAACGCCCTGGTGCCGAAGGAGCGCCGACGGAGCACCGGCCTGGTCAACGCGGTCACCGGCCGCGGGCGGCACACCACCACCTCTGCCCTCGCCCTCCCGCTCAACGACAAGGAGGGCGGCTGGGTGATCGACACCCCCGGTGTGCGGTCGTTCGGTCTGCACCATGTCGACCCGTCCCGCGTGATCCTCGCCTTCCCGGATCTCGTTCCGGGGACGGAGGGCTGCCCGCGTGCGTGCAGCCACGACGAGCCGGACTGCGCGCTGGACGAGTGGGTCGCCGAGGGCCACGCGGACCCGGCGAGGCTGTACTCCCTGCGGCGACTGCTCGCCACCCGGGAGCGACGCGAGGGCGACTGACCGGCGCACGTTTGCCGCCTGTCCGTCCTGGTAAGGGCATAATCGCATCACGTCCTACCGAGCAGTCACCGAGCGTTGCGGAGGCACAGACCATGGCGTGGCTGCTGGTGGTGGTCGCCGGGATCCTGGAAACGGGCTTCGCGGTCTGTCTCAAGCTGTCGCACGGATTCACCCGGCTCTGGCCGACGATCGCGTTCGCCTGCTTCGCACTGGGCAGCTTCGGTCTGCTGACCCTGGCTCTGCGCAAGCTGGACGTCGGTCCGGCGTACGCGGTGTGGACGGGCATCGGAGCGGCGGGGACAGCGATCTACGGAATGGTCTTCCTGGACGACCTGGTCTCCACTTTGAAGATCGTCTCGATCACCCTGGTGATCGTCGGTGTCATCGGTCTCCAGCTGTCGGGGTCGGGACACTGACGCCGGCCACGGCCGTACGGACCAGTTGCCCCACGCCCTCACCGGCGGGCGCGACGACATAGGAGAACGCGAGCCGAACCGCCAGCTCGCAGCGCTGCGCGAGGGCGGCCGACTCCTCCGCCGTCCGCCCCTGGGGCCGCCCGGATTCCAGCGCGGCCTGCGATCTGTCCCGTACCTCCGTCACCACGTCCGAGGGGGCCGGCAGCCCGGCGTCCGCGCGACGCTGGGCGGGAACGCCGGCCGCGGGCGCGTCCCGGCGGGCGGGACGGGGAACGGGCAGGCGCTCACCCCAGCAGCCGGTCAGCAGCGCGCGCAGCAGCGGTCTCGACCGTGCCTCGCCGACCGTCCATTCGGCCACGGCGGCCAGCCGGTCGATGGGGGCGGTCCGCTCGGCCAGCAGCTGGTCCACGCCGTACAGATAGGTGTCGGCCTCCCGCCGTACCAGCGCGCGGGCCAGCCCGTCCTTGCTGCCGAACTCGTTGTAGAGGGTCTGCCGCGAGACTCCCGCGGCGGAGGCGACGTCCACCATCCGCACCCCCGACCACGGAAGCTCCGCGAGCGCGGCGAGCGCGGCGTTCAGCAGGGACTCTCGCGCTGTAGGCATCATCGCCTCCCAGGCCGGGCGGCGCCCCGACCGGGCGCCCACCGTGCGGTACGGCACTGCGCTCAGAGTTGACGCGCCTCCATGCACTGTCAAGAGGCGGGGCGAACGGGCGCTCCCGGGAGGCCGAATGAGCCCCGATAGAGTGACGACCATGCCCGACTACCACGACGATCTGCGCCTCGCCCATGTCCTCGCCGATGCAGCGGACGCCGCGACCATGGACCGGTTCAAGGCTCTCGACCTCAAGGTCGAGACCAAGCCCGACATGACGCCGGTGACCGAGGCCGACAAGGCGGCGGAGGAACTGATCCGCGGGCAGCTGAAGAGAGCGCGGCCGCGGGACGCGATCCTCGGCGAGGAGTACGGCATCGAGGGCACGGGCCCGCGCCGCTGGGTCATCGACCCCATCGACGGCACCAAGAACTACGTACGTGGCGTCCCGGTCTGGGCGACGCTGATCTCGCTGATGGTCCAGGGCGAGGGCGGCTTCCAGCCGGTCGTCGGTGTGGTCTCGGCCCCGGCGCTCGGCCGCCGCTGGTGGGCCGCGCAGGGTGGTGGCGCCTACACCGGGCGCAGCCTGAGCCAGGCCACCAGGCTCCACGTCAGCCGGGTCGGCAGCATTTCGGACGCCTCCTTCGCGTACTCCTCCCTCAGCGGCTGGGAGGAGCAGGGACGGCTCGACGGCTTCATGGATCTGACCCGCGCCTGCTGGCGCACCCGCGGCTACGGCGACTTCTGGCCGTACATGATGGTCGCCGAGGGTTCGGTGGACATCTGCGCGGAGCCCGAGCTGTCGCTGTGGGACATGGCCGCCACCGCGATCGTCGTCCAGGAGGCCGGCGGATCCTTCACCGGCCTGGACGGACGCCGCGGCCCGCACAGCGGGAACGCGGCAGCGTCCAACGGTCTGCTCCACGAGGAACTGCTCGGCTACCTCAACCAGCGCTACTGACGGTCACCGTCACCCGCTGACCGGCCGGCAGCATCAGCTCTGCCGGCGACCCCGCCGGGCCGTACCGCCGGCTGCCGGGGCAGGCGCGTGCGCCCGTTCCCGGCGGTGTCCGGGCGCCGGGGAATGCGCCGTGCCCGCCCCCTTGCTGCGGTCACCCAAGACTGCGACTCTGAGAGTCCCCCCACTTGTGAACTTGTGAATCGGTTCCCGAACTGCCGATCACCAAGGAGGTGGCTCCATTCATGCTCGTCCGTGACGCCATGAGCACGGTGGTCCTCACCATCGGACCCACGCACACACTCCGCCAGGCGGCCCGGCTGATGGCCGCGCGCCGCGTCGGCGCGGCGGTCGTCCTCGACACCGACGCCGACGGCCTGGGCATTCTGACCGAGCGCGACATTCTCGTAGCGGTGGGCACGGGCCAGGACCCCGACCAGGAGACCGCCGGCACCCACACCACCACCGACGTCGTCTTCGCCGCGCCGTCCTGGACCCTGGAGGAGGCTGCGGAGGCCATGTCGCACGGCGGCTTCCGGCATCTGATCGTGATGGACGGCGACGGCGGGCCCGTCGGCATCGTCTCCGTCCGCGACATCATCCGCTGCTGGGCTCCGACCCGGCGGCACCACTCCACGCTCGTCGGCTAGACCGCGTCGGCACCCAGGACCTGTCAGCCGCACGATCGATGAGCGTCGTCAGGGCTCCGGCAGCCGCTGACGGATGACGCACAGAACACCGGGCGGCGGGTGCGGACGGATGAGCGCCGGATCCCTGGACAGGGATCCGGCCCTCTGTGTTTCGGCAGTCGCCGGTCAGCCGCGAAGGGCCTGGACCGCGGCCTCCAGCCGCTTGCCGAAATCACCGTCCGCCCGGCGGAAGTTGTCGACCGCGCGCTCGGCGATGTCGTCGCGCGACACCTTCGCGATGAACTGCGCGAGGTTCACGACCAGACGGACCTTCTCGTCCTCCGACATCAGCCGGTAGAGATTGCCCGCCTGCACGAAGTCGTCGTCCTCGGCGTGACGGGGCGCCTCGTGGTTGCCCGTGCCGCCGCCGACCGGGGTGGAGACCCACAGCGGACGGTCCGTCTGGAACGGGCCGCCGAAGCTGTTCGGCTCGTAGTTCTTCGCACCCTTGTGGCGGCCGTCGTACAGGAAGCCGTCACGGCTGTTCGTCCGCGCCTCGGTGGCGTGCGGGCGGTTCACCGGCAGGTGGTCGGCATTGATGCCGACGCGGTAGCGGTGGGCGTCGCCGTACGCGAAGAGACGGCCCTGGAGCATCTTGTCCGGGGAGGGACCGATGCCCGGCACGAAGTGGGCGGGGCTGAAGACGGACTGCTCGACCTCCGCGAAGATGTTCTCCGGGTTCCGGTTGAGCTCCAGCTTCCCGATCTCGATCGGCGGGTAGTCCTCGTGCGGCCACACCTTCGTGACGTCGAACGGGTTGAAGCGGTAGGTCGCCGCGTCGGCCGCCGGCATGATCTGCACCTGCACGGTCCAGGACGGGAAGTCACCGCGCTCGATGGACTCGCGCAGGTCACGCTGGTGGCTGTCCGGGTCCACACCGGAGAGGCGGTTGGCCTCGTCGGTGGTGAGGTTCTTGATCCCCTGGTCCGTCTTGAAGTGGTACTTGACCCAGAAGACCTCGCCGGCCTCGTTGTTCCACTGGAAGGTGTGCGAGCCGTAGCCGTTCATGTGGCGCAGGGTGGCCGGGATGCCGCGATCACCGAAGAGCCAGGTGACCTGGTGTGTCGACTCGGGGCTCAGACCCCAGAAGTCCCAGACGTTGTCCGCTTCCTGGCTGCCCGTGTACGGGTCGCGCTTCTGGGTGTGGATGAAGTCCGGGAACTTGATGGCGTCCTTGATGAAGAACACCGGGGTGTTGTTGCCGACGAGGTCGTAGTTGCCCTCCTCGGTGTAGAACTTCAGCGCGAAGCCGCGGGGATCACGAACCGCGTCGGCCGAGCCGAGGTTGCCCGCGACGGTCGAGAACCGCAGGAACGTCTCGGTCTGCTTGCCGACCTCGGAGAGGAACTTCGCACGCGTCCACTGCGAGACGTCACGGGTGAGAGTGAAGGTGCCGTACGCGCCGGCGCCCCGCGCGTGAACGATGCGCTCCGGGATGCGCTCGCGGTTGAAGTGCGCGAGCTTCTCGAGCAGCGCCTGGTCCTGGACCAGAACAGGACCGCCGACGCCCGCCGTCTCGCTGTTCTGGTTGTCGGCGACCGGAGCCCCGGCCTCCGTGGTGAGCGGTCCCTGCGTCACGTGCGCCTCCTGCGTCATTCCTGCAAGTCCTGTCCCTCAACGTTTTCTGGACTCGACCCTACAATGGACTTTGTCCAAGTCAAGTAAATATCCAAGTTCACACTCGGTCGTGATCTGGGACGAGCCGCTGTTAGGCTGTTCCTATGAGTGACCTACTTGAACGGCTTCGCGGACGCGGCTGGCGCATGACAGCCCAGCGGCGTGTCGTGGCAGAGGTCCTCGACGGCGAGCACGTGCATCTGACCGCCGACGAGGTCCACGCGCGGGCGGTGAAGAGCCTGCCCGAGATCTCGCGGGCGACGGTCTACAACACGCTCGGTGAGCTCGTGACCCTCGGCGAGGTCCTGGAGGTCTCCACGGACCACCGCGCCAAGCGGTACGACCCGAACGCCCACCAGCCCCACCAGCACCTCGTCTGTGCGCGCTGTGGCGCCATCCGCGATGTGCACCCGGCCGGCAACCCACTGGCGGACCTGCCCGACGCCGAGCGCTTCGGCTTCACGATCTCGGACGTCGAGGTGACCTACCGGGGCACCTGCCCGAACTGCGCGGCGGCGTAGTCGTACGACGTCGAGAGCCCCGGCACCCGAGGTGCCGGGGCTTTCCGCTGCCCGCGCCCACCGACCCCACGACCCGTTGACCGGGGCCCCGGTCAACCGACCGGATTCAGTCCCCTCCCCCCGGGCAGACACACCAGCGACGTGTGCGCGACGGGCGCACATCGCCACGGAGGGAGTGATCGGTCGTGCGCGTGCTCTGGGTATCCGCCCACCCCGACCCGCGCTCGCTGAACGGGGCACTGCGCGACGAAGGCGTCGCGGTGCTGCGGGAGCGGGGGCACGAGGTCGTCGAGTCGGATCTCTACGCGATGAGCTGGAATCCCGTGGTCGACCACGGTGACTTCACCCACGACCCGGACAAGCGCCTCGATGTGCTCACCGAGTCCCAGCGCGCGCTGGAGACCGGCACGCTGAGTGAGGACATCCGCCAGGAGCAGGCCAAGCTGCTGTGGGCGGACACGCTCGTCGTGCAGTTCCCCCTGTGGTGGTTCGGCATGCCGGCCATCCTCAAGGGCTGGTTCGACCGGCTGTTCGTCCAGGGCTTCGCCCAGGGTGTGCCGGACCCGACGACGGGCCGGGCGATGCGCTACGGGGACGGCGGGCTGTCCGGCCGCCGCGCACTGGTGGTGACCACGGTCGGCGCCAACGCCGCCACGACCGGGCCGCGGGGCATCCATGGCGACATCAACGACGTGCTGTTCCCGATCCTGCACGGCACCCTCTGGTACACCGGCATGGACGTGGTCCCGCCCCTGGTCGTCAACGGCACCGTGTGCCTGTCGGGTGCCGAGTACGAGGCCGCCGCCGAGCGGCTGCGCGAACGGCTCGTCGCCCTCCCGGACACCGACCCGATTCCCTACCGCCGCCAGAACGGCGGCGACTACGACGAGCACCTCGTCCTGCGGCCGGAGCACGCGGCGGGCGAGGAGGGCATCCGCATCCACTACACCGGCCCCGGACAGACCGAACCGTGCGAGACGACCGGCGGCCCGACGGAGGCCGACCGCTGAGGGCTTCGAGGCCCGGACGGACCGCGGACAGACCGAAGGCCCGGATCCATCAGGATCCGGGCCTTCGGTTTCAGTAGCGGGGACAGGATTTGAACCTGCGACCTCTGGGTTATGAGCCCAGCGAGCTACCGAGCTGCTCCACCCCGCGTCGGTGAACACAACATTACGTCAGCCCACTGACCAGAGCAAATCCATTGGCGCCCGTGCGGAGTGAGCTCCGTTACGCGGTGAGCTCCTGGTGCAGCGCGTCCCGCAGCCGGGCCGCACGCTCCGCCACCTCGGCCGGACCGAGCTCGACGGCACGCGCGCACCAGCGCTGGCCCTCGGTGAGCTCGCCCCGGCGCGCGGCGAGCAGGGCCAGGCGCAGTGCCGCCCGGCCATGTCCCGCGCGCGCCGCCCGGGTCCACCACAGGGCCGCCTCGCGCTCGTTGCCCTCACGGGCCAGGAGCAGGCCGAGGTTGAAGGCGCCGTTGCGGCTGCCCGCCTCGGCGGCCTCGCGGTACCAGCGGTCGGCCTCCGCCATGTCGCCGCGGGCGGCGGCCAGCATGCCGACCCGCACCTGGGCGCGACGGTGCCCCTGCTCGGCGGCCCGCTCGTACCACTCCTCGCACTCGCTCTTCTCCGCCGGCGTCTCGCCGAGCGCCGGCGCGCCCGGGGGCGGCTGACGGGAGTCGAGCAGCGTCGCGAGCCGAAAGGCCGCCTCGGGGCTGCCGCCACCCGCGGCACACCGCAGATGCCGCTCGGCGGCCCGGTCGTCGCCGTCGCGGAGCAGCGCTATGCCGACCTGGAGTGCCGCCTCGGTGTGGCCCGCGGCCGCGGCCCTGGCGTACCAGACCAGAGCCGTACGGTCGTCGTCCCTGCCGACGTGGAGGATGCCCAGGTTGAAGGCGGCGTCCACGCTGCCGGCCTCGGCCGCCTTGGAGAACCACGGCTCGGCGCCCGTGGCGTCGCCGGACTGCAGCAGCAGCACGGCGAGCGCGTTGGCGGCCTCCCGGTGCCCGGCGTAGGCGGCACGGCGGTACCACTGCTCGGCCTGAGCCGTGCGGTCCTGGGCGGCGCAGAGCAGCCCCAGGTTGTAGGCGCCGTTGACGTCGCCCGCGTCCATGGCGGCGCGGTACCAGCGCTCGGCGGTCTGCTGCTCGCCGCGGGCGGCGTGCCAGGCGCCCAGGGCGTTGGCAGCGTTGCCATCGCCCTCCTGGGCAGCGCGCAGCCACCAGACGGCGGCGCTCTCCTCGTCGCCGGCGTCCCGCAGCAGGAAGCCGAGCGCGCACGCCGCACGCGCCTCGCCGTCCTTCGCCGAGGTGAGGTACCAGCGGCCCGCTTCCTTCAGCTCTCCGCGCTTCTCGAGGATGGCGCCGAGGTGCAGCGCGGCTCTGCGGTGCCCCCGGGCGGCGGCCTGCCGGTACCACTGGGCGGCCTCGTCCAGGGTGGTGGGCTCCGGGCCCGCCTGGTCCTCGGGGCCGGCGCGGCCGGAGGGCGCACCGCTGTCACGGCCGCCGGGAGACGCGCACGCGCCGTCGGCGGCGCTCGCCGCACCGTCGTCCGTGCGCACGACCAGGAGGCCCGCGTCCCCGCCTGCGCGGGCCTCGTCGGCCGCCCGGCGCTCCAGCGCACGGGCGAGCCGGTAGGCCGCTTCACGATGGCCCTGCTCGGCGGCGGCGCGCAGCCAGCGCTCGGCGCCGACGTCGCTGCGGTGCTCCAGCAGATCGGCGAGTGCGTACGCCCCCAGGGCGTGGCCCTGCTCGGCGGACTGGCGCAGCCAGTACTCGGCGGCGGGCTCGTCACCGCGCTCGCGGAAGTGGCGTCCGAGGGCGTGCGCGGCGGCGGCCGAACCGGCGACGGCGGCGATACGCCACCAGCCGGCGGCCTCGTCCGCGTAACCGCGCTGGTGGAGCAGGACACCCAGGTTGTTGGCGGCCGCACGGTCGCCCTCGGAGGTGGCGGCCCGCAGATAGGGCTCGGCACCATCGAGGTCGCCGCGGCGCATCAGCAGCGCGCCGAGCACGCTCATCGACGCGGTGTCGCCGCTCTCCGCCGCACGGCGGTATCGCTCCTCGGCCCCGGCGCTCTCCACGGAGTCGGCGCCCTCAGTGGCGCCCACGCCGTCGACCTGGCTCGCGGCAGGAGTGTCCGCGGCGTCGGCAGCGCTGATCACATCTGCCGTGTTACCGGCATGCTGCTGCACAAACCGCCCTGTCTCCAACAGAGTTGCCCTGTCCCCCATAAATTCCATCGTCGCACCACCTGCAACCCGCGTACACCTGGTATACCGCAGCCGGTAAGGTCACTTCAGCGTTTTGTCGACATGCCCACAGAGAGATAAGTCAAACACGTTGACGGTCAACTCGCCCCACGGCGCGCCCAGTTCCCACCGGCAGCACATACGCGCGAAGAGGGCCCGGATCCTCAAAAGGATCCGGGCCCTCTTCGTTTCAGTAGCGGGGACAGGATTTGAACCTGCGACCTCTGGGTTATGAGCCCAGCGAGCTACCGAGCTGCTCCACCCCGCGTCGTTGTGTTGAAACACTATCACGACGCGGAGTGTTGCCTGTTCAGCAGCTACGGGGACGGGCTGGGACTCGGCTTGCCCTGAGCCGCGTTCAGCCGCTCCAGCGCCGCGTCCAGGTCCTCCTGGGCCCTGCCGTACGCCTCCCAGTCCTTCGGCGTCTTCGCCAGCGCGGCCTCGGCGTCCTGGTGCGCCTTCAGCACGTCGGCGATGGCGCCCTTGAGCGCGGCGTCACCGGTCGCCGGCGGAGGCTTGGTGGTGCCGTCCCCCGGTGGTGTCGGTGGCGTCGTCGTCGGTGGCGGTTCGGCGCCCTCCTGCGCGAAGACGGCGTCGAGCGCCTCCGTCAGGCTGTCCTTGAAGACGGGTTTGCCTCCGCCGTACGCGACGGCCACCTTCTTGAGCAGCGGGTAGTTCGCGCTGCCGCCTCGGGCGTACACCGGCTCGATGTACAGGAAGCCGCCGTCGAGCGGCACCGTCAGGAGGTTTCCGTACTCGATGTCCGAGTCGGTACCTCTGAGGTCCCGTACGAACGTGGCCACTTCGGGCACGCCGTTCAGCTCGCTCTGCACCTGTGTCGGACCCTGGACGGTCGAGGTCACTCTCAGCAGTCTGATCGAGCCGTAGCCCTTGCTGGTGGCATCGGCGTCAACAGCCATGAAGGCGCCCAGGTTCGGGCGTCCGGCCGGTGTGAACGTCGTCGTCAGCGAGAACTTCTGCGCCGACTCCCCGGGCATCTTCAGGCTCAGGTAGTACGGCGGGACCGCACTGGTGTCCTTGTTCGTCGGGTCGTCCGGCACCTGCCAGGCGTCACTGCCGCTGTAGAACTGCTCGGGCTCCGTGACGTGGTATCGGGTGAGCAGCTCGCGCTGGACCTTGAACATGTCCTGCGGGTAGCGCAGATGGGCCTTGAGCGCGGGCGAGATGTCGCCCTTGGGCTTCACCGTGCCCGGGAAGGCCTTCATCCAGGTCTTCAGGACGGGGTCCTCGGTGTCCCACTGGAACAGCTTCACCGAGCCGTCGTACGCGTCGACGGTCGCCTTCACCGAGTTCCGGATGTAGTTGACCTGGTTCTGCTGGGCGACGACCGCGCGCTGGTTGGTGGTCAGCGAGTCGGTCGTGGTGTCGCCGAGCGTCGTACGCGAGGCGTACGGGTAGCCGTTGGTCGTGGTGTACGCGTCGACGATCCACTGGATACGGCCGTCGACGACCGCCGGATAGGCGTCGCCGTCGATCGTCAGCCAGGGGGCGACCGCCTCGACGCGCTCCTTGGGGGTGCGGTTGTAGAGAATCCGCGAACCGTCCCCGACAGCGCCCGAGTACAGGATCTGCGGCTCACTGAAGGCCACCGCGTACGCGGCGCGGTTCAGCGGGTTGGAGAGGCTGACGCCGCTCTTGCCCTGGTAGCTCGTGTACTTGGTGGGGCCGACACTGGCCTCGTAGTCGAGCTCCTTCTGCGGACCGCCGACGATCGAGTACTGCTCGGTCTTCTCGCCGTAGTAGATCCGCTGCTCGTACTTCCCGAGCTGGCCCTTGGTGGGCATGCCGGCCTCGGTGAAGTCCGGTGAGCCGACGGTGCCCTGGTTCGGATCGGTGATCACGCTGGTGCCCTTGGCCGAGATCGCGCCGTAGCCATGGGTGTACGTGAAGTGGTCGTTGATCCAGTTGCTCTTCGGGATACCCGTGATGTTGAGCTCGCGCAGACCGATGACCGTGTCCTGCGGCTTGCCGTCGGGGCCGGTGTACCGGTCGACGTCCAGCGTCGCGGGGAACTGGTAGTACTTGCGCTCCTGCTGGAGCTGCTGGAAGGCGGGCGAGACGACATTGGAGTCGACGACGCGGTAGCTCGCCGCCGACGTGGCCGCTTCGCGCTGCTGCGTCTTCCGCTGCGGGTTGCCCTTGCCCTCGTAGTCCTCGGGCTTGGCGCTGTCGATGCCGTACGCCTCGCGTGTGGCATCGATGTTCTTCTTGATGTACGGACTTTCCTTGGCCTGCTCGTTCGGCTGGACCTGGAACTTCTGCACGATCGCCGGGTAGAGACCGCCGATGAGGATCGCGGACAGGACCATCAGGCCGAAGCCGATGACGGGCAGCTGCCACGTGCGCCGCCAGAGCGTCGCGAAGAAGAGCAGCGCGCAGATGACCGCGATGCAGAACAGGATCGTCTTCGCCGGCAGATAGGCGTTGGCGTCCACGTACCGCAGGCCTGTCCAGTTTCCCGTGGCCTTGAAGTCACTGGACTTCACCGCGAGGCCGTACCGGTCGAGCCAGTACGCCACGGCCTTCAGCGAGACGAAGACACCCAGCAGCACCGAGAGGTGGCCGGTGGCCGCCGCGGTCGCCCGGGCGCCGGGGCTGGTGATCCGCAGCCCGCCGTACAGGTAGTGCGTCAGCGCGGCGGCGATCAGCGAGAGCACGGCGGCCGCGAAGCCGAAGCCGAGCAGGAAGCGGTACCAGGGCAGGTCGAACGCGTAGAACGACACGTCCATCTTGAACTGCGGGTCCTTCTGACCGAAGGGCACGCCGTTGACCCACATCAGCCAGGTGCGCCACTGACCGGTGGCGGACGCTCCGGCGATCAGCCCGACGAGAGCGGTGATCGCGAGGAGCACCCACTTCTTGTACGGGGCGATGCTCATCCGGTAGCGGTCGAGGCTCTGCTGCTCCAGCGACATCGCGCTGAGCGGCGGGCGCAGCCGGTGCGCGAGCCAGATGTTCAGCCCGACGGCTCCCGCCATGAGCAGACCGAAGACGGCGAACAGTCCGATCTTGGTCCACAGGGTGGTGGTGAACACCGAGGAATAGTGGACTGAGCGGTACCAGAGCCAGTCCGTCCAGAACCCGGCGAACATGACGAACGCCATGGCCAGCACGGCCAGCACGGCCAGTGTCATGAGCAGGGTGCGGACGCGCCGGGACGGCCGGCCCACTCTGATCCGTGGCCCGGTCGGGCCTCCGCCGCGGTCCGGCATCTGGAAAGCCAACGTGCGCACCTCGAAGTTCGCGGTCGTGTGAAACGGGCCCCGCGATCGTAGAGCCCACTACTGCAACTTACTGAGGCTTTACCTAGTTCCCGTATCGGGGCCGGAAGGAGGCAGGATATTGGGCATGCCCAATAGTTCTTCCTCCGGCCCCCCGATGGCCGCCAGCCCACTGACCCGCGCCGTGCTCGAAATCGACGAGTACGCCTCCGGCCTCGGATGGGACCGGCCGGCCCGGCTGTTCGCCCTCGTCGACACCGCCCAGCTGCGCACCCAGGAGCCCGGCCTGGCAGGCCAGCTCGGACTCGACGACGACAAGGCCGGCGCTCCCCTGACCCCCATCGAGCAGGACGAGATTCCGCCCGGCACCCCCCTGGACGAGTTCCTCGGCACCATCGCGTGGCCGGACGCGGTGGCCGGCTGCGCGCTGACCGTGGAGCGTCAGATGCTTCCCGCGTCGGCGGAGGCGTCGGTCCCCGAAGGTCTCGACGACGCGGCCCTCACCAAGTGGGTCGCCGCTCATCCGGCCCGCCAGGAAGTGCGCATGACCGTGGCGGTGCTCCGAGACGGCGCACGGGAGTCGGCCCTGCGGCTCCGTGAGAAGGACTCCCCCACCGAGGTGTTGACGGGCTCGGACCTGGTGCCGGGTCTGGCAGAGGCGCTGTCGGCGACGTTCGAGTCGTAAGGGTCCGGGGTCCGGCCGGACGGCGCGCGCTCGCCGCGTCGCCGTCCGACGGACCGCCGTGCTCAGCCCGTCGTGCAGCTAGGCAGCCCTGCTGTGCTGCCCGACTTGATCTTCTCCAGCGACTTCGCGGCGTCCTCGATGGTGTTGACCTTCACGAGGGTCAGCCCGTCGGGGATGTCCGATGCGGCCGACGCGCAGTTGTCGTTGGGCGTCAGGAAGTACTCCGCCCCCGCGTTCCGGGCGCCCACCAGCTTCATCTCGATGCCACCGATGGGACCGACCTTGCCCTGGTCGTCGATGGTGCCGGTGCCGGCGACGAACTTGCCGCCGGTGAGGTTTCCGGGGGTGAGCTTGTCGACGATGCCCAGTGCGAACATCAGACCGGCGCTGGGGCCGCCCACATCGGCGAGGTTGATGTCGATCGTGAACGGGAACGTGTGGTCGGTCCCCGCCTGGATGCCCACGATCGCCCGGTTGCCGGTGTCCGACGTGGTCGTGGTGATGGTGACCTTCTCGGTGGCGCCCGGCTCCTTGCCCGCCTTCTCGGCGGCGGCAGCGGCCTTCGCCGGGACGATCGTGAAGACGACCTTCTCGCCGGGCTTGTGCTTGGTGACCAGCTTGGCGACGTCAGCGGGCTGCTCGACGGCGGCACCGTCCACGGCGCGGATCACGTCGCCGGCGTGCAGACGGTCCTCGGAGGGCGTGTCCTTGATGACCGTGGAGACCACGACCCGCGACTTCACCGGGATCTTCAGCTGCTTCAGCGCGGCAACCTTCGCGCTCTCCTGCGACTGGGTGAACTCCTCGGCGTTCTCCTGTGTCGACTGCTCTTCCGTCTTGCCGTCCGGGTAGAGCGTGTCGTGCGGAACGACCACGTTGTCGTGGGCCAGCCAGCCGTAGACGGCCTCGACGAAGTTCATGTTGTAGTCCGCACCGGTGACCCGGACCGTCGTCATGTTGAGATGACCGGTCGTCGGGTAGGTCTTGCGGCCGGAGATCGCCAGCACCGGCTCACCGCGCGCCTCGCCGAGCGTGTTGACGGTGGGGCCGGGCGACATCTCCGAGTACGGCACTTTGATGAACACCCCGGCGCACAGAAGTGCGATCAGAACGAGGGTGGAGGCGAGCATCGTCGCGGTGCGGCGTGGCATGGAACGACAGTACGGGACGCGCCTGTCAGCGCACCGCCGGGGCCGGTCCGTACGGGGCAGGAGGGCCACTGCGCACGGACGGCGTGTGAGTCAGGACTGCGTCAGGCGGCATCTCTGCCGGTGCCCGCTTTTTCCATCGCGTCGCGGAACCGCGCGTAGCCGGCGAGCTCGGCCACGTCACCGGTTGTCCGGTTCCGCTGGGCCCAGCCTCCCCATATCGCAGCACCGACGGCAGCGAACAGCGGAATCAACAACCAGGCGAGTGCTGCCATCACGACCTCCCTACCCCATGATCGAAAGCAACTGAGTGATCAGCAGATTAGCCATCTGCCAGTTCAACGCTCACGGCAGGGTGGCGGTTACGCAAATCGGGCCGCTTGGGCCGTTCCCGGGTTTCGGGCGGCCGGCCGGGGCGGTCCGGGGAGCCCCGCGCGCCGTGCCGTCGTGACAGCCCCGCTGCCGCTTGTCGGGTACCCGTGATCGGGGGCTGCACGCCGGGGCGGGACGGCGCACGGACGGGGCACGGCGAATCCGGGGCCGGACCCGCTCACGGCAGGGGTGCGGAACGAGCCCGGCCGGGCAGGACCCGCTCACGGAAGAGGTGCGCGCCGAACCCGGGGCCGGGCTGGCCGACAGCCGGCAGGGCCTACGCGCCCACCCACTCCTCGGTGCCGTCGGAGAACTTCTGGTGCTTCCAGATCGGCACCTCGTGCTTGAGGTCGTCGATCAGCTTGCGGCACGCCTCGAACGCCTCCCCGCGGTGCGGGCAGGACACCGCGACGACGACCGCGAGGTCCCCGATGGCGAGGTCCCCGACCCGGTGCACCGCCGCCAGCGCCCGCACCGGGAAGCGGGCGACGACCTGGTCGGCGATCCGGCGCATCTCGGCCTCGGCCGACGGATGGCAGGAGTACCCGAGGGTGTCCACGTCGGAGCCGCCGTCGTGGTTGCGCACGGTGCCGACGAACAGCGCGGTGCCGCCCGAAGCGTCGTCACCGACGGCCGCGAAGACCTCGTCGACGGAGAGCGGGGTGTCGCGGATCGCGAGAAGGCGGACCGGGTCCGGAGCCGCCTTCTCGCCGGGGTGCTCGTGCGTACGTGCCATGTCGGCCATCGTGCCGCATGCCACTGACATCGTGGAATAGCCCGATCGACCGGCCGGGCGAGCCCCGCCTTGGAGCCTCCTACAGCCGGCGGCGCGCCTTGCGGGCCCGGCGGACCAGTGCGGCCGTGCCGAGCAGGGCGACCGTCGCACCGGCGGCGCCCGCCGCGGTCGCGTCCTTGCGGCCGAGCCTGCGGCCCACGACCGTGTGCCGGCCCTCCACCTCTTCGAGCAGCGCCGCCAGGACCTCCTCGTTGGTCCACTGCGGACGCCAGCCCGCGTCGTGCAGCCGGCTCACACTGACGACCCAGGGGTGCATCGTGTAGGCCAGATCGCCCGCCGGGGACGGGGTGAGACCGATCCGGTGCAGCCGGGCGGCGGCACCCAGCGCGACGGCCGAGGGCAGCTCCATGCGGCGGATGCCGCTGAGCTCCTCGACCTCCTCCTGCTCCAGCCAGCCGTCGCAGCCGACCGCGAGCTCGCCGTCCACCTTCTCCAGGGCGGCGTACTCCAGCGCGCTCACCAGGTCGTCGACATGGCAGAACTGCCAGGTGGGACGCGATCCGGCGACCACGAGAAGGCGCGGCGACTCGAAGTAGCGGGTGAGGGCGGTGTCCGTACCGCCCACCAGGACGGCGGGTCTCACCACCGTGACGTTGAGCCCGGGGTGGGCGCGCGGAGCCCGGCGGGCGAGCCGCTCGATCTCCATGAGATCTCCGACACCGGTGGCCTCGGCGGTGGCGCGCAGTTCGGCGTCCTCGGACAGCGGGATGTCGTTGTCGGGCAGTGCCCCGTAGACCATCGCGGACGTGCAGAGCACGACCCGGTGCACACCGGCGGCGGCCGCCGCGGTGAGCACGGTCTGGGTGCCGCGCACGTTGTAGGCGGTGCGGGCGGCCGCGTCGGACTCCAGATCGAGATCGAGAGCCAGGTGCACGACCACGTCGGCGCCGCGCAGCTTCTCCGCGATGGCGGGGTCGCGCACGTCGAGGATGTGCCACTGCGCCTCGGCGACCTCGCCCCTGCGCTCGTCGATCGCGACGACCTGCTTGACCTCGGCGGAGTCGGCGAGCCGCCGGGCGAGCAGTTCACCGATGCCGGTGGCGGCGCCGGTCACCGCGACGACGGGGCCCCGGCCTGCGGGCCCCTCGCCCGGGGTCGGGGTTGAGCGGTTTCGCGCTCCGCGAACCTGCGGATCTGGGGAACTCACCAGGCGTCTCCAGCGGTTGTCTTCAGTACGTAAGCGAATGACACGTACGTACCAGGTGGCGTCCATCCTGCCGCAGCCCACGAGTCGGCGGAGCACCGAGCCCATATGCGGCGCGGATGTCTACGCTGGTGGTGTTGTCGGGCATTCGCCGTCGGCCCGGAGCCGGCGGCCCTACGAGCCGAGGAAACCCGTGAGTGACACCCCATTCGGATTCGGCCTTCCGCCGGAGGAGCCGGAGAACGGCGACGAGGGCAAGAAGAAGGATCCCGCCGGCGGTGGCCAGGGCGGGCAGGCCTCCAATCCCTTCGGATTCGGCGGCGACGGCGGCGACAATCCGTTCGCGGCCATGTTCGGCTCCCTGAATCCGAACGATCTGGGTGCGGCCTTCCAGCAACTCGGGCAGATGCTGAGCTACGAGGGCGGACCGGTGAACTGGGACATGGCGCAGCAGATCGCGCGCCAGACGGTCTCCCAGGGCACGCCGGACGGCACCAAGGACGAGAGTGTGGGTCCCGCCGAGCGGACCGCGGTCGAGGAGGCCGTGCGTCTGGCCGATCTCTGGCTGGACGGCGCCACCTCGCTGCCCTCCGGCGCGAGCACGGCCGTCGCCTGGAGCCGTGCCGAGTGGGTGGAAGCGACGCTTCCGGCGTGGAAGCAGCTCGTCGACCCGGTCGCCGAGCGTGTCGGCCTGGCCATGGGCGATGTGCTGCCCGAGGAGATGCAGGCCATGGCGGGCCCGCTGCTGGGGATGATGCGCTCCATGGGTGGAGCGATGTTCGGCCAGCAGATCGGGCAGGCCGTCGGTGTCCTGGCCGGTGAGGTGGTCGGCTCCACGGACATCGGTCTGCCGCTCGGCCCCGCCGGCAAGGCCGCGCTGCTCCCGCTGAACGTCGCGGCGCTCGGCAAGGACCTCGGAGTCCCGAAGGAGGAGGTGCGGCTGTATCTGGCCCTCCGCGAGGCCGCCCACCAGCGGCTCTTCGCCCATGTGCCGTGGCTGCGCTCGCATCTGTTCGGTGCCGTCGAGGGGTACGCCCGCGGGATCAAGGTCGACACCAGCAAGCTGGAGGACGTGGTCGGCCAGTTCGACCCGAACAACCCCGAGCAGCTGCAGGAGGCTCTTCAGCAGGGCATGTTCCAGCCGGAGGACACCCCGCAGCAGAAGGCGGCACTGGCCCGTCTGGAGACGGCGCTCGCGCTGGTCGAGGGCTGGGTCGACGCGGTGGTCCACGAGGCGGCCTCCTCCCGTCTGACCTCGGCGAGCGCCCTGCGCGAGACGCTGCGCAGGCGGCGGGCGTCGGGCGGTCCCGCCGAGCAGACCTTCGCGACGCTGATCGGTCTCCAGCTCCGTCCGCGACGGCTGCGGGACGCCTCCCGGCTCTGGGCCTCGCTCACCGACGCGCGGGGCGTGGACGGTCGGGACGCCTTGTGGGAGCACCCGGACATGCTGCCGACGGCATCGGACCTGGACGACCCGGACGGCTTCGTCCACCGCGAACAGCTCGACTTCTCGGAGCTGGACAAGATGCTCGGTGAGGCGGCGACCAAGGGCGGCGGTCAGAGCGACACCGGTCCTGCGGACGCTCCCGACACCAAGGGCACGGACACCGAGGGTCCGGACGACAAGGGCCCGGACAGCGGCACGGACGGCAAGGACGACTCCGACCGATGAGTCTGCACGACGACGCCGTCCTCGTACTGAAGAGCTACGAGGACCAGGAGGAGTTGCGCGGGCTCTATCTGGACCATCTGGACACGCACCCGGACGGCATGTGGAAGGCCTGCCATGCGGGTCACGTGACGGCGAGCGCGCTGGTCGTCGACCCGGAGGGCGGGCGGGTGCTGCTGACGCTGCACAGAAAGCTCGGCATGTGGCTGCAGATGGGCGGCCACTGCGAGCCCGGTGACCCGACACTCGCCTCCGCGGCCCTGCGGGAAGCCACCGAGGAGTCCGGGATCGACGGGCTGACACTGCTTCCGGTCGGCCCGGTCCGCCTGGACCGCCATGCGATTCCGTCGCCCTGCAACTGGCATCTGGACGTCCAGTACGCGGCCCTGGCTCCGGCCGGAGCCAGGGAGGAGATCAGCGACGAGTCGCTGGATCTGCGCTGGTTCGCCTACGCCGAGGTGCCGGACGTGGCCGACGAGTCCGTCGTCCGGCTGATGGAGCGGACACGGGCCGCGCTCTAAGCACACACGGGTGCTGTCAGCAGGTACGGGTAAGGGGCGGCCTCGAGGGAGGCCGCCCCTTACCTGTGCGCGGCACCGTGCACGGGCGCCGCGGCGTTGCTCAGTTCCAGGCGTTGTTCTGGTTCTGGGCGTGCGAGCCGTGCTGGCCCGCACCGAACTGGGCGCGCAGGCCCTGGCCGATCTCCGCGTTCTGCGGCGGCATGACCTCGCTCGGCTGCACCAGCGCGAAGCCCTGGCCGAGGAAGTTGAGCTCCCAGCCCTCGCCGGTGTTGCCGCGCCTGCGCCGTACGCCCGAGGAGTGCGTCTGGGACTGCATCTGCACACGCAGACCCGACGACCAGGCGACGATCGCGTCGGCGTCGACATTGACGTACTTGTCCGGGGTGACGTGCATCATCAGCGGCTGGCCCGAGGTCATGAGCGCGACCTTGCCCCGGCCGGAGATGTTGAGCTGGTACTTGCCCGAACCGGAGATCCCGTACTGGCTGTCGACCGCGATGACCTCGGTGTGCAGCGTCGAGTCGAGCGCCAGGACATAGGCACTGTCGACCGTCATGCCCTCCTGGTCGACGTCGACCACATGGATGTACTGCGCGAGGTTCGCGAGATAGACGGTGCCCTGTCCGGAACAGCGCATCAGATCCAGGCCCTCGCCGGTGTTGGCGCGGGCGCGGCGCTGCTGACCGCTCTGGTACTCACCGTCGAAATCCATCAGCCCCTGGTAGGCGACCATCGCGCCCTTGCGGGCGAGGACGTCGTCCTGCCCGGTGAGCGCGACCCGCAGCAGCTGCGGGTTCTGGACGACGTAGCGGTCCTGGGACTGCTGTTCCGCGTGGTTGAAAAGTGGGCTCTGCATGATGTGTTCGCTCCCCCTCAGCCCCGGACCCGCAGGCGGTCCGTGCTGTCCTCGCTCGGCTGTACGACGACGATGCCCTGGCCCGAGAAGGCCATCTGGTACGCCTCGCCGCTGCCCCGTCCGACGAGGGAGGAGGCCTTGAAACTGCGCTTGCCCTTCACCTTGAGGTTCGGGGACCACGCGACCAGGGCGTCCGGGTCGACGTACGTCTCGTCCTCGCCACGGCCGCAGTCGACGACGATCGGCGTGCCGCGGGAGGTCAGCGCGACCCAGCCGGTGCCCGCGATCTCCACGTTCCACAGGCCCTGGCCGGCGAACTTGGCCAGGCCCTTGACCCGCTCGACGCCCCACTGGAGGTGCGCGTCGAAGGCCAGCAGATTGGTGCCGTTGACCGAGAGGGAGTCGTTGTTGAGGTTGATGACAACCACATCGGCGCCGTAGTCGGCGAGGTAGAGCAGCCCGTCGCCGGAGCACTTCATGATGGGCGCGCCCTCGCCGGTCACCCACTGGGAGGCGACCTGGCGGACGCCGGGCGGGTTGGGCTCGTACTGGACGAAGCCCTCGTAGGCGACCATCGAGCCGGTGCGTGCGTACAGGTCCTGGCCGGAGGCCATGGCGACCTTGAGCATCGACCGGCCGTGGTTCTCCATACGGGCCGTGATCGGAGTCGGGGCGAAGCCCGCAAGTTGCTGGTTCATGTCTTCGGGCTCCCTCAGACCTCGTACGGCTGGACGACGATGAAGTTGCCGGGGGCGCCCCGGAACTGGAGGTTGATCGTCTCCCCGCTGTGTCCCGGGTACGCGTTGCGGCGCAGCCGGACCTGGCTGGAGAGGATCACCTGGGACGCGGACGACCAGGCGACGACGGCGTTGCAGTCGGCGAAGGTGGTCGGCGTGACCGGCAGGACGACCGGGATGCCGTGCGTCTTCACGACGACGGTGCCGGTGCCCTGGAACTGCATGGTGAACAGCGCGCCGCCGGGGATGCCGTGGCCCTCGATGCGACGGACCTCGTACTGGAGGGACTCGTCGAACGCCAGGACGTTCTCCGCGGAGACGCAGATGCCGTCCCCCTGGAGCTCGATCGGATGCAGATGCGCGCCCTCCTCCGCGAGAAAGACCTGACCGCGGCCGGAACAGCGCATCAGCTGCATCTCCTGGCCCGTCGCATTGCCGACCACGCGACCGGCGAAGCCCGCGCCCTTGTGGCCGAAGTCCACCTTGCCCTGGTACATCACCATGCTGCCCTGACGGGCCAGGACGGGTGTGCCGCCCATGGTGAGGTCGACCCGCATCAACTGCTGGTTCTGCGGGGTCCAGCGCTGGCCGGTGGCCGTCTCGCGGTAGGGCTGGAGCGCGGCCTGGAGACCGGCACCACCCTGCGGGGCACCCTGGGGAACGCCCTGCGGCGCGCCCGGAGGCATCCCCTGGGGCTGGCCGTAGGGAGCCTGCTGACCGTACGGCGCGGGCGCGCCGGGCGGCTGGGCCTGACCCGGGAACTGGCCCGGCATCTGCCCCGGCTGCTGCCCCGGCACCTGTCCGAACTGCGGCTGCTGAGGCGGCTGCCCGTACGGCGAAGGCGCGGGCGGCGGCATGGTGCCCTGCGGGGGCATCGGGGCGGCGACCGTCGGTGCGGTATGCATCTGCGGGTTCGCCGGGGCCGGCGCCTGCGCCGCCGGTGCACCGAACGACGGCGCGGGCTGCGGAGCCTGCGGGGCGGCGGGCGCGCCGAAGGCCGGAGGCGCCGTCGCCTGGGCGGGCGGCCCGAACGACGGTGCGGCCTGCGACTGCTGAGCCGACGGCTGCTCCTCGGCGACCTCGCCGCCGAAGTTCTTCAGCAGCGCGTCGAGTCCGCCGTCGAAGCCCTGACCGATGGCGGCGAAACGCCAGACGTCCTTCAGATAGAAGTCGCCCAGCATCACCGCGCGCTCGGTGGTGAACTCCGAGCCGTTGAACGGATACCGGACGACCTCTTCGCCGCCGGCGACGATCCGGATGTATCCCGGACCGACCTGCGACATCTGTCCGGCACCGTCGATCGTCGCGGTGAAGGACAGCTTGTGGATGTTCGCCGGAATACGGTCGAGCGTGACGCGGAAGGACTCGGTGTCACCGGCCTGCGCGCCCAGCAGCTGAACGGACTCCTCGGGCGACTTCGGCTGGTTGAAGAAGATGAAGTACCGGTCGTCGGAGAGCTGCTCGTTGGCGTCGAGGCCGAAGCAGCTGATGTCGAAGGTCAGCCCAGGAGCCGCGATCTGCACACCTACGTACAGATCCGTTCCCGGCGTGAGATCACTGATCTTGGCCTTGTGGCCGCGTTGGAATTCCCTGGCCATGCGTAACGACCGTCCCCCATCCCGAAGGTGAATACGTCGCGTCAGGCTAACGGCTCAAACCGACATTGAGCCAAGTCCGGACGCAGGCCGGGACACATTCGGTACACGGGATCATGGCCGGTCGGGGGTCATTCCCCGTCGGTGACGGGCAGGTGCGGCAGCCGGTCGGCGGCCACGACGCCCTCGAGATAGCCCCGGGCTCGCTCGGTCCGGGGATACGCCTCCAGCAGCCGCCAGAACCGCGGGCCGTGCCCGGGCACCAGAAGATGTGCCAGTTCGTGGACGAGCACATAGTCGACGACGTACTCCGGCATGCCCTGCAGCCGGTGCGAGAGACGGATGCTGCCCTCGGCCGGGGTGCAGGAGCCCCAGCGGGTGTTCTGATTCGTCACCCATCTCACGGATGTCGGTCTTGCGCGTCCGTCGAAGTACTGGGCGGACAACCGCTCGGCACGCTCGGTCAGTTCGCTGTCACCGAGAATCCGCTTGCTCTCCTGGGCGGCGAGCTTGTCGAGCATGACGCCGACCCAGCGCTGCTCCTCCGCCTCCGACATCCGGGCGGGAATCAGGACGATGGTGCGGTCGCCCTCCCGATAGGCGGAGACCGTTCTGTTGCGGCGCGCGCTCCTGCGGACCTCGACCGCGCTGGTCCCCGATCCGCGGGACGGGCGGCCTGGCACGCTGCGCTGTTGACTTCCCGCACTGTGCGGTGGTGTCTCCCCAGCGACGCGAGGGGAAGGGTCGACGGACACGCCACGACGTTACCCGTTGCAGGTGGGGGAAGTCCCGCCTCCGGAACGGTTCGATCTTGATCCAACCCTTGGCTGCACCATTTGAACGACTAATACCCCAAGCCTGTGGACAACTTTTCACACCCTTCGGCGCGTCCGGGCATTCTGACAACGGATCAGCGGAGAGCCGTTCTTGATCATTCTTCGAGTTCTCGCTCTGCAAGATCCTTCGGTTCTCGGTTCTCTGTTATCGAGGGGGAAGTGGAAATGCATCCGATGGTGAAGCCGGCACTGAGGCGGGCATGGCGGGAGCGGCAGACCGTGCAGTTCGGGGTGACGCCCGCGCACGCGGTCGTGGTCGGGCCCGTGGACACGGCGACGGGCGCTCTGCTGGAGCTGCTCGACGGCACACGCGGGCTTCCGCTGCTGCGGGAGCAGGCCCGGGCGATGGGCATGCCGGACGGGCAGGTGGATGCCTTGGTCAGACGACTGAGCGCGGCGGGACTGCTCGACGACGCGACGGTGGGCGGGCCGGATGCCGATGCCTTACGACAGCGGGCCGGCGCCCTCGACCGCCTGCGTCCCGACCTGGCGACGCTCTGCGTGGTCCATCCTGAACCGGGCGGTGGCATACGGCGGCTGGCTGCCCGACGGGCCATGCGCGTCCAGGTCCGGGGCGCGGGCCGGGTCGGCGCGACCGTCGCCGCGCTGCTCTCCTCGGCCGGGGTCGGACGGGTCGAGGTGCTGGACGGCGGGTGCACCGAGCCGTGGGACATCGCTCCGGGCGGTCTGTCCCCCGCAGCGGTCGGCGACAGAAGGGACACGGCGGCGCGTCAGCTGGTCCGGCGGTCCGCGGCCATCCCGCCTCAACGGCAGCGGGCCCGGGGCCAGTCCGCGCCGTCGGCGGGCTCGCCGGCAACGCCGGGTTCCGCGCCGTCGACCGGGCGCGGGCCCGCACCAGGAGGCGCGAGCGCCGAGCCCGGGCTGTCGCTGGTCGTCGTGTGCCCACGCGACGGTCTCGCCGCGTACGCACCCGATTCCGTCGCGGCCGCCGACTGGATCGCCACGGGCACCCCGCATCTGTACGCCGGTGTGATCGAGGCGACCGGTGTGGTGGGGCCGCTGGTGCTGCCCGGCGGCACGGCGTGTGCCGGATGTCTCGAACTGGGCCGGGCGGACCGTGACCCCGGATGGCGACGACTCCTGGCACAGTGGCGTTCGGCGGGCCGTCGCAGTGGGGCGGTGCCGGCATGCGACATCGCACTCGCCACACTGGTGGCGGGCACAGCGGCGGCGCATGCGCTGTCCTTCCTCGACGGAGAGCTGCCGACCAGTACAGGAGCGCGCTGGGAGACCTCGCTGCCGCTGCTGGACTGGCGATCGGAGAGGATCTCGCCGCACATCGACTGCGTCTGCGGTGCACATGGGAAGAGTGAGAGGGAGCACACCTCGGACTTCGGGCCGTCGCACGAGACAATGGCCGGGTAACCGCCGTACGCGGCTCGGCTGCTGTCGGGGAATTGGAGGGGCGCATGTCTGATCTTCCGCGTAAGGCGGTCACCCGGACGGCCAAGTTGGCCGCATTGCCACTGGGGTTCGCCGGCCGTGCCACATGGGGTCTGGGAAAGCGGATCGGCGGCAAGTCCGCGGAGATCGTCGCCAAGGAGCTGCAACAGCGCACCGCGGAGCAGCTGTTCAAGGTGCTCGGCGAGCTCAAGGGCGGGGCGATGAAGTTCGGGCAGGCCATGTCCGTCTTCGAATCCGCGCTGCCCGAGGACATCGCCGGCCCCTACCGCGCGGCGCTCACCAAGCTCCAGGACGCCGCGCCGCCGATGCCGACGCGCACCGTCCACACGGTTCTCGCCGAGCGGCTCGGGGAGGACTGGCGGGACCTCTTCCTGAGCTTCGAGGACAAACCCGCCGCCGCGGCGTCGATCGGGCAGGTGCACCGAGCGGTGTGGCACGACGGCCGCGAGGTCGCGGTCAAGGTGCAGTACCCGGGTGCGGGTGAGGCGCTGCTCTCCGATCTCACACAACTCAGCCGCTTCGCCCGGCTGCTCGGGCCGCTCATCCCTGGCATGGACATCAAGCCTCTGATCACCGAGCTGCGCGACCGGGTCTCCGAGGAACTCGACTACGAACTGGAGGCGCAGGCGCAGAGCGAGCACGCGGCGGAGTTCGCGGACGATCCCGATGTGCTCGTGCCCGATGTGGTGCACCAGTCCGACCAGGTGCTGGTGACGGAGTGGATCGACGGCATCCCGCTGGCCGAGGTGATCGCGAACGGCACGGAGGAACAGCGGAACCGGGCCGGGCAGCTGCTGGCGCGTTTCCTGTTCTCGGGTCCGGCCCGCACCGGACTGCTGCACGCGGATCCGCACCCGGGCAACTTCCGGCTGCTCCCCGACGAGGAGGGCGAGACCTGGCGGCTCGGGGTGCTGGACTTCGGCACGGTCGACCGCCTGCCCGGCGGGTTGCCCCAGACCATCGGCGACTGTCTGCGGATGACGCTGGAGGGCGAGGCCGACGCGGTGTACGACCTGCTGCGTTCGGAGGGCTTCGTCAAGGACGAGATCGAGCTCGACCCGGACGCGGTGCACGAGTATCTGGTGCCGATCATCGAGCCCGCGGAGGCCGAGGAGTTCACCTTCACGCGGAGCTGGATGCGGACCCAGGCCGCGAGGATCGCCGACATCCGCTCCCCCGCACATCAGCTCGGCAAGCAGCTCAATCTACCGCCGTCCTATCTGCTGATACACCGGGTGACGCTGAGCACCATCGGCGTGCTGTGCCAGCTGAACGCCACCGTGCGGCTCCGGGACGAACTGGAGTCCTGGCTGCCGGGGTTCCTTCCCGAGGACGACGAGGACAGCACCCCGATCGAGGCACCGGCCTGAGCGACCGGCAGGCGGCACAACGGGGGCGGCGCTGCGGTGACACGCAGGTGGGCGGCGGCGCGGCCCGGCGGGGGCGCCTCACCACCAGTCGGAGTCGAGTCTGCCCTCGATCGCGCGGAGGTGGGTCCGTGCGCAGTCGTCGCAGAAGTAGCGACGGACACCGTTCTCCACCGAGCAGGTCCAGGTGAGCGGTGTTCCCTCGGCGGTCTTGCCGCAGTGGGAACATTCGACGCTCTCGGCACCCGGCTGTTGCGGCTGCGGAGTCTGCTGCTGGTCCACCACGTGACGATAACCCCGCGCGGGAGCCGCCGCAGGAAGAACGCACCGCGGGGGCCGGTCCGTTCGGACCGGCCCCCGCGGGTCAGTGGTGTCACGGTGTGACGTGCCGACAGCTGTTACTGCATGACGGCCATGGCGAGCGCACGGCGGGCGCGCATCGAGACGCGCTCGGCGCGGCGCTGCATCCGCCGGGCGGCGACCAGGCGCACGGCCTGGCGTTCCGACTCGGCTTCGCGCAGGCGCTCGTGCATATGCGCACGGGCCATGGCTTCTGGGATGAGTTGCATCTCACGGGTCCTGTTCTGACGCGAGGCGGTCGCGCCGATGGTGGTGACGTCTGGGGTGGCGGAGCCGGACGGCTCGCTCGTGGAAGAGGTCATGGGGGCCAGCTTCTGGGGATCGTGCGTCAGGGGGCGATCGATGGTTCCGGTGATGTTCATGCCGCAACCGGGTTCTTGCGCGGGCGGCCACGCGGCCGCTTGCGGGCCACGACGACACCCTGGATGAAGAGCTCGCCGCCCCAGACGCCCCACGGCTCACGCCGCTCCTTGGCGCCGGCGAGGCAGGCCTCGACCAGCGGGCAGGTACGGCAGAGGGACTTGGCGTACTCGACGTCCGCGGGGGACTCGGCGAAGAAGACCTCCGGGTCGTAGGAACGGCAGGGGACGGGTACGCCGAGGTTCTCGATGGCGTCGTCGAGCGCGGTGAGCGCAGTGAGCGGAGTCAAGGTGGAGTCCTCCGTGAGGGCGGGCGGGGGGATCGTCTCGGAAGGCGGTACGGACGGGGCGTGCGCTTCGAGTTGCACGGTGGTGTCGTTCCTCGTCTTGTCGGTCCGGCCTGTTGGCCGGTTGGCGGTCCCCCGGTTGGGTCCGGGGGGCTGGTACCGGGTGCTGCTGTTCCCGAGGCCCCTTCGCTCCGCCTCCCCCGTTCGGGGAAAACAGAAGGGCCGCGGATCCCGGGTGGGGTTCCGCGGCCCTGAAGGCGCCGGCCTGATCTGAATCAGGCTGGATCACTCCAGGGTTCGAGCCCACGGAAGGCCCACATCGTGTGGTGCTGCGTCTGCTGCTTGGTTTCGGCACTGGTCGCCGCAAAGGCATAGGCCTGGGCCTTCGCCGTTGCTACATCTGCTGCCAGTGCCTTGGTCGGTCGCTCATTGCGGTCCCGGACAGGGAGTCCGCCCAGAGCGATTCCGCCCAGACCGATCACCGGAAGCGCGGCCGAGGAGCCGGACACACCGGTGCCGTTGAACGACGCGGAGAAGCCGAGCGAGCAGGCGGAGGCGGCCGAGCGATCGGTCATTTTGGCGGTGCTGATGAAGCTGGTCTCGATGCTGATCACTGGATTCGCCTCCTCTCGGCGTCTTGGGGACCGGCCGGGGCCGATCACGCGTATTCGGATAAGTACAGCACGACAACAGGGCTTCAGAGAAGTCGCTGTTCCCGTGGTTAAGAACCTATGGGGCCTGCCGGGGCCCGCGCAAACTATTTTTTCGACGAGTTTGTATCAGTCCTCCTCGTCGACTCCTCCAAGCTCTTGACCTGCACAGATGGCGAGGACATCGGCGCCGAAACGCTCCAGCTTGCGTCCGCCGACACCTGAGATACCGGCCAGCTCCCCCTCGTCGCCCGGCACGGCCTCCGCGATCGCCATCAGCGTCTTGTCGGTGAACACGCAGTACGCCGGCTGGCCCAGCTCCTTCGCCTGGTCCGAGCGCCACTCGCGCAGCCGCTCGTACAGCGCCTCGTCCATGTCCGAGGGGCAGTCCTCGCAGCGCATCAGCTTCATCTCGCCCGCATCGGTGAGCGTCTTGCCGCACACCCGGCACAACACGGGGCCGCGCCGCTTGCGCCGGCCGCCCGCGCCGCGCTCGACGCCGCCCGCGCCCCCCGCGCTGCGGGCACCCGGGGCCGCCGACCCCGGACGCATGCCGTTCAGGAAACGGGTCGGGCGACGGGAGGCCCTTCCTCCGGGCGACCGGGAGAGCGCCCAGGAGAGGGACAGATGCAGCCGCGCACGGGTGACCCCGACATAGAGCAGCCGGCGCTCCTCCTCGACCTGTTCGTCGGTCTTGGCGTAGGTGATCGGCATCATGCCCTCGGTGAGTCCGACGAGGAACACCGCGTCCCACTCCAGGCCCTTGGCCGAGTGCAGCGAGGCCAGGGTCACGCCCTGGACGGTGGGGGCGTGCTGGGCGGCCGCCCGCTCGTCCAGTTCGGTCACCAGGTCGGAGAGGGTCGCCTCCGGCTTCACCCGGACGTAGTCCTCGGCGAGACGGACCAGGGCGGCCAGGGACTCCCAGCGGTCGCGCACCGCGCCCGAGCCCGCGGGGGGTTCGCTCGTCCAGTTCTTGGTCGAGAGCACCGCCCTGACCTGGGAGGGGAGGTCCCCGGCGTCGTCGAGCAGCGCGTCGTTGCCGCCGGCGCGGGCCGCGCCGCGCAGGGCGATGCCCGCCTCGCGGACCTCCTGGCGCTCGAAGAAGCGCTCCGCTCCGCGCAGCTGGTAGGGGACGCCCGCGTCGGCGAGCGCCTGCTCGTAGACCTCGGACTGGGAGTTGACGCGGTAGAGGACCGCGATCTCGCCGGCCGGAACGCCCGCGGCGATCAGGTCGCGGATGCGGCGGGCGGTGCCTTCGGCCTCGGCCGGTTCGTCCGCGTACTCCACGTATGCCGGGTCGGGGCCGGTCTCGCGCTGGGAGATCAGTTCGAGCCGGTGCTCGGCGGCGCGGCCGCGGGCCTGGCTCAGCAGACCGTTGGCAAGGTGCACGACCTGGGGAGTCGAGCGGTAGTCGCGGACCAGTTTGACCATGGTCGCGCCGGGGTGGCGGGCGCGGAAGTTCAGCAGGTGGTCCGGGGTGGCCCCGGTGAAGGAGTAGATCGTCTGGCTGGCGTCTCCCACCACGCACAGGCTGTCCCGCTCGCCGAGCCACAGGTCGAGAAGCCGCTGCTGGAGCGGGCTGACGTCCTGGTACTCGTCGACCACGAAGTTCTGGTACTGGCGGCGGATCTGGTCGGCGATGTCGTGGCGGTCCTGGAGGATGCCGACCGTGAGCAGGAGGACGTCCTCGAAGTCCATCGCCGAGCGGTCGCGCTTGAGCTGCTCGTACATCGCGTAGATCTGGCTGATTTCGGCCGGGTCCCGGGGGGCGTCGCGGACGGACTTCGTGACGGCGGCCGGATAGTCCGCGGGGACGGTCTGGGTGACCTTCGCCCACTCGATCTCGCTCGTCACGTCGCGCAGTTCGTTGCGGTCCAGCCGGATGCGGCAGCGCGCGGCCGCCTCGGCGACCAGCTGGATCTTGCGGTCCAGCAGCCGTGGCATGTCGCCGCCGACCGCCTTGGGCCAGAAGTACTGGAGCTGGCGCAGGGCGGCGGAGTGGAAGGTGCGGGCCTGGACCCCGCCGGCGCCGAGCTGGCGCAGCCGGCCCCGCATCTCACCCGCGGCGCGGTTGGTGAAGGTGACGGCCAGCACGCCGGCGGGCTGGAGAATGCCCGCGCGCACCCCGTACGCGATGCGGTGGGTGATCGCGCGCGTCTTGCCCGTGCCGGCGCCTGCCAGCACGCACACCGGGCCGTGCAGGGAGGTCGCCACTTCGCGCTGCTCGGGGTCGAGCCCGTCGAGCACCGCATCGGCCGACTCGGGCACCTGCGGGAAAAGGGAGGAGTGCGTTGCTGCTGTCACCCCGCCATGCTGCCAGGTCCACAGGGGCGGGTGCGGCGCTTGTCCACAGGGGAGCGGGTGCGGTCGTATCAGTACGGGAATGGCGGGCCGCTCACGTACGTTCTAGTGCCGTGCGACCACGCACCGCAGTGAGTGGGACGCAGTCAGCGAGACAGAGGAGCGCGAGAGACCATGCCGGGCACTGTGACGATGTACAGCACCACGTGGTGCGGATACTGCCGTCGGCTCAAGGGCCAGATGGACCGTGAGGGCATCGCTTACACCGAGATCAACATCGAGCAGGACCCGGATTCCGCGGCCTTCGTCGAGAAGGCCAACGGCGGCAACCAGACGGTGCCGACCGTGCTCTTCCCGGACGGCTCGACGCTGACCAACCCCTCGCTGGCGCAGGTCAAGCAGAAGATCGGCGCCTGACCGCGCACGCACATGCGCGCCCCCGCTCGACGATGTCGGGCGGGGGCGTTGTCATGCCGGGACCGTGAGAAGCACGAGAGCACGAGAAACGCGAGAAACGCAGCCCACGGTGGGCGCCGCCGGGATCGGGGATCCCGGCGGCACCTCAGTTGGCGCTGCCCGGCTTCGGCAGCGGCTTGCCGTACCAGAGCTCGATCAGGCGGGCGGCGATGGAGATCCCGTACGGCGGCAGCACCTCACCGGACTCGAACGCGGCCCGCAGGTCCTCGCGGGAGAACCAGCGCGCCTCGTGGATCTCCTCGCCGTCGACGTTGATCTCGGACGAGGTCGCCCGGGCCATGAAGCCGAGCATCAGGCTCGACGGGAACGGCCAGGGCTGGCTGGCGATGTACTCGACGTCGCCGACCGTCACGCCGGCCTCCTCCCAGACTTCCCGGCGCACCGACTGCTCGATCGACTCCCCCGGCTCCACGAACCCGGCGAGTGTGGAGAAGCGACCTTCCGGCCAGTGCACCTGGCGGCCCAGCAGGGCGCGGTCCTCCTCGTCCGTGACCAGCATGATCACGGCCGGATCCGTACGCGGGTAGTGCTCCGCGCCGCAGGCCGGGCAGCGGCGGATGTGGCCCGCGGCCGCGATGACCGTGCGTTCGCCGCAGCGTGAGCAGAAGCGGTGCAGCCGCTGCCAGTTCTCCAGCGCGACGGCGTGGACCATCAGACCGGCGTCGCGCGGGGAGAGCAGCAGACCGGCCTCGCGCAGTCCGGCGGGCCTGGCCGACTGGTCGATCCGGCCCGGCAACGCGTCCTTCTGGAGCGCGAAGTAGCGCACGCCGTCCTCGTCGGTGCCGAGGAAGTAGCGGTGGGTCTCGGTGACGGGGGCCTCGAAGGCCGGGGTCATCACCAGTTCGGTACGGCCGTCCGCGCGTTCGTCGATGAGGACCTGGCCGCCGGAGACCACGAAGACACGCGTCGACGGGTGGCTCCAGGCCGCAGCCAGCCATGCCTCGTCGAGACGGTGGTGCGCCTCGCGGTCGATGCCGCTCGGTGCGGTGAGACCGATCGGGAGGTCCCCGGCGCCGGCGAAAGTGTTGGTGCTCACGGTTCTTCCAACTCCCCCGAGTGGATTGGGTGTCAGTTAGCGGAGGGCGGCGGCGAGGTCGCCCCACAGGTGCGCGGTGGTCTCCACACCCTTGAGCAGCAGGTCGATCTCGACCTTCTCGTCGGGCGCGTGCCAGCCGTCGGAGGGTACGGAGATGCCCAGGAAGAGCACGGGCGCCGCCAGGACGTCCTGGAGGTCGGCCGCCGGTCCCGAGCCGCCTTCACGGGTGAAGAGGATCTTCTGCCCGTCGAAGGCCCGGCCCATCGCCCGTACGACGGACTGGAGGGCGGGGTGGTCCAGCGGGGTGAGGCAGGGGCGGGTCGATGCCCCGAAGGTGAGGTCGTAGCGGATACCGGTGGGGACGAGGGACGCCAGCCACTGGCTCACCGCCACCTCGATCTTGTCCGGATCCTGGCCCGCGACCAGCCGGAAGGTCAGCTTCAGCTGCGCCGACGCCGGGATGATCGTCTTGCCGCCGGGGCCCTGGTAGCCGCCGCCGATGCCGTTGACCTCGGCGGTCGGCCGGGCCCAGATGCGTTCCAGGGTGGAGTAGCCGGCCTCCCCGAGCGTGCCGTGGGACCTGGCCGTCTTCAGCCAGGCCGCCTCGTCGAAGGGCAGCTCGGCGAAGAGTTCCCGCTCGGCGTCGGTCAGGGGCGTGATGTCGTCGTAGAAGCCGGGAACGGTGACCCGTTCGTCGGCGTCGTGCAGAGCGGCCACCAGCCGCGCCGCGACCGTCGCCGGGTTGGGCACCGCACCGCCGAACGACCCGGAGTGGATGTCCTGGTCGGGGCCGTACAGCTCGATCTCGCAGTCCGCGAGGCCGCGCATGCCGGTGCAGACGGTGGGGGTGGTCTCCGACCACATGCCGGTGTCCGAGACGATCACGACATCGGCGGCGAGGCGGGCGGCCTCGGCCTCGACCAGCTCGCGGAAGTGCGGGGAGCCCGACTCCTCCTCACCCTCGATCAGCAGCTTGAGGTTGACGGCGGGCGCGGTGCGCCCGGTGGCGGCGAGGTGGGCGCGGACGCCCAGGGTGTGGAAGAAGACCTGGCCCTTGTCGTCCGCCGCACCACGTGCGTACAGCCTGCCGTCGACGGTCACGGGCTCGAAGGGATCGGAGTGCCAGCCGTCCTCGCGGGCGGCGGGCTGGACGTCGTGGTGTCCGTAGACGAGGACGGTCGGGGCGTCCGGGTCGCCGGCGGGCCACTCGGCGAACACCGCGGGAGCACCGGCCGTCCGCCAGACCTCGGCGACCGGGAAGCCGGTCTCCAGGAGCTTGGCGGCGAGCCAGTCGGCACTGCGTCGTACATCGGCGGCACGGTCGGGCTGTGCCGACACGGAGGGGATGCGCAGCCACTCCGCGAGGTCGTCGAGGAAGGCTGCGCGGTGCTGCTGGATGTACGTACGGACGACGCTGTCCGGGGTGTCGCTCATGCTGGTGAGCCTAACGGGCCTCGGCTGCCGGTTCCTCCGCCGTCTCGCCCAGCAGGATGCCTTCCAGTGCCACGCGGTCCGGGAGGTCCGGCGGCCGGACGACCTCGCCGCTGCGCACGAAGACGAACGCGGCGTCGACGGCCTCCAGCGGCAGGTCGTGCTGCTCGGCCCAGGCCAGGCGGTAGACGGCCAGCTGGAGTGGGTCGGCTGTGCCGCTGCGGCTGGTCTTCCAGTCGACGATCTCGTACGCGTGCGGCGTGCCGGTCTCCGTGGGGCGGTAGACGGCGTCGATACGGCCCCGGATCACGCGGCCGGCGAGGGTGATCTGGAACGGGGACTCCACCCGGTAGGGCGTGCGATGGGCGTACGGGGTGCGCTCGAAGGCGTCCTTGAGCGCTTCCAGGTCGCGCTCGTCCGCGATCTCCGGCGTCTCGGTGTCGTCGCCCGTGAGCTCGTCCGGGCCGAGCATCGGCAGCGGGAGCTCCTCGAAGCGGGACTCCACCCAGGCGTGGAACCGGGTGCCCCTGCGGGCCGCGGGCTGGGGCGGACGCGGCATGGGGCGGGCCAGCTCCTGGGCGAAGCCGTCGGGGTCGGCGGCGAGACGCATGAGCTGGGATGCGGTGAGGGACGGCGGCACGGGCACGGCCCGCACACCGGTGCGGCTGCGGCGGAGCTCCCCGGCGAGCGCGTCGAGGTCCCGGTCCCAGGACGCGATCGCGCGGGCGTCCTCGGGGGTGAGTACGTCCTCGGGAGTGCGTGGCTTCTCGGGGGCGTGACGGGCGTCGTCGTGCCGGTCGGGCGGCGGGCCCGCCTGGTGCGGAACGGCCCGTGAGAGCTCCGGTCCGCGGGTCCCGGACACGGCTGCGGATGTGCCGGACGGTGCCGGTGGTTCATGCGCGGCGGCAGGGAGGGCGGTGGCGGAATCAAGGCCCTCCGGGTCGGCGGAGTACGGGTCGGCGGGGTCGTGCGGCTCGTCCTCCGGGTCGTCGAACGGCGCCTCCTCGTCGTCCCAGAGGGCCCACTCCTCGTCGTCAGGAGGCTCGGGGACCGGCTCCGGCTCGGGCTCCGGGCCGGCGTCGAGGTGGGCCAGCACCGTCTCCGCCGCGGCCCGTCGCCGGGCCAGGGACGTCGGGTCCAGCGGAAGGGGCCAGGCCCGCTCGGGCCCGGTCGTGTCCAGGCAGGGGTTCTCCGCGTCCTCCGGCGGCTCGTCGGCCCAGGCCTCGATCTCGCCGAAGCCCTCGGTGCAGTGGTCGTGGAGTGCCTGGAGGAACGCGGACGGGCCGCGCCGGCGCTTCTGCGTCGGGCCCCACCAGTGCCCGGAGCCGAGCAGCAGCGTGCGGGGGCGGGTGAAGGTGACGTATCCGAGGCGCAGTTCCTCCGTGTGCTGATGGTCCTTCATCGCCTCCTTGAAGGCCTTCAGTCCTCCCGCGTCCCAGCTCGTGACGTCCGGAAGGGTGCCCGCGTCACCCCGCAGGGCGTGCGGCAGGACCTTGGACTGGGAGGTCCACGCCTCCCGCGCCTGGTCGTTCGGGAAGTGCTTGGCGGTCAGGCCGGGGACCGCGACGACGTCCCACTCCAGCCCCTTGGACTTGTGCGCGGTCAGGACCTTGACGGTGTTCTCGCCACCCGGCAGGGCGTTGTCCAGGCCCTTCTCGTACTGCGCGGCCGTGCGCAGGAAGGCGAGAAAGGCCAGCAGCGAGGCCTCTCCGTCCAGCGCGGCGAAACGGGCCGCTGTGTCGAGGAAGTTGGAGAGCGTCTCACGCCGCCGGGCCGCCAGGGCGTGCGGGGACGCGGAGAGTTCGACCTCGAGGCCCGTCGTGCCGAGGACGCGGTGCAGTACGTCCATCAGGGGATCGGCCAACGACCGCCGCAGATCACGCAGTTCGGACGCGAGACGGGCGAAGCGGACCCGTGCCTCGGCGGAGAAGGCCAGCTCGTCGTCGCCGTCGGCCGATTCGAGGAACGTGTCCAGGGCGTCCGCGAGCGAGATGACCTCGGCCGGGTCCGTGCCTTCGACGGCCGCCGCCAGCCGCTCGTCCGGGTCCGTCCCGTCGGCGCGGGCACGGTGCACGAGCAGCCGGGCCCGGCGGCCCAGCAGAGCCAGGTCCCGCGGCCCGATCCGCCAGCGGGGGCCGGTCAGCAGTCGCACCAGCGAGGCGTTGGCCCCGGGGTCCTGGAGGACTTCGCACACCGCGACCAGGTCGGCCACCTCGGGCAGATGCAGCAGCCCGGACAGACCGACGACCTCGACGGGGACGTCGCGCGCGACCAGGGCGGCCTGGATCTCGGGAAAGTCGCCCGCCGTCCGGCACAGGACCGCGATCTCACCGGGCTCCTTGCCCGTGCGCACGAGGTGGGCGATCGAGTCGGCGAGCCACGCGATCTCCTCCTCGTGCGTCGCCAGCAGTGCGCAGCGCACCATGCCGTCGCGCTCGGCGCCGGACGCGGCCCGCAGCGCCTCGACGCCTTCGTGCATGGCGCGCAGCGGCGTCGCCAGATTGTTGGCCAGATGCAGCAGCCGGCCGCCGCTGCGGCGGTTCTCGCTGAGCGAGAACCGCGTGGCGGGACGGGCGTCGGCGTGCGCGAAGTGGGAGGGGAAGTCGTCGAGGTTGGCCACCGAGGCTCCGCGCCAGCCGTAGATGGCCTGGCAGGGGTCGCCGACCGCGGTCACCGCGTGACCGGTGCCCTGGCCGAACAGTCCGGACAGCAGCAGCCGTTGGGCGACGGAGGTGTCCTGGTACTCGTCGAGCAGAACGACACGGAACTCGTCCCGCAGGATCGCACCGACCTCGGGCCGGGTGAGCGCGAGCTCGGCCGAGAGGGCGATCTGGTCGCCGAAGTCGAGCAGCTCACGGGAGCGCTTGGCCTCCCGGTACCGGATGGTGAGGTCGAGCAGTTCACGGCGCGCGGCCGCGGCCTCGGGAACCTTGCGCAGCTCGGCGTTGGTCAGCCGGACCCCGTCGAGGGTGCGCAGCAGCTCGGAGTCGTACGAACCGAGCTGCTCCGGGGGCACCAGATGCTCCGCGAGCTCCGCGTCGAGCGCAAGCAGATCGCTGACCAGCGAGGGGAAGGACCGGGTCAGCGAGGGGTAGGGACCGGGCGCCTCGCGCAGTACGCGTGCGGCGAGTTGGTAGCGGGTGGCGTCGGCGAGCAGCCGGGCGGTCGGCTCCAGCCCTATCCGCAGCCCGTGGTCGGCCAGGAGCTGCCCGGCGAAGGCGTGGTAGGTGGAGATGCGCGGCTCGCCCGGGGGGTTGTCCGGGTCGATGACGTCGGGATCGGTCACCCCCGCGCGTACGAGAGCGGTGCGGACCCGCTCGGCGAGCTCTCCCGCCGCCTTGTTCGTGAACGTGAGTCCGAGGACCTGCTCGGGCGCGACCCGGCCGGTGCCGACGAGCCACACCACCCGGGCGGCCATCACCGTCGTCTTCCCCGACCCGGCTCCGGCCACGATGACCTGCGGGGCGGGCGGTGCCGTGATGCAGGCCGTCTGCTCCGGGGTGAAGGGGATGCCGAGGAGCTCGTTGAGCTGCTCGGGATCGGTGATGCGGGCGTTCACTCCAGAGAGGCTAATGGGGACCACTGACAGCAGTGGTCCCCATCGGCCTCCGCGGGCTCAGGCGTCCGGCTCGGGCCGTCAGCCTTCGGGCTCCGCGCTCCGGGCTACGGACCTCGGACCCACGTGCCGGGCTACGGGCCTCGGACCCACGTGCCGGGCTACGGACCTCGGACCCACCTGCCGGGCGCAGGCGCCTGGTCTCAGGCGTCCGGCCCGGCGCCCGCGTCCGCTCCGCCCAGCTTGTCCAGGTCGACGACCTGGTCTGCCGGCGGGGCCGTGACCTTCACCGGCTTGTCGTAGTCGGAGAACGTCATCGTGCCGGGCTCGTCACCACCGACCACCACGACCTTCAGCAGGTAGGGCTTGCCCTCCTTGGCCACGTACATCGTGAGCGTCTCGCCGCCCGTCTTCTTCTTCACGAGCGTCACCGCGGGCCGGCCGTCCACATCGGCGTCGGGGCCCTTGGTCATGCCCCGACGGTCCGACTTCTCGCTGTCCATGTCGCTGATCATGGTGTTCACGTCGCAGGCACCCCCCATCTCACCGGCGGACTCGGCGGGCATCTTCAGCCAGCGGCCCTTCATCAGCTCCACCGCGGCGTCGGCCTCGGACTTCGGCATCTCGCTCCCGGTCAACTGCGCCCGGTAGAAGTTCTCGTCGCCCTTCATGTACAGGACCTCGTCCAGCTGGACGAGTTCGAGAGAGTTGCCGGCGGGGCCCATCGTGCCCTTGCAGGAGCCCTGCGAGTCGGCGGTGAAGTCGATGTCCCCTTCCTCACCGTCGCTGGTGACCCGCCCGGCCATGCGCACCGAGCCTGCGGCCTTCGTCGCGGCGATCGCCTTGTCGCTGATCTTGTCGGCGGTGAGTCCGACGAAGGGATCGGCAGGAGCCTTCGGTGTGGCGGCGGCTTCCTTCTTCGCGCCCGAGCTGCCGTCGGACGTGCTGCCGCTGTCCTTCGAGCAGCCCGTCAGTCCGGCGATCACGGTCGCGCAGACCGCTGCCGAAACCAGAAACGTACGTCGTGCCGCCATCTGCTTCTCCTCTGAACCCCGTTGGTGTCTCGCCCCTTGGGCGACACACGCCGACAGCCAATGGATGCACGCGGATGGTGTGGCGTGGGCCACAACACCCCGTCATTCGACTGTCTGGCGGCCCTCCGGCTGGGCGCTGCACGAGGCGCGGAACGCGCAGTGGGTGCAGTGCTGCCCGGCGGACGGGGTGAAGCGTTCGTCCAGGACGCGGCCGGCAGCGGTGGCGAGCAGGTCCCCGACCCACTCCCCCGTCAGCGCTTCCTGCGCCTGGATCCTGGGCAGGGCCTCGCCGCCCTCCTTCTTGGGGGCGGCCTGCCGCAGCTGAACGAGTTCGGCACCGCCCGGCTCGGGACGGCGGCCGTCGAAGGCGTCGTCGAGCGCGCCCTCCCGCACGGCGAGCTGATACACGGCGAGTTGGGGGTGGTGGGCCACCTCGTCCTTGGTGGGCGTCTGCTTGCCGGTCTTGAAGTCGACGACGTACGCGCGCCCCTCGGCGTCCTGCTCCACGCGGTCCATGGAGCCGCGGATGCGCACCTCGTACTCACCGGCCTCCAGCGTCACGTCGAAGTCGTGTTCCGTCGCGGTGGGAACGCGGCCGCCGCGGTCCATCACATGCCAGCGCAGGAACCGTTCGAGGGCCACGCGCGCGTGCTGCTTCTCCTGCCGCGACTTCCAGGGCGCGTCGAAGACGAGCGCGTCCCAGACCGAGTCGAGCCGCTCCATCAGGACGGCGAGGTCGGCGGGAGTACGGCCGGAGGCCACCTCGTCGGCCAGTACGTGGACGACGTTGCCGAACCCCTGGGCGGCGGTGGCGGGTGCGTCCGCCTTCACCTCACGGCCCAGGAACCACTGGAGGGCACAGGTGTTGGCGAGCTGGTCCAGGGCACTTCCGGACAGCGTGACCGGCTCGTTGCGGTCGCGCAGGGGGAGGCGGCTGTGGGTGGGCTCGTACAGGCCCCACCAGCGATAGGGGTGCGCTGCGGGGACGAGCGGCTGGCCCTCATCGTCGGCGAGTGCCGCCAGGCGCGCGAGCCGTCGGGCGGCGGCGTCCCGCAGCGCGGGGGACGCCTCGGGGTCGACGGTCGTGGCACGCAGTTCGGCGACGAGCGCGGAGACGGCGAGGGGACGACGGGGGCGGCCGGTGACATCCTTCGGCTCGGCTCCGAACTCGGTCAGGAACCGGGAGGGCTGGTCGCCGTCGTCGGCGGGCGCCTTGACCGCGGTGACGACGAGCCGGTCGCGGGCGCGGGTGGCCGCGACGTAGAAGAGCCGGCGCTCCTCGGCGAGCAGGGCGCCCGGCGTCAGCGGCTCGGCCAGGCCGTCCCGTCCGATGCGGTCGGCCTCCAGGAGCGAACCACGGCGGCGGAGGTCCGGCCACAGGCCCTCCTGGACACCGGCCACGACGACGAGGCTCCATTCGAGGCCCTTGGAGCGGTGCGCGGTCATCAGGCGTACGGCGTCGGGCCGGACTTCCCGCTTCGAGAGGGTGTCGGCTGCTATGTCCTGGGCCTCGATCTCCTCGATGAAGTTGAGGGCGCCGCGGCCGCCGGTGCGTTCCTCGGCGCGGGCCGCGGTGTCGAAGAGCGCGCACACGGCGTCGAGGTCACGGTCGGCGTTGCGGCCGCCGGGACCGCCGCGGAGGGCGGCGCGTTCGAGACGCTGCGGCCAGGGGGTGCCGTCCCACAGCGCCCAGAGCGCCTCTTCGGCGGTGCCGCCGCCTTCGAGCAGCTCACGCGCGGTGCGCAGGAGACCGCCGAGACGTTGGGCGCCGCGGGCGTACGAGGGGTCGTGGGCGACGAGGCGTTCCGGCTCGGCGAGTGCGCGGGCGAGGAGGAGGTCGGAGGGAGGCGGAAGCTTGTTCCCTGCGGCACGCTCCTCGTCCCGCAGGGCACGCCCGAGCCGTCGGAGGTCGGCGGCGTCCATGCCGCCGAGGGGCGAGGCGAGAAGGGTGAGGGCGGTCTCGGTGTCGAGCCAGGGGGCGGGGGCGGCGCTCTCGGGGGCGTCGTCCGGGTCGGCCGGCGCCTCGGCAGCCTCCGAGGCCTCGTCCGGGTTCGTGACTGCTTCCGGGCTCGCGGTTGCTTCCGACGCCTCCGACCGCTCGGCGTCCGCGTCGACGGAGGGCCGCGCCGCCGGATGCGCGGCGGCCGCCGTCGCCACCGCCCTCAACGCCGTCAACAGCGGCGACACCGCAGGCTCGTGGCGCAGCGGAACGTCCGCGCCGTCCACTTCCAGGGGTACGCCCGCGGACGTCAGGGCCCGCCGGATCGAGGGGATCGTGCGGTCACCGGCACGGACCAGCACCGCCATGTCGGACCAGGGGACGCCGTCCTCCAGATGGGCCCGGCGGAGGATGTCCGCGATGTTCTCCACTTCCGTGGACGCGGTCGGGAAGGTGTACGTCTCCACCGTCCCGCCCTCGCGGACCGCGGACAGGTCGCGGTGCGCCCGCACCTTGTCGGAGGGCAGTCGCGTCAGCGGCATCCGGCGGGTCAGCAGCCGGGTCGCCTCCAGCAGCAGCGCACCGCTGCGGCGGGACGTCCTGAGGACCGCGACGCCCGGGGGGCTGCCGTCCGCGTGCCGGAACGCGTCCGGGAAGTCGAGGATGCCGTTCACGTCCGCGCCGCGGAACGCGTAGATCGACTGGTCCGGGTCGCCGAACGCGACCAGCGTCCGGCCACCGCCCGCCAGCGCCTGCAACAGCCGCACCTGGGACGGGTCGGTGTCCTGGTACTCGTCGACGAACACGGCGTCGTACGGGAAGTCGTACGGCGACGCGGTGCGTTCCGCGAGCAGCACCGCCCGGTGCACCAGTTCCGCGTAGTCGAGGACGCCCTGCATGTCGAGGACGTCGAGGTACTCGGCGAGGAAGGACGCCGCCGCCCGCCAGTCGGGCCGTCCGGTGCGCGCGGCGAATCGGGCCAGGGAGTCCGGTCCGAGGCCCAGTTCGCGGCTGCGGGCCAGCACCGCGCGCACCTCGTCGGCGAAGCCTCGCGTCGTCAGGCAGGCCCGCAGGTCGTCCGGCCACTGCTGGCGTGCCAGGCCTTCCCCCTCCAGGTCGATCTGGCCCGCCAGCAGCTCACGCACGGCGACGTCCTGCTCGGGACCCGACAGCAGGCGCAGCGGCTCGGAGAACAGGTCGGCGTCCTGGTGCGCGCGGACCAGGGCGTAGCAGAAGGAGTGGAACGTCGTGGCCTGCGGACCCTGTGCGCCGCCGAGCCGCACCGCCATCCTGTCCCGCAGTTCGACCGCGGCCCTGCGGCTGAAGGTGAGCACCAGGATGCGTTCCGGATCGGCTCCCTTGGCCACCCGCGCGGCGACCGCCTCGACCAGGGTCGTGGTCTTCCCGGTCCCCGGACCAGCGAGAACGAGCAGCGGACCGTGATCGTGGTCAACCACAGCCCGCTGGGTTGCGTCCAGGAGAGGGGGATCCGCGGCGCCCGGCGGGGTACGCACCAGCCGGTAGGCGCCCGGGGTCCTTCCCCTGAGCCCCTGCGGGCGTGGGGGGACCCCCTGCCGTACCTGTTGCGGGTACGGCGTACGCCCGGTGGTGGAGGAGGAGCTCACGTGGATCGCCGGTCCTGGTGGGTGTGCTGGTGCTGATGGAGCGGTTCGTGCCGCGCCCTGGAGACGCTACGCCAGCGCGCGGCGGCGACGCAGCGAGTCCGCCGGGTACCGGAAGAACGCCGGAATCGGCGCATACTCCCCGTGCACGGCGTACTCCGGACAGTCCTTGGACCGCACGTCCGGACGCCGGATGGCGGAAGCTGTCATATGTGAGCGCCGTCGCCATCGCCGCCGTCCCAGCGCGCGCGCCTCATGTCGAGGCGCGGCACATGCCCCTCGGCGCTGCGTGGGGCTTCCCGGAGCGGCGTGCCCTCGGTCCGGTACTGCGCGAGAGCGCGCAGCTCGTGGCCGGGCAGCAGCATGCCGTCGGCGCGGACCACACGCCACCAGGGCACGGATCCGCCGTACAGCGCCATGACCCGGCCGACCTGGCGCGGGCCCCCCTCGCCGAGCCACTCGGCGACATCGCCGTACGTCATGACCCGGCCCGGCGGGATCAGCTCGGCGACCTCCAGGACCCGCTCCGCGTATTCCGGCAGCTCTTCCATCCGGTCCATCCTGCCGCACCCCACCGACAACGCAGGACGCTGCGGTCCGGGGGCGCATGGGGTGCAGAGCGGGTTTCAGGCGGCAAAGGGACGTATCTCACGCACCTCCCGCCCCCGCAATACACCCTGATGCCCCCCTCTGTCGGCGGGGCGTGCCACCATCGTGCGGGCGGTGACTGGTGATACGAGATCAAGAAGAGACCGAGACGACCGAGGAGCAGGGCGTGCAGCCTGGCAAGGCAGCAAGCACCCCTGACGCCGGGTCGCGCCCGGACGCGCCTGTTCCGCCCACGTCGCAGGACTCCGGCCGGACCGCCGGCGACAAGGCCCCCACCGAGTCCGCCGCCGGGCCGTCCTCGACCGACCGGCATACGGCCGACCAGCCCGCGCGCGAGTCGTCCCCGACGGCGCCGTCCGCGGCCGACCAGCCCTCGCCAGAGCCGTCCGCGGCGAGCACGAAGGGCACCTCGAAGAGCACGGGCGCCTCGAAGACGCCGGACGGCGCGAAGATCACGGACGGCGTGAAGAACGCGCCGGCGAAGGCGGACGCGGCCGGCGATGTCACCGATGTCGCCAGCATCGACCGGGTCTCCGGCGACGAGCCACTCCTCGCCGCCCGTGTGCACCGCCCCTCCGACCTGATGCGCCTGCTCATCGGCATCCTCCTGATCGCCGTGGTGCTTGCCGTCGCCGCCTTCGCCCACGGCACGACGTCCGGCCTCGAACAGGACATCAACAAGGGCACCGGCCAGGCGCCCGACCTGCTGGTCAAGATCGCCGGACTCGTCTCCAGCATCGCCGTCCTGCTGGTGCCGGTCGCCTTCGCGATCGAGCGCCTGATCAAACGGGACGGGCTGCGGATCGCCGACGGCGTCCTCGCGGCCGTCCTCGCGCACGGCGTCACGCTCGCCACCGACCTCTGGGTCGCCAGGGGCGCGCCGGGCACGCTCCAGGACGCCCTCACCCAGACACAGACGGACGGCGGGCTCACCGATCCGGTGCACGGGTATCTCGCTCCCGTCATCGCGTACATGACCGCCGTCGGCATGTCCCGCAGACCCAGATGGCGCGTCGTCCTGTGGGTGGTGCTGCTGCTCGACGCCTTCGCCATGCTGGTCGCCGGGTACACCACCCCGTTCTCGATCATCCTGACCGTCCTGCTCGGCTGGACCGTCGCGTACGGAACGCTCTACGCGGTCGGCTCACCGAACGTCCGCCCGACCGGCCAGACCTTGATGGCCGGTCTTCGCCATGTCGGTTTCCGCCCGGTCAACGCGATGCGGGCCGAGGACGTACCCGACTCCTCCCCCCTGCGTCCCATCGGCGGCAGCCCCGCCGAACAGGGCGACCGCGGCCGCCGGTATCTGGTGACCCTGGAGGAGGGCGCGCCGCTCGATGTCACCGTCGTCGACCGCGAGCAGCAGGCTCAGGGCTTCTTCTACCGGGTGTGGCGCCGGCTGACACTGCGCTCCATCACCACCCGCCGCTCGAACCCGTCGCTGCGCCAGGCGCTGGAGCAGGAGGCGCTGCTCGCCTACGCCGCGATCGCCGCCGGAGCCAACGCCCCCAAGCTGATCGCCACCTCCGAGCTCGGCCCCGACGCCGTGATGCTCGTGTACGAGCACCTGGGCGGCCGCTCGCTGGACGCCATGGCCGACGAGGAGATCACCGACGACGTGGCGCGCGGTGCCTGGCGGCAGGTGAAGGCGCTCATGTCGCGCCGTATCGCGCACCGCAGGCTGACCGGCGACGCGATTCTGGTGGATCGTTCCGGCAAGGTGATCATCACCGATCTGCGCGGCGGCGAGATCGCGGCGGGGGACGTGGTGCTGCGCATGGACATCGCGCAGCTCCTGACCACGATCGGACTGCGGGTGGGTGCGGAGCGGGCTGTCGCCACCGCCGTCGAGATCCTCGGACCCGACACGGTCGCCGACTGTCTGCCGCTGCTCCAGCCGATCGCCCTGAGCCGTTCGACCCGGGCGACGCTGCGCAGACTCGCGCGGGAGCGCTCGCAGCGCGAGCGGGACGCGGTGCTGGAGGCCTCCGCGGCCGCCAAACGTGCCCGTACCGAAGCGGCCGAGGGACCCGCGGCCGACGACCGCAAGGCGGTCCGCAAGACCGAGCGCGCCGAGAAGCAGGCCGACAAGCGCGCCATGGACGAAGCGATGGACGAGGCGCGCGAGGAGGACCTGCTCTCCCAGATCCGCCGCCAGGTGCTCCTGATCAGGCCGCAGGCGCCGGTCGAACCGGTACGCCTCGAACGCATCAGGCCGCGCACCCTCGTCAGCATGATCGCCGGCGCGGTGGCCGCGTACTTCCTGCTCTCGCAGCTCGCGGGCATCGACTTCGGCACCGTCTTCGACCAGGCGCACTGGGGCTGGGTGGCCGCCGCGGTCGCGTTCTCCGCCCTCAGCTATGTGGCGGCGGCGATGAGTCTGCTCGGCTTCGTGCCCGAGCGGGTGCCTTTCCTGCGGACCGTAGTCGCACAGGTCGCCGGTTCGTTCGTCAAGATCGTCGCACCGGCGGCGGTCGGCGGTGTCGCGCTCAACACCCGCTTCCTCCAGCGCTCGGGCGTACGGCCGGGGCTCGCGGTGGCGAGTGTCGGCGCGTCCCAGCTGTTCGGGCTCGGGTGCCACATCCTGCTGCTGCTGTCCTTCGGCTACCTCACCGGCACGGAGAAGACGGCCTCGCTCAGCCCGTCCAGGACGGTGATCGCGGGCCTGCTGACGGTTGCCGTGCTGGTGCTGGTGGTGACCGCGATCCCGTTCCTGCGGAAGTTCGTCTCGACGCGGCTGCGGTCGCTGTTCGCGGGCGTGGTGCCGCGCATGCTCGACGTACTCCAGCGGCCGATGAAGCTGATCACCGGCATCGGCGGGATGCTGCTGCTGACCGGTGTGTTCGTGATGTGCCTGGACGCGTCGATCCGGGCCTTCGGCAACGGCGCGCAGCCGCTGAGCTACGCGAGCATCGCGGTCGTCTTCCTCGCGGGCAACGCGCTCGGGTCGGCGGCGCCGACGCCGGGCGGTGTCGGCGCGGTCGAGGGCGCGCTCACCTTCGGCCTGATCGTGGCGGGCGTCCCGAAGGAGGTCGCGGCACCGGCGGTGCTGCTGTACCGGATGCTGACGCTGTGGTTGCCGGTGTTGCCGGGGTGGTTCGCGTTCAACCACCTGACCCGCAAGGGAGCGTTGTAGGCCGGGGGCGTCCGGCGGCCGGTTCTGTCCTGGCGGACGGCGGGGCGGGCTGGTTGCGTCCTGGCGGACGGCCGGGCGGGCCTGTTGCGCTCGTTCGCACGCGTCAGCCCCGACCGGCGGGGTCCATATGCGGCGGGGTCCGTATGCGCCTGCCGGTCGCGGGCGGTGCATGGCCTGCGGCCATGTCCTCAAACGCCGGACGGGCTGGAATCGGCCCCGTTCGCAGGCATCAGCCCCCTGACGGCGCGCGGGCCGAGATGGGCCCCGTTCACACGCGTCAGCCCGACCGGCGAAGGTCGCGAGGCGGCGCATGGGCAGGAGTTGGCCTCCTTCGCACGCGTCAGCCCCGACCGGCAAAGGTCCATATGCGCCTGCCGGTCGCGGGCCGCGCACGGCCTGCGGCCACGTCCTCAAACGCCGGACGGGCTGGAATCGGCCCCGTTCACAAGCATCAGCCCCCTGACGGCGCGCGGGCCGAGACGGGCCCCGTTCACACGCGTCAGCCCGACCGGCGAGGGTCGCAAGGCGGCGCATGGGCAGGAGTTGGCCTCCTTCGCACGCGTCAGCCCCGACGGGCAGAGGTCCGTACATGCCCTGCCGGTCGCGGGCCGCGCACGGCCTGCGGCCACGTCCTCAAACGCCGGACGGGCTGGAATCGGCCCCGTTCACAAGCATCAGCCCCCGACGGCGCGCGGGCCGAGACGGGCCCCGTTCACACGCGTCAGCCCGACCGGCGAGGGTCGCGGGGCGGCGCATGGGCCGGAGTTGGCCTCCTTCGCACGCGTCAGCCCCGACCGGCAGGGGTCGTGAGGCGGCGTGCCCGGGAAAAGTGAGCCACGATCGCCGACATCACGTCCTCCCCGGAAAAATCACCCGCTTGGGCCTGCGCAGGGGCGGCGTGGGGGGTTGCGGAGCACCATGGCCGCATGCCGACCTCTTCCTCCGGCCTGCGCGCCGCCGCCCTCGCAGCGTCCCTCGCCGTGCTGTTCACCGCCGGCTGTTCCGACGGCGGTGACAAGGAGAAGGACACCGGCTCCTCCGGGGCGAAGGACCTTGCCTCCCAGACGCTGGACTGGCAGAAGTGCCCGGCCCCCTCCGAGGCCGAGGGCGGTGGACCCGCGCCGTCCCCGCTGCCCGGGGGCACGAACTGGGAATGCTCCTTCATGGACGCGCCCCTCGACTACGCCCAGCCGGACGGCGAGACCATCGAGATCGCCCTGATCCGTGCCACCGCGCTCGACCAGAACAACCGCATCGGCTCCCTGATCTTCAACTTCGGTGGACCCGGCGGTTCCGGGGTCGCCACCCTGCCGCCCGCGTCCACGGACTACGCAAGTCTGCGCACCCGCTACGACCTGGTGAGTTTCGACCCGCGCGGCGTCGGCCGCAGCGTGCCCGTGGAGTGCGAGGACGACAAACAGCTCGACGCGTACTTCGCCTCGGACTCGACGCCCGACGACCCGGCCGAGGTGACGGCGTTCACCGACAACCTGAAATCCTTCGCGGGCGCCTGCGAGAAGAACTCCGGCGACGAGCTCCCCCACGTCGGCACCGTCAACGCCGCGCGCGACATGGACCTGATGCGCCAGGTGCTCGGCGACGCCAAGCTGCACTACTTCGGGATCTCGTACGGCACCGAACTCGGCGGCGTGTACGCGCACCTGTTCCCCAAGAACGTCGGGCGGGCGGTCTTCGACGCCGTGGTCGACCCGACCAAGGACTCGCAGCAGAGCTCGCTCGGCCAGGCGAAGGGCTTCCAGCTCGCGCTCGACAACTTCGCCAAGAACTGTGTGGACCGCGGCGACGAGTGCCTGCTGCCCGGCTCGACCGTGAAAGAGGTCGAGGACGGGATCATTCAATTGCAGCAGCGGCTCGACAAGAAGCCGATTCCCGGCAGCGGGGACCGGATGCTGACGCAGTCGCAGGCCACGAACGGCATCGCGCAGGCGCTGTACTCCAAGGAGTACTGGGAGCTGCTGGAACAAGGGCTCGACGAGGCCGACGGTGGTGACGGCGCGCTGCTGCTCGCACTGTCGGACGCCATGAACGGCCGCAGCGACGACGGCCACTACAGCAACATCCAGGCGGCCAACGCGGCCATCAACTGCGTGGACTCCAAGGAGCGTTACTCGCTGGACCAGACGAAGGCCGCACTGCCGGAGTTCCGCACGGCGTCCGCCGTGTTCGGTGACTATCTGGGCTGGGGAATGATGGCCTGCACCGAGTGGCCGGTGCCCGGCCAGTGGACCCACCCGGACGTATCCGCACCCGGATCGGCGCCGATCGTCGTCATCGGCAACACCGGCGACCCGGCGACCCCGTACGAGGGTGCGCGGGCGATGGTGAACGCGCTGGGCAAGGGCGTGGGCATCGAGCTGACGTACCGGGGCGAGGGGCACGGCGCGTACAACAGCAACAGCGCGTGTGTGAAGAAGGCCGTGGACGCCTATCTCCTCCAGGGGAAGGCGCCCGCTTCCGGGACGGTGTGCAGCTAGGACCGCCCCCGAACCGGCGGGCTCCGGGGTTGTCCACAGGCCCGCGTGGGTCGGCGGGCCGCCGCCTAGGATGACGAAAACCGTCGTCGGAGCCTGGGGGGCACGCATGATCGAGCGGGTACGGGTGGGGGCCCTGGTCGCCGCGGCGCTGCTGCTGGCGGTGACGGGTGCGGGCTGCGGCAGCGGTTCGGACGAGGGGGACGGGAAGGCGGACGGCAGGAACGGGGCGCGGCCTTCCGCGGACGCACCGGCCGCCTCGGACCCGGGGAGAGCCGGCATGCCCGCCTCGCTCACCGGTCAGCAGCCGGACTGGAAGAGATGCAAGGCCCCGACGCAGGCGGACGGCAGCGCGGCGCAGGCTCCGGGCGGCGAGTGGAAGTGCGCCACTTTCAAGGCGCCGCTCGACTACCGGAAGCCGGCGGGGGCCACCATCGGCATCGCCGTGATCCGCTCCGAGGCGAAGAACTCCTCTCGACGGATCGGCTCGCTGCTGTTCAACTTCGGCGGCCCCGGCGGCTCGGGCGTCGCCGCGCTGCCGAAGGCGGCGGCAGGTTTCGGGACCCTGCACGAGCGCTACGACCTGGTGGGATTCGATCCGCGCGGGGTCGCGGAGAGCTCCGCCGTGATCTGCCGGGACAGCAAGCAGGCGGAGGCCGCGTTCCGGATGGACTCCACCCCGGACACCGCCGCCGAGGAGACGGCGTTCATCGCGGACTCGACCGCCTTCGGCGCAGGCTGTGCGAAGAGGTCGGGCACTGTGCTGCCGCATGTCGGCACGACCAACGCCGCGCGGGACATGGACCTGATCCGCCAGGTTCTGGGCGACGACAAGCTGCACTACCTCGGATTCTCGTACGGCACCGAACTCGGCGGCGTCTACGCCCACTTGTTCCCTTCCCGGGTCGGACGGCTCGTCCTCGACGCCGTCGTCGACCCCGCCGCCGACTATGTGGGCCATGCGCGCAACCAGACGCTCGGCTTCCAGCGCGCCCTGGACAACTACTTCACCAGCCGCGGCACAGACACGAAGGACGGCACCGCACGAGTGGTGCGACTGCTGGCCGAGCTGGACCGCGAGCCGCTGCCCACCGACAAGGGCCGCACCCTCACCGAAGGTCTCGCGCTCACCGGCATCATCCTGCCGCTGTACTCCGAGGAGCAGTGGCCGTCGCTGACGCAGGCGTTGAACGAGGCGGAGAGCGGTGACGGCACCCGGCTGCTGGCGCTGGCCGAGTCGTACAACGGCCGGGACGCGGACGGTTCGTACACCGCGCAGGACCATGCGCAGCGCGCCATATCGTGCGCCGACACCACGGGCCGGGCGACCGCTGCCGAGGTCCGGTCCCGTCATCTCGCCGAATTCACCGCCGTGTCACCGGTGTTCGGACCGTATCTGGCGTGGGATCTGGCGGGCTGGTGCGCGGACTGGCCGGTGGCGGGCGAGTCGGCGACGCCGGAGGTCGCGGCGAAGGGAGCGGCCCCGATCCTCGTCGTCGGCACCACGGGCGACCCGGCGACTCCCTATGAGGGGGCGCGGCGGATGGCGGACGAGCTCGGTTCGGGCGTCGGTGTGCTGCTCACCAACAAGGGCGAGGGGCACGGCGCGTACGGCAACGGGGCGTGTGTGACGGACACGATCGATGCCTATCTGCTGGAGGGCACGGTGCCGGCGGACGGCAAGACCTGCTCCTGAGCCCGGGCCCCCGGCCGCCCCTCGGAGGGACACGACAAAGCCCCGGACCGATGCCGGTCCGGGGCCCTGCGAAGCACTGTCAGTAGACGGGCTTGTCCGGCTCGATCTGGTTGACCCAGCCGATCACGCCGCCGCCCACGTGCACCGCGTCCGCGAAGCCCGCGGACTTGAGGACGGCAAGGACTTCCGCACTGCGGACACCCGTCTTGCAATGCAGGACGATCTTCTTGTCCTGCGGCAGGCTCTCCAGCGCGGTACCCATGAGGAACTCGTTCTTCGGGATCAGCTTCGCGCCCGGGATCGAGACGATCTCGTACTCGTTGACCTCACGGACGTCGATGATCTCGATGCTCTCGCCGTCGTCGATCCACTCCTTGAGCTGCTTGGGAGTGATCGTCGAACCGGCCGCCGCCTCCTGTGCCTCCTCGGACACGACACCGCAGAAGGCCTCGTAGTCGATGAGCTCGGTGACGGTGGGGTTCTCGCCGCAGACCGCGCAGTCCGGGTCCTTGCGGACCTTGACCTGGCGGTACTGCATCTCCAGGGCGTCGTAGATCATCAGCCGGCCGACGAGCGGCTCACCGATGCCGGCGAGGAGCTTGATCGCCTCATTGACCTGGATGGACCCGATGGACGCGCACAGAACGCCCAGCACACCGCCCTCGGCGCAGCTCGGGACCATGCCCGGCGGCGGGGGCTCCGGGTAGAGGCAGCGGTAGCAGGGGCCGTGCTCGGACCAGAAGACGGAGGCCTGACCGTCGAAGCGGTAGATGGAGCCCCAGACGTACGGCTTGTTCAGCAGGACGCACGCGTCGTTGACCAGGTAGCGGGTCGCGAAGTTGTCGGTGCCGTCGACGATCAGGTCGTACTGGCTGAAGATGTCCATCACGTTCTCGGCCTCGAGCCGCTCTTCGTGGAGGATCACGTTCACGTACGGGTTGATGCCGAGGACGGTGTCCTTCGCGGACACGGCCTTGGAGCGGCCGATGTCCGCCTGGCTGTGAATGATCTGACGCTGCAGGTTCGACTCGTCGACCTCGTCGAACTCCACGATGCCGAGCGTGCCGACACCGGCCGCGGCCAGGTACATCAGGGCCGGCGAGCCCAGGCCGCCGGCGCCGACACACAGCACCTTGGCGTTCTTCAGCCGCTTCTGCCCGTCCATCCCGACATCCGGGATGATCAGGTGGCGGGAGTACCTGCGGACCTCGTCGACGGTGAGCTCAGCAGCTGGCTCGACCAGGGGTGGCAGCGACACGGGGACTCCGTTGCGTCGTTGAGTCAGTACGGTTGTTCTCCCCGTAACACTGCCACGCGCCTTCTCATTCCGAGACACCACGTCCGATCTGCGAGACGATTTCGTCCCAGTAGCCGGGCAGTGTCTCGAATGGACCGATCTGTCCCTTGCGTTCGCCGCGACGCGTACCGTCGGACACGCGATCCGTCCGGTCGGTGAAGAAGATCGTCCCCGCGCCCTGCCAGCGGGCGATGCGGGTGGCCTCCTCCAGATGGGTGCGCGGCACACCGTGGACGAAGTGGACGAAGCGCTCCGGCGGGTGGTCCGCCGTCCACTCCGCCACCTGTGACCAGCGGTAGTCCGTCCACGGCCCGCTGAAGGTGACCAGCTGATCGGCCGCCTGTGCGTACCCCGGGTGCGGGTGCGCGCCGTGCCCGAGGACCAGGTGTCCGCCGTCGAGCACGGCCTCCAGCGTCGCGGTCGTCCGCCTGACCTGGAGCAGGTCGGCGCGGTCCGTCGGGCAGCGGTCCAGGATGAAGCCGCCGACGCGGTACCACTCGAGGTAGTGGTGCGCGTCCGCGACCAGGTCGCCGAAGGGGCGTGAGCCGTGAGCCATGTCGAGATGGCCGAGGACGCGCACGCCGGCGTTGTTCAGCCGGCCCGCGGCTGCGAGGCAGTGCGGGTCGGGCCGGGTGCCCGGCCCGTTGGCGACATTGAGCACGACCCAGTGCAAGGGGGCGCCGGGCCGGGTCAGTTCCGCCCATTCGGCGGGAGCGAGCAGAGGGTGTGCGTAGCCGGGGACACCGACGCCGAGTCTCTCCGCGCCGGTGGCGGAGAGCTGGGAGCCGGTGGTCGTCAGATGCGACACGCCGCCTCCATCCAGATGTCGGCGAGCGACTCCTCGAGGTTGATGCGGGGGCGCCAGCCGAGCCGGTCGCGGGCCGTGCGGACGTCCGCCTGCTGCCAGCTGCCGCAGCCGTCCGGGTACGGCACGGGGGCGGAGAGGTGGTCCATCATCGCCTCGGAGCGCGGCGCCCCGATGCCCGGCCGGCCGGTGGGGGCGTCGAGCTCGTGCAGCGCACCGCTGTATCCCGCGACCCTGGCCAGCACGGCGGCCGCGTCCCGCAGCCGGACGGAGCGGCCGGTGCCGATGTTGACGATGCCCTGCGCGGCCGACAACGACGCCGCGTGCACGGCCCGCGCCACGTCCCGTACGTCGACGAAGTCGCGCTGCACGCCGAGGCCGCTGAGCTTCAGCTCCCCGTCGCCGGACTGCATGGCACGGCGCATCGCCTCGGCGAGGCGGCCGAGCGGGGAACCCGCCGGGGTGCCGGGCCCGACGGGTGAGAAGACGCGCAGCACGACGGCGTCCAGACCGGCGCCCAGGACCAGTTCGGTGGCGGCGAGCTTGCTCACGCCGTAGGGGCCGCCGGGCCGCGGGATCGCGTCCTCGGCGGTCGAGGACCCCTGCTGCGAGGGCCCGTACTCGGAGGCGCAGCCGAGCTGGACGAGCCGCGCCCCGCAGCCGCTGCGGCGCAGGGCCTCGCAGACGGTGGCCACGGCGACGGTGTTGTGCCGGGTCAGATCGCGGGCACCGCCGCGGGTGGCACCGGCGCAGTTGATGACGACGCCGGGGTGGACCGCGCCCAGGAAGCGGGTCAGGGCGCCCGGGCTGCCTCCGGCGAGGTCGAAGCGCACATCGGCGTCGTCTCCGCGGCCGAGCGCGGTGAGGTGGACGGCGGGGTCGGCGAGCAGCCGGTCGGCGACGAAGCGGCCGAGGAATCCGTTGGCTCCGAGCAGCAGCACCCTCATCGCGCGACCTTTCTGTGCCGACGGGCCGGGACCGGGGGTTGGGGGGTCATGTCGCGTTCTCCTTCGAGGTGTTGCTGTCGGTGAGGGTGCTGGGTACGCCCGTGGTGTCGGCGCCGCGGGAGGTCGGAAGGGCTGTCATTCGGTGTGGGCGGATGCCCGGGACAGGGCCGCGGTGGCGTGGGCCAGCAGTCCGGCCGCGGCCGCCGCGCAGGCGGCGGCCGGTACGGCGGAAGCACCCCAGGCGGTCACGGCCGCCTCGACCGGGGTCGCCAGGAAGCCGCCGCCGGGCAGCCGCCCGGCGAGCAGGAGCAGGATCGCGGCGGCCTCGACGGCACAGGCCGCCGCGAGTCCGGTGGCTGCCGCCGCGGGAAAGTGGTGGACGACGAGCAGCCGGGCCAGGAACAGCAGGACGCCGAGTCCGACCGCGGGGGCGAGATCGTCGTACGGGAGAGCGAGGCGGGTGACGGCGAGCAGCGCGGTCAGGACGCCGACGTACAGCGCGACGACGCCGAGCAGCAGGGGCCGCACCCCGGACGCGAACTCCTCCAGGCCCCGGCTGCCGTCGAGCCGGCGCCGGGCCTGGACGGAGAAGAGGTGGGCGCACCAGGCCGCAGGGGCGACGGCGAGGGCGAGGCCGACGAGCGGGCCCGCGCTCAGGGCGGGCGTTGTCTCGCCACCGCCCATGATCCGCGTCGGGAGGTCCGTGCCGTATGCGGCGTAGGCCAGCAGCCAGAGGGTCCACAGGCGCAGGGCCGGGACCGTGCGCCGCTGGGCGCGCAGCGGGCCGCGCCGCAGACAGAGGGAGAGGGCGACGGTGACGGCGACCGCGCCGGTGACGGTGGCCGCGGTCCGCGGAGTGCCTTCCAGGGGGTGCAGACCGGCGACGGCCAGCGCGCACAGGGCGCCCGGCAGCAGGGTGAGCAGAACGAGGGGGAAGCCCGCCGCGGCCGGACGGGGCAGGCCGCGTCCGGGACGGGCCGGTGTCTGCGATTCGCCCCTGGGGACCCGTGCGTACAGCTCCTCGGCGAGCGAGAAGACGTCACGGTGCCGGAATCGGGCGGCCGTGCGGTCGGTGACGCCGTGCGCCTCGAGACCGGCGGCGATCTCCAGCGGGTCGACGGCCCGCTGGCAGAGTTCCCGGTGCCGATGCATCAGGGCTTTCACCGGATCCGCGGGTCCCCGGCGCGGGGTGGCCGGGATGCGGGGAGCCGTCTTCGCCGGCTCGTCCTCCCAGACCGCGGACCGGCCGAGGAGGGCGTCGGACGTGGTGTCCCAGCCGTCGGCGTCGGCGGGTGCGCGGGGGTCGTCGAAGGCGAGTCCGTCCAATGGGGAGGGGTCTTCGGCGTGCGCGCTGTCGGTGACGCGGGGGGCGGTCATGCGCGTGCCTCCTTCGCGGGGGTGGGGATGTCGGCCGTCGCCGGGGCGGCCTGACCGGCCCTCGGGCCGTCGGCCCACCTGGGCGCCGTGTGGTGCACGGCGCCGGGGGCGGTGCGGTCGTCCGGTGCGGGGCCGGACGCGGTGCCGGATTCGCGGCCGGATTCGGGGCCGGCCGCCCGGTCCGTCCATCGGCCCTGCATGTGTGCCTCGGCGGGGTGACCGAAGGGGACGGGTGCGCCGTCCTCGTCGACGGCCTCGCGCCGGACCGGTGAGTGGGAGATCAGCTCCAGGTAAATGCCGCGAAATGCCGCGAGGTTCTGTTCGATGGTGAAGAGCTCCAGCGCCCGGGCGCGCGCCGCGGCGCCCAGCCGCTCCCTGCGCTCCGGGTCGCGCAGGAGCGCGATGCAGGCGTCCGCGAGCGCCCTCGGGTTGCGCGGCGGCACCACCAGGCCGGTGCCGCCGATGACTTCGACGACCGCGCCGACGTCGGTGGAGACGGTCGCGCGCCCGCAGAACATCGCCTCGACCAGGCTGATCGGAAAGCCCTCGACGACGCTGGAGAGCACGACCACGCCGCCGGTCGCGTAGGCGTCGGCGAGTTCCGGGGCCTCGGGTCCGCCGATCTCCTCGAAGGAGACGGGGTTGTCGCCGACGGCGTGCGCGTCGGCCGCCTCGTCGGGGAACAGCTGAGCGGCCAGGGCCTTGCAGTGGGCGAGATAGGTGGCGGCCTCGGCTCCGTGCACCGGCGCCCCGAACAGCCGCAGCCGCGCCTGCGGTTCCGCCTTGCGCACCTCGGCGAAGGCATGCAGCAGCGCGATGAGGTCCTTGGCGGGCTCGATGCGGCCGATCCACACCAGGGTGTGCGGGTCGCCGCTGTCGGCTCCCTCTCCCACGGCGGCGAACCGGTCCGCCTCCATTCCGGGGTGGACGGTGCGCAGTTTGGCCCGGTCGGCGCCGCACTTCTCCTGCCAGCGCCGGGCGTGGGCGTTGCCGGGGGTGATCACGGAGGCCTGGGCGTAGACCTCGGCGGCGAGCCGTCGCTGGAATGCGGCCAGCAGGGCGCGTACGGGGGCGCTCAGTTCGGCGCCGTCGGCGGACAGATAGTGCGCGCGCAGGTGGACGCCGTACTCGGTGACCAGCAGCGGAACCCCGAAGAAGCGTTTGGCCAACAGGCCGGGCAGGGCCGCGGATCCGCCGGACGCGGCATGGCAGAGGTCGGCGGTGCCGAGGCCGTCGTCGCCGTACCAGTCGAGGGAGAGCGGGCGCAGCGTGCGCTCCAGCTCGTCGGCGAACATGAGGTAGTCGGGCACGGTGGCGGCGTGCACGGTGCGGCGTGCGCCGGGCGCGCGGCAGGCGGATTCGAGGACACGGACGGCGAACTCGGAGCGGAGGGCCGCGTAGAGTCCGCCGCGCTCGCGGGCGAGGTCGGCCAGTCCGTACAGCCCCTCGGCGAAGGCCTCGCGGTGGTCGTCGCCGTCCGCGCAGACGGCGGCGGCGAGCTCCTTGAAGTGGCCGAGGAAGCGCCGCCGGTCACGGCGTCCGTAGGTGTGCCCGTCGTCCTCGGGGGCCCACAGCGGGGCGGTGCGGACTCGCTGCACCTGGGGCGGGAGCTGGATCCAGCCCTGTTCCACCTGCTGGGCACTGCGGCTGAGGGCGTAGACGTCGAAGTCGTGCTGTGCGAGCCCGCGCACGAGCCGGTCGCACCACAGCCTGGACTCACCCGTCGCATACGGATAACCACCGTCCGTAAGCAGTCCGATCCGCACGAACGCACCCCCGATCTCCCTTGTGGGCGGCCGCCGTTGGTACGGCGACTCACAGCGGGACGACGGTAAGCCGGTATGCGGGTGGCGGGGCGGGCGGGGGGGGGGTGGGCGGGGGTCGGTACTCGTGAGGCCGGATATATAAGAACAACGCCACAGGACGAGCCCGAGCACAGCACAGACCGCACGCACGAGGAAGAACGCG